>JBELMF010000097.1:0-13022 GCA_042096015.1 Sphingomonas sp.
GCGCACTGGTTTCTGCAACCGCTTGAACCCGTCCGGTGAAATGGGGGTCAGATCAGTTGGCCAACGACCATCCGCTGCCTCTGGGGCTTGTTCGCTAATCCGCCGCGAACTCTTAGCGCGTACCGGCGAGCCTCAAGCGATATCATCCTGCACGTCAAAGGGGGCTGACGCCGACGCGCACGCTAAACAGAATGGTCACATTGAACCGAATGCATTAGGTAAGAAGGGGGGTAAGCGGGATGGCCGCTTTCGAGCCTTTGGCCGGCGTAAGCGGACGTTTGTTCACTTCGAACCGATGGCAGCTACGCGCCCCACCTCAGCCGTTCAGCCTGCCGTTGATCGATCCTGAAACCTGCCGTTCGCCCCCCGGCTCCGAACGCCCGCCTGAGTGGCCGACTCGGGGACTTTGCGAACAGTCTCCTATCAGAAGCAATTCGTCGATAGCGGCCGTTGCGAACGGGAGTGCCGACATCTGCAGCTATCGATTGGCATGCGATGCGGACAGGTGCCGAGACGCGCAATTTTGGTGGATCACGCTCCGCGTACTCAACGATGACATCACCAATCTCCTGAGCTAGTCGATGGTGCGGGCGGCTATGCCGTGAAGCCTTCAATACCTTCTAGATTGTTGCAAATACGGCACGCGACTGCCGAGAAAACGGCCGTTATGAGCCATAGTTCACGTACACCGGGTTCGTGATTAACACGCGCCTACCTCCTTCGCGTACCTCGAAACGAATCCAGTGGTGGCCGCCGTCGCTAATCCATGACAGCGAAACCTGCGAATTCGAAAGGCCATTAACCGATAACGCCGGGTTGGGCTTGCCGTCCACTAGCGCGACCAAGTTTGCACCTTGGCTGCCGCCCACAGCGACGTCCATCATAAAAGCCTGGCCTTTGGCCAGCGCGAAATTATCGCCGAGGGTGCCTTCCACGCCGGCGCCACGCGCGACTAGGTCAAAGCTGCGACCCGGCTTGCCGGTCAAGTCGAGCCAGACGTGGCCGGCAGCGATGCCGTCGAGGATCGCGCGTTCGGACAGGTTCTCGGCGCGGACCACCGTGGTCGGGAAACCGACGCCCAGCCGGCCGAGCTGCGTATCGTGATTGTCGCTGCCGCCGATTGCGGTGATGCGGCGGCCCTTGGCGATCTCCGCCTCCCAGATGGCGACATCCTCCATCGGGTCGGCGCCGGCGAGCTGCTTCCACAGGTTGCCGGCGTTCATCACCTCGAAGGCGTCCACCATGGCGCGGGTCGGCGCGGGCGCGATCCAGCCGCAGCCGCGGCAGCGATGGTCGTTTGGCGCGCCGGGATGGTTGATCGAGACGAGTGCGCCGGCCTTGTGCGACGCATCGATCATCGTCGTCATGTCGGGCATCGACTTCTCGCCGAGGCGGTGATCGACATATTCGGTGCTGCCGAAGATGTTGGCGTGGCCCTGCTCGGTGGTCATTTCGCGGCCCGGGATCAGCAGCACGTTGTCGTAGAACGGCTGAAGCTCGCGCATCGCATTGTAATGACCCACATTATTGTGGTCGGTGATCGAGATGAAGTCGAGCCGGGCGTTCTCGGCGGCATCGACGGTGCGGTAGATCGGGCATGGGACCGAGCGGCCGCGGCGGCTGTCGCAGAAGCCATCGCTGTCGCCCGTGTGGAGATGGAGATCGCCGCGGTACCAGGCGCGGTCCGCCTTGAGCGGCTCGGGCGAGAAGGTGGAGACGGCGGGCACGTCGCCGGGCCGCCAGAACCAGATCTTCGCGGTGTAAGTGCTTGTTGTTCCTTCATCAATGTACGAGACGCCGAGGTCGAGCGCCCAGCGGCGGCCGCCGATCGGGCCCGCGGTGAAGGAGGGGGTGGCGCTGTTTTCGTCGAGGATGACGGCGTGCTTGTTGCTGCCGCTCCAGCCGCGGAAGCGTTCGCCGTCGAATAAACCTAGGTTTATCACGGTTTTGCCGTCCGGCCGGGTGTAGGTGAGTTCCAGCGCGATCCGCGTCACGCCTTTGGGGACGGTGAACGGCACCGCGACATTTCGCTGGTAATTTGAACGGTTTACGGTGCCGGTGAGGACCAGATCGGGCGCTTCTTTGCTCTTGGCGAGCGGGACCTTGTCCCAGGCCGGGAGTGTCTGCGCGGGAAGCGCGGTGGGCGCGATCAGAAATGCGGCGGCGAGAAAAAGTCTGCTCATTTCGGCGATCATCGGCGCGGTCCTGGAACTGGGAGACAGGCGGGCGGAGCCAAACGACCCCGCCCCGGAGTGCAAAGGGGGGGTAGTGCGGATCAGAAGCGGAAAGTGACCGCACCGCGCACGCTGCGGCCGAAGATCGAGCGCGCGATGTACACCGCGTCACCCACTTCCTCGTTCTGGATCGAGCCGGCGCGCGGGTTGCCCTCTGTCAGGCCGATCGTGTCGGTGAGGTTGTTGACGTAAAGGTTGAAGCTGAGCGCCGGCGTGACGTCGAGGCGCGCGTTGAGATCGACGGTGGTATAGGCCGGCAGGTTGATCTGGTTCGCCACGTCCGACCAGCGCTGACCGTAATGCGAGATGTCGGCTTCCAGGCGGAAGCGATCGTCGAACAGGTTGAGGCCGGGCGTGATGCGGAACTGGTGCTCCGGCACGCGGACCAGGCGGTTCTTCGAATAATCGAACAGCCGGCCATTGGCGTCACGATAGACAATGTCGGTGAAGCGCGCGCGCTGGTAGGTGTAGTTGGCGTGGAGGTCGAACCACGGTACCGGCCGCACCGTGCCCTCGACCTCGGCACCCCAGGTCTCGGTATCGGCGAATAAGGTGTTGAGCACGAACTGGCCCGCGCTGTTCTGGCGATAGTCGCTGATCTGATAGCTTTCGTAGATGGTGCGGAAGCCGGTGACGAACAGGTTGAAGTTGCGGCGATCGAACTTCAGGCCGACTTCCTGGAAGTTCATCTGCTGCGTGACGGGCGCCTGGGTCGGCGCGCCGAAGAAGCTCGACACGCCGGGCAGGCGATAGGTGGAGGTGTAGCGCGCAAAGGCACCGAAGCTCGGCTGGAACTGATAGTTCACGCCCACCGACCAGGCGAGATCGTCGTTGGAGCCGGTCCACGGGGTGAACACCCCGTTGCCCACCGTCACCGCATCGTCGGCAACCGTCGGGCTCTGGTTGAGGTTCGCCGTGCGGCTGCCCTCGCTGACGCCGTTGACGCTCACCTGCTCCCAGCGCAGCCCGCCGTCGAGGCGCAGCTTGTCGGTGATCTTCCATTCGTCCGACGCATAGAGCGCGATCGTCCGCGACGTGCCCGAGGAATAGCCGAATTCGGTGCCGTAGCTCAGCACGCCGCCCTCGGTGAGAACCGTGCCGGGTGCGCCGCCGACGCCGGGCACGACCGCGTCGAGCAGCGAGGCGTTGTTCTTCACGTCGGTGAGGATCGACGCCGACGTGGCGTTATAATCCTCGTCGACATAGGCATAATAGAGGCCGAGCGCGAAATCGTGCTGGCCGCCGGCCTGGAACGTCTTCTGCAGGCGCGTGTCGCTGATCAGCTCGCTTTCGGGCACGGTGAACGAGCGGGCGAGATTGAGCAGCACCAGGCCGTTGCCGTTCTGCGTGTTCGAGAAGGCGCCACCGCCGTTGGTGTAGGTGAGGCCGAGCGGCGCGCCGGCCGGCAGCCGGAAGGTACTGCGCAGCGATGCGAGTACATCGTCATAGCTGAAGATCGAGCGCGGCGTGATGCTGTTGCGCTTCTGATAGCTGTCGCGATAGCGCAGGCTTTGCAGCAGGCTGAAATCCTCGCCGAGCTCGAAGCGGCCCTGCATCGTCACCTGCGTGATCCTGGCCTTGTTGGCGACGCCGGCGTCAAAATCATAGCTGCCGCCGGGCGTGCGGAAGGTGAAGAAGCGCGTTTCCGGGCCGGCGATCGTATTGTCGAGCGCGTCGAAGCCGGGAACACCGACAGGATCGCCGTCCGCATTGTTGACGAAAGGCGTCACCATCGCATTCTCGACCCGCTCGTCGAGATGCTTGACGCTGACCATGAACGAGCCGCCGTCCCAATCGGTCGACAAGGTGCCGCGGATCTGCCCGCCTTCGCCGAGGCGATAGCCGGTGTGACGCTGGCCGTCCGAAATACGGTAGAAACCGCCAACGAAGAAGTTCCAGCCGGTGTTGGCGATCGGGCCGCCGACCCATCCGTCGACGCGGTGCGAATTATAGTCCGCACCTTCGTAGCGGACGAGGCCCTCCAGCGTGTCACCGCCGCGGCGAGTGATGAAGTTCACCACCGCGCCGGGCGCGTTGGAGTAGAAGAGCGACGACGGGCCGCCACGCACCACTTCGACCCGCTCCAGCGACTGGTCGATGCGGAGCGACTGATCCCCGTTGAGCCAGCCGAGGCCCGGATCGTGCTGGATCGTGACGCCATCCTCGAGCAACGCGACTTGCGAATAGCCGTCAGTTGGAATGCCGCGCACGCGAATGTTGCCGCTGGTCTCTCCCGACGAGCTTTCGACCCAGAAGCCGGGGACGTTCTTCAGCGCCTCGCCGACGCCGACAGGTGCCTTCATCTTCAGCATCTCGGACGAGATGGTGGAGATGGCGTAGCTCGCCTCGACCTTGGCCTGGTTCTCGTTACCGGCGCGCGCGGTGACGATGATCTCGCTGCCGCCGTCAGGATCGTTCGCCTGAGCGCCGCCGGTGCCGCGCGCCGGCTCGTTCGCCGGGATCGACGCGCCGTCCTGCGGCTGGTTGCTGGTCTGCGCCCAGGTCGGCGTGGCGGCGACGAGCGCGATCGTTGCCGACGCGCCGAGCAGGGCACGCCGCAGAGGATTGACCGACATTATTTTGTGACCCCTTTGAGCTTCTACGGGGAGGTCATATGATAGCGATCGCTATCACTTTTATGACACTTCGGTTCCGGTTTGATGGCAGAGGGGGGAGCGCGGTTTGTTGACGCACAGAAAGCCGGTGCAGGCCCGCGCCAAACGCACGTATGACATGCTGCTCGATGCGGCCGGCGAACTGCTGGGCGAAGTCGGCATCGAGCGGATCTCGACCAATCTCATCTGTGAGCGTGCAGGCCTGACGCCGCCGGCGCTATACCGGTATTTCGATGACAAATATGCGGTGATCGGTGCGTTGGCCGAGCGGTTGATGGAGCGTCAGAACGTCGCGCTGCAAGCATGGATCGCGCTCTACGCGCGTGCCGGGCTGGCGGTGCTGGCCGACCGCACGATCGACCTGCTGCGCGACATGCATGCGATCACGAGCAGCGAACCGGGCGCCTTGTGGATCATGCGATCACTGCACGCGGTGCCGAACCTGACCCCCATCCGCCTGTTCTCGCACAATCTGGTAACGGACCTGCTCACTGACCTCTACCATGCCTATCTGCCGCACGTTGACCGGGCCGTCTTGCGGCGGCGAACGCGCTTGTCGGTAGAATTCGCTTATTCTCTCGACGAGATGCTCAAGGAAGAGGCGGTGGACGTGGACAAGACCTTCGAGGACGCGCATTTCGTCTTCAAGGCAATGTTCAACTATCCTGAATATGGTCTGCAGCTTATTCCTGCCGATCAGTGAGATCCGCTGAGCTTCGGAAATCGATGCGGGAGGGGCAGCGATGCCGGGGGACGGACGCACGCGCCGCCGTCGAGCGTCAATCGGATCGCTGAAGGATATGGACCCGCAAGCGGAACGTGTTGCTCTCGACTTCATCGAGATGGACCGGCGCGCTTGTCTGGTAACCGTGGGTGGCGAGGATGGCCGCAAGTCCGCCGAGCAACATCTCCTGGCGCTGGTCGAGATAGGCTTGATCCGTCGGTGGCAGGATCAGCCCGGTCAGGGCGCAGCCGTCATCGTCGCATGATATCGCTGCGTCGCGCAGCAGCGGATAGGCTTGCTGGACATGAACGAGCGTGGCCGCGCTGCGCGACACGTTTCCCGTGGGCGTTGTGCGGCCGCGCGGGAGCCTGGGCGCCGGACTGACACGCGCGGCTGGAACCACCATGATCTGTCCACCCAGCCGGTCCCGGTTGGTTTCAGGAGGTCGCGCAGTGACGTTCACCTTCGGTGCGTGTGGAAAGGGAAATCCGTAAAGTCGAAGAGCTGACGCTGGATGCTGGCCACGAAAATAGTTCATGTGCTGACGGTGGAAGCAGAGACTCCTATAGCGCTCTCAGCGGTCACAGTCCGAAGGCCGAGATCAGCGTCAGCATCATCCAATAAAGCAAGCCTGCGAGCAGCATTGCGACCGGCAGCGTCATCACCCAGGCCAGCGCCATGTTGCGGATGGTCCGTTGTTGCAGTCCGGCACCATTCGCCACCGATGCGCCGGCGACGCCGGACGACAGGATGTGCGTGGTCGATACCGGCAGGCCGAACCGCTCGGCTAGCAGGATGGTCGAGGCTGCCACCAACTCGGCCGACGCACCCATTCCGTAGGTGAGATGCGTCTTGCCGAACCGCTCTCCTACGGTGACGACGATCCGGCGCCAGCCGACCATGGTGCCGAGCCCAAGCGCCAGCGCCACGGCCACCTTCACCCAATTCGGGATGTAGCGGGTGCCTTGTTCCAGCCGATCGGCGTAAAGCTGCACGGCGTCGAGCTCGCTGGCGGACATGCGATTGCGCGCCGTCTCATTCGTCTCGACCAGGTGCGCGGCGTCGAGCACCAGATACATGTCGTTGCGTAGGTTCGGCGTCTCGGCGGCGGGCACCTTGCGCAGCGAGCCATAAGCGTCGATCCGGTCGGACACGTCGCCGGTGATGGCAGCGAGGGCGGCGAAGGTGCGCTGCGGATGCACTTCGCGCTTGCGCAAGGCTTCGGCCAGCGCGGCGCGCGCGTCATCCAGCGACACCGTGCTACCTGCCGCCTGGCGCACAAAGGCGCGCTCGGCTGCTGCCGACGCCTGGACGAACGACGGCGTGGCGCTTTCGGGCACGGTGCGGTTGAGCGCATAGGCGGTTGGGGCACAGCCGATCAGGATCAGCATGATCAGCCCCATGCCCTTCTGCCCATCGTTGCCGCCGTGCGCGAAGCTGACGGCCGTGCAGGTGAAGATCAACAGGCCCCGGATACCCCGCGGCGGCGGGCGGCCGACATCGGGTGCCCGGTAAAGGGTGGGATCGGGCATCAGCCGCTTCATCACCAGAAGCAGCACAAACGCGCCGACGAACCCGAGCACCGGGCTGAACAGCAGCGCGGCCAGCACCTTTTCCGCCTGTGCCCAATCAACCCCGGCGGTGCCGCCCGGCGTTGTCGACAGCAGCTGGTTGGCAAGCCCCACGCCAAGCACCGAGCCGATCAGCACGTGACTGGAGGAATTGGGCAGGCCGACATACCAGGTAGCCAGGTTCCATCCCACTGCGGCGAGCAGCAGCGCGAAGATCATCGCGTAGCCTGCCGCGCTTCCGACGTGCAGCACGAGGTCAACCGGCAGCAGAGTGACGATCGAGTAAGCGACCGCGCCAGAGGACAGCATCACGCCGAGGAAGTTGAAGAAACCGGACCAGACCACCGCTAGCGGTGCGGGCATGGAATGGGTGTAGATCACCGTCGCGACAGCGTTGGCGGTGTCGTGAAAGCCGTTCACGAACTCGAAGCCGAGCGCAATGACGAGCGCAAGGCCAAGGAACAGGAACACTCAGCGCGAGCCGCTCACCCACCTAGCTCGTGTCGGAAACGATGCTGATCTCGGCATAAAGCAATCCGCCGAGCAGCAGCGCGGCAAAGATCCAGCGCCCGGCAGGATGGATGCTGCCGTGAAGGTGCGGCGCGACCGCCGACGCGTTCGTGATGGTGGCCATCCTACCTCTTTCCGCCGGTTATGCGACAGGTCGATGACGCTCCTGAGCTTTGATCGCGCGCGCCCTTCAGATGCTATCCGCCAGCGCGCTGGCTATTTGAAAGTCATTGCAGGCGATCACCCGACATCGGTGAGGCTCCCGCAGACCCAACCGATGGTTCATGTGATCGGGGGCCGGATGGCTGCCATGGCATGCTCAAGCAGAGACAATGACCCTTGCCGCTCCTTCGATGACGCCAGCGCACCAAGATCGCCGTCTGCCCGACAACGACCGGCTACTAGCGAAGCCGAAGCGCGTTGCGAATGATGTAGTGCAGGTCGGTCTGGTCGAGCAGGCCGCTCACGTTCACGGCTCCGGGGCCATAAGCGGCGATGCGCAGTTGGGTGCCCGTATGGCCCTGTGATCCTTCTTCGGCCGTGCCGTAATTGACCGTCATCACCCCGCCTTCGCGCGTGTTCAGTGCGGCGGTGAGGCCTGGTGCCCGCGTGCCGTTGCCGACGATCTGGCTGGTATGGGCATGGTCTGCGGTGACGATCACCAGTGTGTGCCCATCGGCCCGCGCATATTCCAGCGCGACTTGCACCGCCTCGTCGAGGTCGACCGTCTCGCCGATCTGCCCGCACGGGTTGGCGGCATGATCCTGCTTGTCGATCGATGCGCCCTCGACCTGGAGGAAGAAGCCCTTTGGCTTGGCCTTGAGCAGGCCGATCGCCTTGCGCGTCATCGCAGCTAGCGTCGGCAGGGCCGCGGTGCGGGCGGGATTGTCGCGGCAGGTGATGGCCGGCTGGTCGATGTTGCCGTGATGGCTGGCCTGTGGCCCGGTCCAGCGCACCGGCATGTTGCCGTCGGCGAACAGGCCGATCAGCGGCTGGCGGTCGTCGGCGCGGGTCACCGCGTCCAGTTCGGCGGCGGTACGCACGACGCGGTAGCCGCGCGCCTTTGCCTGATCGAACAGGGTGCGCCCCTTCCACTTGCCAGCGCTGGCGGCCTCCGCGAAGCTCGCGGCGCCGCCCCCGAGTATCAGGTCGGGGCGCGTATCGAGCAATTGCTCGGTGATGGACCCGGGGCCGCCGTTCTCCAGCGCATTTTGCGGGCAGGTCTTGAGCGTTTCCGCCGGCGCGTAGCACTTGCGATAGACGACATGCGCGATCTGCGCGCCGGGCGTCGCGTCCTGGATCTCGGCGGTCGACACGTCGCCGGTGGCCAGGCCGGCTGCCTTGGCCCGCTCCAGCAGGGTCTGGTGCGGCTTGCCTTGGATATCGACGCCGATCGCGCCATTGTAGCTTTTCACGCCCGACGCCCAGGCCGTCGCCGACGCCGCGCTGTCGGTGACGTAATTGGGCTTCCCCGTCGCGCGATCCAGCGAGTAATGCGTGTACTGGCCGGTGAAGGGAAGGGCATCAATGCCCTTGAAATAACCGCCGGCGCCCTCCGCATAATTGCGCGCAACGGTGATTTCCGAATCCCCCATGCCGTCCCCGATCAGCAGGATGACGTTGCGCACCTCGCCGTCGGCGCTGAGCTTGCGATAGGCTTCGCGCATGTCGCCAGGCAGTCGGCGTGCGCCGCCCGGCAAGCGCACGTCCCCGCGCGCCGCGCGCGACAGATCGGGCGCGGCCTCCTGCGCATGCGCCGGCTGGGCGGCGACAGCGAGCAGTGCGGCAAGAACGATGCGAGGGGGCATGGAAGAATACTCCGGACAGATCAGTGGGTCGTCGGTTCGGCGATGGTGTCGCATCCTGCGGGTCGGCGGAGCGGGTTGCAAAACGCCGCCGCACCATTTGGCATGCTCACGCGATCATCGCCGGGCAAGAGAGCCATCGGCGTACAAGCCGTCTTTCGGATCGTATCACACGCACAGCTCGCGGATTAGGCCCCCGCCGCGCCGCAGCAGGGGCCCGACGTGGGTCAGAACTGCGCGCGCACGCCCAGGCTGATCCGGCTGCCCGAGAATTCATAGGTGGTCGGGAAAGACGGATCCATCGTGTAGCCGGTGGTCTTGGCATTGCCGACGTTGATGCCCTGCAGCTCGACCCGGAAGTTCGGCGTCAGCTGGTAGCTCGCCGCAACGTCGAACTGGCCATAAGCGTCGCGGTAGACCGGATACATGTTGCGCTCGATCCGCTCCACATAGGCACCCTTGCGGTTGTACGAGACGCGTAGCGAAAGTGGGCCCTTATCGTAGAAGACGGTGGCGTTGTACGTGTTGTCGGCCAGGCCGATCGGCGCGGTGTCGATGCCGAGGTCGGATTCGCCGGTCAGCGAGCTGTCGAGGAAGGTGACGTTGGCGTTGATGCCGAAGCCGTCCGCCCAGCGCGCGAACATGCCGAACGGGATCACTGCGTTTAGCTCGATGCCGCTGACGTTGTACGAGCCTTCGGCGTTGACCGGCTGGTAGACGTCGAAATCATAGACACCGTTGACCGTGCCGTTGGCGTTATACACCGTCACGTCCTCGACGATGCCGGTCAGCTCGCTCTGCACCACGCCCTTGATCTTCTTCCAGAAATAGGACGCTGCCAGGATGCCGCCACGGCCGAGATATTTCTCGACGCCGACTTCCCACTGATCGGCATAGGTCGGCTTCAAGCCGGGATTGCCGTCGGTGAACCGATAGCTGCTGTAGCTCGCGGTGCGCTTGTAGGCGAGATCGGTGAGTGCGGGCCGGATCAGTGTCTGCGATGCCGCCGCGCGCAGGTACAGGCTCTCGGTCAGTTCGGCATGCGCGTTGATCGAGGGTAGGAACTTCTCGTAGCGGCCCTCGCTCGAAATCGGCTCGGGCGACAAACCGGTGGTGCCGTTCGGGTTCTGGACCTGGTGGAAGCCTTCCGAGTTGATCGTGGTGCGCAGATAGCGACCGCCGAGATTGACGAACACCGGCACAGTGACGTCGAACTCGAAATCAACCATCGCATAGCCGGCGATCGTCTCTTCCTTGACCTTGTAGTAATTGGCGTCGCTGAACGGCGTGACGAAGCCGTCGGGGCGGAAGAAGTCGCGGGCATATTCGTTCGAGACCTGCGCCCAGCTGAGGTCGCGCGCCTGGTACGATTTGCCGCCGACGATGTCGGTGACGTCGGTCAGCGGGTTGTCGGCGAGCGTGCGGGTGTTGACATAAGCGGTGCTGCCCCGGGTCGGCCCCTGGATCTTCTCTTCGCCATATTCGCGCTCGTTGCTCTTGTTGGTGTAGCGCCCGCCGAAGTTGAAGCGCTTGAGCACCGAGGAATCGAAATTGTAGCTGACGTCGAGTTGCGCGGCGTATTTGTCGTCCTTGATCCGTTCGCGCGTGGTCTCATACGCCTCGAACAGGTAGCTGTTCGGCGCATTGTACATGTCGATCGTGCGCGGATCGTCGCTCGGGATCGTTTCGCCGCCATTCTCGGTATAGCGGGTGCGCGACGGCGCATAGGCGACGTGCTTGAGATTGGCGAAGTCGAGCGTCTTTCTGGCGCCCGAATAGCCGCTCAGCGCGTTGATCTTCCAGTTGCCCGTTTCCCAGTTCATCTCGGTGCCGAACTGGCGATAGTCGGTCTCGTTGATATATTCCTTGCTCAGGAATTCGTGCTGAGTGTTGGTGTAGGAAACGTCGCGCAGCACGATGATGCCGTCGTCGGACAAGGTAGTGGCGTCGAAATCGTGAATCGTGTCGAGCGTCGAGTTGCTCGACGCCGAATAGCCCGCGGCGTCATATTCGTCCTCGGTGGTGTCGTATGAGCCGACAAAGGCGTCGAACGAGAGACTGAAGCTGTTGCTTGGCTTGTACTGCACCGATCCGGACAGGCCGAGCCGGTCCTGGTCGTTCTGGTAAACGCGATCGCCGACCTTATCGAGGAATACGATGCGGTTCTTGAGGTCTTCGGTGAAAGTGATGCCGGCGTCGCGCTGGAGCACCGAGATCGCCTGGTTTCGATAGGTGGTGCCGGTGCGATCGGTCCAGCGCGCGATCGGGCGGAAGTTGATGCCCGAGTTCGAATCCGTCCGGTTGGTGCGCTGCTGCTTGGCGGCCGAGATCAGCACGCCGAAATCGCCGAAAGTGTTGCTGGCGAGAAACGAGAAATTGGGGTCGATCTTCTCCGAGATCGAGTTGTACGCGCCTTCCACGCTGCCGACGAGACGAAGGCCGGGATTGTCGAACGGCCGCGCGGTGCGGATATAGACCGAGCCGGCGATGCCGCCTTCCTCGTCCGCCGCGGTGGGCGACTTCTGCACGGTGACGGACTGGATCAGCTCGGAAGCGAAGATGTCGAACTCGACGTCACGGCCGCCCGAGCCGGACGCGGTCGCCAGCTTGTTGATCGACACGAACGTGAACTCGCTCGGCAGGCCACGGACGTTGACGCGGGTGCCCAGGCCTCGCTCGCGCTCGATCGTCACGCCCGGCACGCGCTGCAGCGCTTCGGACAGGTTCTGCTCGGGAAAATCGGCGATGTCGGTGGCGACGATCGAGTCCGAAAAGCCGATCGTGTCGCGCTTCAGGTCGATCGCTTCCTCCAGGCTGCGGCGATAGCCGGATACCACGATGTCGTCGCCGACCGTGGCGTCCGCAGCCGCTGTGGCCGCGTCCACCTGGGTCGCGGGGGCGGGCGCCGTCTGGGCTGCCGCCGGCGCTGTCAGCAGTGCCGCGATGGCGACACCCACGAGCAGGTGATTGTTGCGACCGTGCTGGCCGATGGTGCGCTTCATGTCTGACCCCTTTTTTTCGTTCCAGCACCGCCCGTTCGCGGTGATGCGCAAGCGCCTGCGTTTCCGAAAACCAAAGGGTCTCGGATGGTGAGGTTCACCTGCCTCGTTCGATACTTGGCGAGATCAGCGATCCGGCAAGTTGTAAGCGTTCCTCCCAGGAAAGACCGTCCAGATCCTTGAAGAAATGCCGCGTTAGCGCGCTGTGCCGTCGCACAGCCGCGCCTTTCCCGCACTGCACAGCAATGCCGGATATTGCGCTTTCCACAGGATCATTATCTATACGATCCCACCCCGGCGCAGGCCGATGCAGAATTGTTGTTACGTGCATGTGACGCAAAGCAACGGATTGCGCGGCGCAGAACGGCAAACGTGCGGGCAGCAACGTTTTGCAATACGTCTGCTCAGGAACGGTACCGCTGCGCTGTCACCAACATGCACCTGCACGCGCGGCAGCGGGCCGCATTGCTACAGTCACCACGCCACGCCGATGGACGATCATTACGTGACTAGGCTTCGTGGACAAAGGGCAGCCAGAGCAACACTGAGGCGAGGCTGACGAAG
>JBELMF010000098.1:0-12848 GCA_042096015.1 Sphingomonas sp.
CCGGAACCGGCGATCCATTGCCAGTTCACGCTGTTGTTCCCGTAGTCCGCATCCACCAGCGTATCCCAGAACCAGCGTTCACCTTCGCGCCAATCGATCAGCAGATGCTTCACGAGGAAGCTGGCGGCGATCATCCGTACCCGGTTGTGCATCCAGCCTGTCGCCCAAAGCTGGCGCATGCCAGCATCGACGATCGGATACCCCGTTTGGCCCCGCTGCCACGCCCTCAGCTCGTCAGGCGCGCGGCGCCAAGGAAGGCGGTCAAAGCGCGGCCGCCCGTTCTGTTCGCCATAGTCCGGCATCGCCAGGATCAGCCCGGATGTGAAGTCCCGCCAGGCAAGCTCGCGGCGAAACGCCTCCCCGCCTTCCCCTTGCTCAACGGCCAATGCATGCCACACATGACGCGCCGATACTTCGCCATGATGCAGATGCGGCGACAGACGAGACGTGCCGTCGACCGAGGGAAGATTTCGACTGTCCGCGTAGGTCGAAAGAACCACGGAGAAGGCGCTCACGGCCGCCCATGCGCCCGCCTCCCCCGGGGTCCAAGTGGCAAAACCTTTCGCCCAATCGGGTCGGGAGGGAAGCAATCCCCAGTCAGCAAGCGCCTCACTTTCCGGCCAGGTCGGAGGACTGTTCCATGTCTGAGGTGCGCTTAGCGGCTCATCCGGCGGCAAAGCGGCTGACAAGGCTCTGTAAAAGGCGGAAAAGATTCGGAACTGCGCACCGCCCCCGGTTCGCACCAGCTCTGGCGGATAGAGGTGGTTACCTTCGTGCAAGGTGAGCTGATCGCCCAATACCTGCTCGGCGTTCCGCCACCAGGGCTCGTAGTGGCGCACAGCGTGGATTGCGGTGGCCCCTGTCTCCGCGGCGAGTGCTCGGAGGGTAGGCACCGCCGGTCCTCGCCGCAGGATCAGGCGACTGCCAAGCGCTCGCAACGATTGATCGAGCGCATGCAGACTGTGGTACAGCCACCAGCGCTGCGCACCCCCGATCCGCCAATCGCCAGGACCTTCATCATCAAGGATATAGACAGGAACGACCTCCCCGTGTGCAGCGGCGGCGATGAGAGCGGGTTGATCCGACAGGCGGAGATCCTGGCGGAACCAGAGAATGGCGGTCATCGCCGCTCTACGTCGCTTATGCCGTGATGTTCCTTATGGGATGCAGACGGATGGCTGCGGCGGACCGGCTGAGTGGTTCGCTGAACGAGAGCCGCCGGGCGGCGGGGGTGGCTGTTCACCGTGCGGCCCGTCAAACGGGCGTCGCTCCCCTCGCCCGCCAACGTCCGGTGGTGGCGGCCCGGGAGGTTCGATCCTTCCCGTCCCGGAACCGGTGCCGACCAATCTGAGGAAGATCGCCCCGTCCGCCGGCCCGAGCGCACCCAGCGCCGCGATCAGGGTCGTGCGGTGCCAGGTCGCTTGGTCCGCGATGGCCTGATCACGCTGCGCGAGCACAGCGGCAAGGCGCATGACGTCCAGCGGCCGTTCGGCGGCGGCCGCGATCACGGCACATTCGGCACTTCGCACGTCGCGGATCGGCGCCGCCGGGCGCAGGCCGCGCAGCGCTGCGATCCCTTCCTCCGACATCCCGTTTGCGGCGAGTACCCGTTCGAAATCAGCCTGTCCGATCAATTCGATGAGCGCCGGACGCGGTTGTCGCGACCCGGCAAGCGCGGGGCCCGTCAGCGCGGCGGCAATCGACAGGAGAAACGGGATCGTCATGCCGACCGGCTATGCGGTGGATGTAACCCCGCGATGTCCCGACATTGCAGCACCGTCATGCCACGCCGCCTGATAGGCGTTGCCGAGCCTGAGAATCACGTCGACGTGGCGGCGCGCAATCGCCATCACGGCATCGCCATAGCCCCCGCCGACCGTGCTTGCGAGCGGCAGGCCTGCCGCCAGTGCAAGCTCGGCCACCAGCAGGTCACGCCGCGCGAGCCCTGCATCGGTCAACGCAAGCCGCCCCAATCGATCACCTGCATAGGCATCCACGCCTCCCTGATACAGGATCAGGTCAGGTACGAACGCCCGGATTAGTGGCTGAAGCGTGACCGCCAGCGCATCGAGATAGTCGCCGTCGACGGCACCGTCGGGCAACGGCACATCCAGCGTGGACCGCGCCTTGCGTGCGGGGAAGTTCTTCTCCGCATGGATTGAATAGGTCGCAATGTTCGGATGACCCGCCGTAAGTGCCGCGGTGCCGTCGCCTTGGTGCACATCGACATCCACGATCAGAACGCGGTGGCCCTCATCCGCCAATCGCAGCGCCGCGATCGCGAGATCGTTGAATACGCAATAGCCTGCGCCGGTTTCGGCCAAGGCATGATGGCTGCCACCCGCCGTATTGGCGGCAAAGCCGTGCCGCAATGCGAGCTGGGCCGCCAGATACGTACCACCCGATACCAGCTGTGCGCGTGTCGCCACGGCCTGGGTAACGGGAAAGCCGATCCGTCGCTCCTTCTCTTTGGGAACGCGCACCTCCAGCACCTCGGCAACATAGCCGGGGTCATGCGCGGCCTCGAGCCAGAACCGCGGCGCCGGCACAGGCTCGTGCCAGCCGATCGATGGTCCCTCGGCGATCAGCAGATCGCGAATCGCTCCATTTTTGCCCCAGCGGTAGGTCGTTCGCGACGGGGCAGCCGTGACATAACGAGGGTGATGGACGACAGCGATCATCTGCGCCAAGATAGGTAGCAAAAGCGAACCATACAAAAAGAAGCTTCAAGGAGAGATCAGGCGATGACCGATACGCTAGTCCGTGACGCGCAAGCCCAGGGAGCGCCGCCCGCCGCAGGACCATATGTCCGTCCAGACGTGCGCGGCTTTCTCGATTATCTGAACTCTGTGCCCGGCCCCAAGACCCACGAGGGGACGGCGGAAGCGGCGCGGGCGATGTACTTCGCCATGAAGGATGTGGCGGACCCTCCCGTCGGTGAGTTGGCGGAAATCAAGGACCTGACGATCCCGGGCCCGGCCGGCGACATTCCGGCCCGGCTGTTCGACGTGCGCGCCACGCGTGAGCCGGGTCCGGTGGTTGTGTTCTTCCACGGCGGCGGCTTCGTCATCGGCAATATCGACACGCATGCCAGCTTCACCGCCGAAATGTCGCGGCAGCTCGACCTTCCGGTCGTCTCGATCGACTATCGTCTCGCGCCCGAACATCGCTGGCCCGCCGCACCGCAGGATTGCGAAGCCGCCGCCCGCTGGGTCGCCTCGAACCCGTCCGAACTCGGGCGCACGGCGACCAGCCTGGTGCTGTCCGGGGACAGTGCTGGAGGCACCCTGACGATCACAACAGCGATGGGCCTGCGGGACAACGCCGCCGACGTGCCGGTGATCGTTCAGGCGCCGATCTATCCCGCGGCGGACATGAACAAGGAATATCCCTCGTTCAACGACTTCGCTGACGGCTTTCTGCTGACACGTGAAACCATGATCTGGTTCGCCGAACATTATCAGGCGGATTTCACCCATTTCCAGGGTTCACCGATGGTCGGCGAGCTGGTCGGCCTGCCGCCTGCGGTGATCATCACCGCCAGTCTCGATCCAATCCGCGATCAGGGCCGCGCCTATGCCGCCGCGCTGGTGCTGGCGGGGGTGCCGGTGACGTATCGCGAGGCCGTCGGCAACATCCACGGCTTCATCACCTTGCGCCAGGCGGTGCCGTCGAGCGCCGGGGACGTCGCCGGGTATCTGGCGGCGCTGAAGGACGCGATCGTCGAGGCCGAGGGCCAGCGCGTCATGGTGCAGGCGGCGGGCTGACCGGTCACCCGACAAAAACGAAGGGGCTGGGGCGCCATAGCCGTCCCAGCCCCTTCCTGTTTCCGATTGACCTTCGCTCCGCTCAGAAGAGCCTGTCGAGCGCAATGCGCGCACCGGCGTAGAAGTACCGCCCGATCGGCGAATACGGATACCGCACGCTGGCCACGTCACCGGTCTTGTTCGTGAAGTTGTTCACGCCGACGTAGAAGTTGACCTGCTCGCCCGCCGCAACCGAAGCCTGGATGTCGTGCTCCCACCGCTCGCGGTAGAAGATATACTTCGGGTCCGAAATGTCCGGGTTCGCATTCACCTCATCCTCGGTGAAGCGGCGCAACTTGCTGAAATAGTTCAGCCCGTAGTTCAGCGTCAGCGCGCCCTGCGTCCACGTCAGGTCGAACGTGCCGCTATACTTGGGCGCCAGGCGGGACGTGGTCGCGAGCATCAGCTCATTCTCACGCTCGGCCCCCGGCGTCGGCACGAAATCGAGCCGATCGAGATAGTTGCCGACCAGCTTCAGGTTGAAGACGCCGACCGATCCGGCATCGAAGCGATAATTGGCGGTGACATCCAGACCCTGCGTCCGGAATTCGGCGACGTTCTGCGGGCCGACGAAATAGTCGCTGATGTAGCCGGTCTCCCCAGACCGCGAGACATTCGCGCAATAGACGTTGTCCAGCGTCGGCTGATCGACGCACAGGTCAACCAGCTGCTGCGCCTCCGGGGTGTTGATCGCATCCTGCAGACGGATGTTGAACCAGTCCGCCGTGATCTGCAGGCCAGGTACGAAGCGCGGCTGCAGGACGACACCGACCGTCCAGGTCTTTGCCGTCTCCTGAAGCAGATCGTTGTTGCCGCCCGTACGGCCGGGCAGGCTCGCCGTCGCCTGCGGATCGCTGGTCGGGCTGAACGCCGCGATCTGCGCCGCGCTGAGGCCGGCGGCGGTCAGCGCCGCCTGGCAGTTTGCGACGCGATACTGCGTCCCCTCCGGCAGGTTCTCCGGATCGCATGGATCGTCGATGAACGAGAAGGTGCCGTTCTGCGGTGAGAACAGCTCCGTCACGTTCGGGGCGCGAACGGCCTCCGAATAGCCGCCGCGGAAGCGGATGTCGCGCACCGGGGCGTACACGCCGCTAACCTGCCAGGTCGTCGTGCTGCCGACGGTGGAATAGTCGGAGAAGCGGATCGCGGCGTTGAATTCCAGCGTGTCGGCAAAGGGCAGATCGCGCAGCACAGGCACGCGCAATTCGCCGAACGCCTCCTTCACGTCGAAGCTGCCACGCTCCGGCAGGATCTGCGCGAGATCCGCCAGCGCGCCCTGCTGGGCGAGCGGATCGGACACGAAGGCGCTCTTTTCCTTGCGATATTCCGCACCGATCGCGAAATCGACCGGACCGCCGGGAAGCTCGAAGAACTCGCCGAAGTCACCCGAGATCGACCCGGACACCACATGCTGCTGCACGCGATAGGTGTTGACCAGATCGGCGTTGATGAAGTTCAGCGCCGCGGCGCTCGCCACGCCCTCCCCCAGGATGTTCAGCGGCTGACACCCGCTGTTCGGGCCGGGCGTGAAGGTGGTCGCCGGCGCATCGAAGTTGTTGGGATCGATGTTGGCGGTCGGATCGAGATCCGAGCGGCACACGATCTGGCCGGTGGCTGGATCGCGCACCGCATCCAGCGCCGCGAAGTACCGATCGGTGATGCGATAATTGGTGCTGAGGAAGCGGCTGTCGGTACGGCCATAGACATACGACAACTCATAGCGCGCGTGATCGCTGATCCGGCCATCTGCCCCGATCACCGCGCGATAGGTTTCGCGTTTGTTCGATTCCCCGCGCACGCCGAAATCGAAATTGTCGCGCGAAACCAGCGCGCCGTCGACGGCTGCCCCGCCGAAGCGCTCGAGCAGATAGGCGTTGTCGGGCGCGAGATAGGTGTAGAAGTCAAAGCTCGGCTGCGCGACCGAATAGCTCTTCGTATTCGTGTACTTGCCCTGCGCGAATACGCGGAATGCCGGCGAGAATTCGTAGCTGGTCAGCAGGTTGATGTTGTGAATGCGGTTCTTCGGCTGGAGATCGCCCTGATACCCGGCCGTCGGCGTGCTGTCCCCGCCCTGAGTCAGGCCGCCCGAGCCGGGCAGCAGCGTGCCGCGGTCATAGACCTTGCCGTCACCGGTGAAGTCCGGAACATAGTCGAGATCAACGTCCACTGCGCCATTGCGCGAGCTGTCCGCATAGCGCAGGTCATTGCGCAGCGTGCGGTCGAACACATTGGGATCGTCGTTGTCGTAGTCAGCCGGATCACGCACCAGACCATAGGCAAAGCGCGGATCGCCGGTGCGCGAGCGACGGAAGCTGCTCAACCGATCGTCGTCCCGGAACTCGTATGACAGCGCGACATTGCCGCGGCCGTTCGAGAAATTCTTGCCCGCGGTGATCGAGAGGTAGCGATTGCCCGCGTCGCCCTGGTCGGAGATCCCGGTCTGAGCGCGCGCGAGCAGGCCTTCGAAATCGCGCTTCAGCACGAAATTGACGACGCCCGACACGCCATCGGCGCCGTAGACTGCCGATGCGCCGCCGGTGGTGACGTCGATGCGCTCGATCAGGTCGACGGGAATCGTATTGATGTCGACCGATGCGGAACCCGGCAAGCCGGCAACGTGGCGACGACCGTCAACCAGCACCAGCGTCCGGTCCGTCCCCAGGTTGCGCAAGTTCAAAAGGTTGGTGCCGGTGCCGCCAAACGAGCCCGTCGACCCGGACTGTGTGCCGCTGGTGGACGAGTTCAGCAGCGCCGGATTCTGCGCCAAGAAATCGGTTACATTGACGCGCCCGGACTGCTGGAGCGTTGCCGCCGAGAACGACGTAACGGGCGTGGGTGAGTCCACTTCGGGACGGGCGATGCGCGAACCGGTGATGACGATATCGCCGCTGTCGGCCGCATCATCGGTCACGGTTGCGACGTCCTGAGCGGTCGGCACGCCGGGAGTGGAAGCAGGAACGGTGGGCTCTACCTGCGCCGCGGCGGGGAGCGCGATCATGCCGCTCAACAGCGACGAGGCGAGGAGCGTGCGGCGAAACGTGTTCATACAAAAACCCTTTACTCGTGGGCACCGTCTAGGCGGCGCTCTCGTTAGGGTCTTTCAACTCTTACCATCCGTTTGGGGATGCAACCCTGTCCCAACTGGATGTGTCGATCTCCGTCACATTGTTGCAGCGGTGCAACACCGCGGAAAACGGGGGTGCGGCGGCCACCAACCGGCGCCGCCGCCCCCCCGCGCCACGATCAGTAGCGATAGTGATCCGGCTTGAATGGCCCTTCCACCGGCACGCCGATGTAGCCCGCCTGCTTCGGTGTCAGCTTCGACAACTGCACGCCCAGCTTCTCGAGGTGCAGCGCCGCGACCTTCTCGTCGAGATGCTTGGGCAGGACGTACACTTCGTTCTTGTAGTTCTCGCCCTTGGTCCACAGCTCGATCTGCGCCAGCGTCTGGTTGGTGAACGACGCGCTCATCACGAACGACGGGTGGCCGGTCGCACAGCCGAGATTCACCAGGCGGCCCTTGGCGAGGATGATGATCTGCTTGCCGTCGGGGAACTTCACCAGGTCGGTGCCCGGCTTCACTTCGGTCCAGTCGTAATTGTCGAGCGCGGCGATCTGGATCTCGCTGTCGAAGTGGCCGATGTTGCACACGATGCTCATCGGCTTCATCGCCTTCATGTGATCCGCGGTAATCACGTCGGCATTGCCCGTCGCGGTGACGAAGATGTCGGCGCGCTTCACCGCCTCGTCCATCGTCACGACCTCGAAGCCCTCCATCGCCGCCTGCAGCGCGCAGATCGGGTCGATCTCGGTGACCAGCACGCGCGCGCCGCCGTTGCGCAGCGACTGTGCCGAGCCCTTGCCGACGTCACCGAAGCCGGCGACGCAGGCGACCTTGCCGGCCAGCATCACGTCGGTCGCGCGGCGGATCGCGTCGACCAGCGATTCCTTGCAGCCGTACAGGTTGTCGAACTTCGACTTGGTGACCGAGTCATTGACGTTGATCGCCGGGAACGGCAGCTCGCCCTTCTTGGCGATCTCGTACAGGCGGTGGACGCCGGTGGTGGTCTCTTCGCTGACGCCCTTCAGGTTCTTCACCGTCTCGGTGAGATAGCCCGGCTTCTTGGCGATGAACGCCTTGAGCGCACGCTGGAACTCGACCTCCTCGGCATTCTCCGGCTCGCCGAACGAGGCGCCTGCCTCGAGCTTGGCGCCCCAGAGCGCGAACATCGTCGCGTCACCGCCATCGTCGAGGATGATGTTCGCGGTCTGGCCGTTGCCATCATCCCAGTCGAAAATGCTGCCGACATAGTCCCAGTAATCGGCCAGACTCTCGCCCTTTACGGCGAACACCGGAATGCCCGCAGCGGCGATCGCGGCGGCGGCATGGTCCTGCGTCGAGAAGATGTTGCACGTCGCCCAGCGCACGTCGGCGCCCAGCGCGGTCAGCGTCTCGATCAGCACCGCGGTCTGGATCGTCATGTGCAGCGAACCGGTGATGCGCGCGCCCTTCAGCGGCTGCGACGCGCCATATTCCTCGCGCAGCGCCATCAGGCCGGGCATCTCGGTCTCGGCAATGTTGATCTCGGCACGGCCGAAATCGGCGAGGCCGATGTCCTTGATGACGTAATCAGTGTTGGTGGGGCGATCGAGAGCGGTGGCCACAACGGGTCTCCAGGAACTGTGACGCCGGCCAAGGCACGGATCACCGGCCGGCATGCGCGGGCACATAGCGTCGGCCAGGCGCGAATACAAATATAAAGATATCTTTATATGTTGTGCTATCCCGGGTGCTGGCGGTTGCCCCGCAGCCCCTCGCCCTCTTGCCGGGCGCGCTGCCATGGCCAGCGACCGTCGATCTCCGCTTCCAGACTGAAGCTCAGGAAGGTGCGGATCGCAACGATGCCGGCAAGTACGGCTATGCTTCGCAGCGTCGGCTCCACCGCCACTGTATTGATGATGTCCGCAGCGACCAGGAGTTCCAGGCCAAGCAGGATTGCGCGGCCAAGGCTCGATCGCAGGTCCGCGACCGCGCGCTCGCGATCGGCACCTCGAGCGAAGCGCCATGCGAACAGAAACAACGTGCCGAATGCCCCCAGAGCAATGACCGCGATGCCGGTCAGTTCGATGACGCGGGTTACTGCGTCGGCGGTGCTTACCGCCAGTTGTTCCAGCATGCCGAGCTCCCCCCTTGTCGCTTAAATACTTGCGAACGGCACCTGCCCGCTCACGTTCCCGCGCTACGTGAAGATGCCCGCGTCACGCATGCCCGCTCTCATTTCCCAGCAGTCGCGGGTCGATGCCCGCCGCGTTAAATCCGCGCGTCCAACGTTCTGCGGTATCGGTGTCGAACAGCATACCCTCGTCGTCATCGACGTTTAGCCAGCCGTGCCGCGTCATCTCGCCGTCGAGCTGCCCCGCCGTCCAGCCGGCATAGCCGAGCGCGATCAGCCAGCGCGTCGGCCCTTTCCCCTCCGCAATGGCGCGCAGCGCGTCGAGCGTGCCCGACAGTGCCCATTTCCCGGCGACATCGATCGTGTCCTGCCCGCTCCAGTCGCGCGAATGGAGCACGAAGCCGCGCCGTGTTTCCACCGGGCCGCCGAAATGGATCGGCACGTTGGGCGTGTCGCCCGGATCGATCTTCACCTGCTCCAGCACGTCGTGGAAGCCGAGCCCGGCGATCTGCGCACCGATGCCGATGCCGAGCGCGCCCTTGCGATCATGCGCGCAGACGGCGATCACCGCCTGGTCAAAGCGCGGATCGCCGATGCCCGGCATGGCGAGGAGGAACTGGCCGGTGAGAAAGGTCGCTGTCTCCATGGCTTGGCATCTAAGCCGACCCATGCGGGATCGTCACGCTTGAAAACAGTGCCGGCGATTGCGAGGTAGCGGCCGCCGCACCAACCGTGGCGCAGGAGACACAGAAAATGACGATCAGCGTCGGCGACAAGCTGCCTAAGGCGACCCTCGTCAAGGCTACCGAGGCCGGGCCGGAGGCGGTCGATTCGGAGGAATATTTCGCGGGTCGCCGCGTCGCGCTGTTCGCGGTGCCCGGCGCCTTCACGCCGACCTGCTCGGCCAAGCACCTGCCGGGTTTCGTCGAGAAGGGCGCGGACCTGAAGGCCAAGGGGATCGACGAGATCGCCTGCACCTCCGTCAACGACCCCTTCGTGCTGGGCGCCTGGTCCAAGTCGGCAAACGCCGGCGATGTGACCATGCTGGCCGACGGGAACGGCGACTTCGCCGCAGCGCTCGGCCTCACCATGGACGGCTCCAAGTTCGGCATGGGTACGCGCAGCCAGCGTTATTCGATGATCGTCAACGACGGTGTGGTCGAGCAGCTGAACGTCGAGGCGCCTGGCGAGTTCAAGGTGAGCTCGGCCGATCACCTGCTGGGCACGCTCTGAACGAAACCTCCGCGCCGGGTGGGCGTTGGTTCGTGACAGTTTCATGAGGAGTAACGTCATGACCACCGCCACCCAGAGCAACACGCAGGACAACGCCACCATCGCCGATCGCGCGCGCGATGCCGCCACCGGCGCGCAGGCAAGGGTGAGCTCCGCCACCTCGGCGACCGTCGATGCGGCAAAGGGCCATCCGTATGCCGCGGCCGGCATCGTGGCCGGCGCGCTCGCCGCAATCGGCGGCGCGGCCTACGCGGTGACCCGCAGCAGCAGCGGTACGACCGCCGGTACGAAGGGCAAGACCAAGCATTGATGTGATGGCGGCGGGCGGCATTCTGATCCACGCGGGTCGGGCCCGCCAGCCTCTCTCGTTTCGTCACTCCGGACTGATCCGGGGTTCCGCTATCTTCGCTACCGTTGTTAAGAAGCGGGATCCCGGATCAGGCCCGGGATGACGAGACCAGGGCGGTTTTCACCCCCGTCTTGCCAGCGTAACCGGCGCGGCGTAACGATCCGCGATGACTGCGCAAGACATCGTTGCCGAACTCGACCGGCTTTATACCAGTGCCGTCGCCCGCTTGCAGGCGGCGCTCAACCTTTACCTTACCGATGGTACGCCGCCCTCCGCTGAGGCGCGGCGCGACGGTTCGTTCGCCTATCCCGAGATACGGCTGAGCTTCCGCGGCGGGGATGAACGCCCGGCGCCGCTGCGCTCCTATGGCCGGCTCGTCACGGCCGGCGAGTATCGCATATCCGTCACCAAGCCCGCGCTGTTCGCCGATTATCTGGTCGAGCAGCTCACCCTGCTGATCGAGGATTATGACGTCGCTGTCTCGGCGGGGCCGGGCGTCACCGAGATCCCCTTCCCTTACGTCCTCGACGCCGGCCACGCGCTGAGCCTAGACGAGGTGTCCGCCGCCGAACTGGCGCGGCACTTCCCCGCGACCGAGCTGGCGCACATCGGCGACGAGATCGCCGATGGCCTCTGGGCGTCCATTGACGGCACGCGGCCGCTGGCGCTGTTCGATGCGCTGCGTACCGACTTCAGCCTCGCGCGGCTACGGCATTATACCGGCACCTCGCCCGAACATGTGCAGCGCTACGTGCTGTTCACCAACTATCACCGCTATGTCGACGAATTCGTCCGCTGGGGCGCGACACAGGTAGGTGGCGACAGCCGTTTCACCGCGCTCGCGGGGCCGGGCGGCGTGATGTTCCGGCCCGGCGACGATCCCGCGATCCTCGACGACACGGCGTGGCGGCGGCTGCAGATGCCGGCCTATCACCTCGTCGCGCCGGACCGCTCGGGGATCACCCTGGTCAACATCGGCGTCGGGCCGTCCAATGCGAAGACGATCACCGATCACCTCGCCGTCACCCGCCCCGATGCGTGGATGATGATCGGCCATTGCGGCGGGCTCAGGCCCTCGCAGCGGATCGGCGACTACGTGCTCGCCCACGCCTACTTGCGCGACGATCACGTGCTGGACGACATGCTGCCGCCTGAGATCCCGGTGCCGGCGATCGCCGAGGTGCAGCAGGCATTGGCGCGCGCGGCGGAGACGGTGTCCGGCCAGTCGGGCGAGGAGCTGAAGCGCCGGCTGCGCACCGGTACGATCGTCACCACCGACGATCGCAACTGGGAATTGCGCTACAGCCGCTCGGCGCTGCGCTTCTCGCTGTCGCGCGCGGTGGGGATCGACATGGAATCGGCGACGATCGCGGCGCAGGGCTTCCGCTTCCGCGTGCCATACGGAACCCTGCTATGCGTGTCCGACAAGCCGCTGCACGGCGAGCTCAAGCTGCCCGGCCAGGCCAACCGCTTCTACGAGCGCGCGATCTCCGAGCATATGCGGATCGGCATCGAGACGTGCGAGGAGCTGCGCCGCGAGGGGCAGAAGCTGCACAGCCGCAAGCTGCGCGCCTTCAACGAGCCGCCCTTCCGTTGATCGAGGTGGGGCGGCGCCCGTTCCGCGGAGGAAACGATTCGCCGTCCCGCTGCGTTACGCTTTCCGTTCACGTGTGAAAGGGGAGCAGATCATGGCCGATACCGACGACACGCCGCCCGCCGCCGCGCCCAAGCCGCCCGCCCGCCGCGCACCGCGCAAGAGCTCGACGGCCAAGTCCGCCGGTACCAAGTCTGCCGCCGCAAAACCGGCCGGTAGCGCAGCCGCCGACAAGCCGGCTGCCAAGTCGCGCCGCAAGCCCGCGTCATCGGCGAGCGAAGCCGCTGCCCCGGCACCGGCCAAGAAGTCGGCGGCTCCGCCCAAACCGCGGTCGACCAAGCGCGCGACGCCCGCGCCCAAGCGCCCCGCAAAGCCGAAGACCGCGGCGGCCGAGGCCGAGAAAACGCCGATCTGGAAGAGCAAGGCCGCGATCGCCGGCGGCCTCGCCGCGGTCGGCGCGGCGGCAACCGCGGCACTGCTGTCGCTGCGCGGATCGACGCCGAAGAACGACGACGAGCCCACGACGGAGTCGACGGAAAGCAAGGCCGAGAAGACTACGGCGGCGCCAACAAAGCCGGTCGACGGCACAGCCAAGGCGCACACGCCGGACGGGACCGATGCGAGCAAGTCGTTCGACGCCGGTATCGCCGACGAAAACGTGATCCCGGAGGACAAGTAACGGCAGTGCGACC
>JBELMF010000099.1:0-12690 GCA_042096015.1 Sphingomonas sp.
CGACCTCCGGCGTGACAGGCCGGCGCTCTAACCAACTGAGCTACACCCGCTTGGATCAGCGTGGAGGCGCGCCACTATGCCACGGGGGCGGGGCTGTCAACGATCGGCTCGCCACTTTTTTGTGCCTGCCGCAATCTGCCGCGCGGTTCGCGAACCAGCGTGCCATGTTCGAACAAGAAGCCCGCGATATCGGGCTTCCCGGCGCCCTTGATCACGGTCTGGATGATGATCAGGAGCGGAACCGCGAGCAGTGCCCCCACCGTACCCCATACCCATCCCCAGAAGCTCAAGGAGACCAGGATCAGAACCGGGCTGATCGTCAGCCGGTGGCCTACGATCAACGGCGTGACGATATTCGCTTCGGCCAGGTGCAGGCCGTACATGATCGCCGGCGCGGACAGGGCCGTCGCGACATCGCCGAAGGTCATCAATCCGCCGACCGCGACCAGCAAGGCGGCGATAACCGGTCCGAAATAGGGGATATAGTTCAGCAGGGCCACGATCCCGCCCCACATCAGCGGGAACGGCATCCCCAGCAGGTGCAGCGCCCCTGCGGTCGCAAGCCCCAGGACGATGTTGATCGCGGTGATGATGCTTAGGTAGCTGGACACATCGTCCACCACGTCCTGGATGACCCGGGCGGTCGCCATGGCGCCGCCGAAGCTCTCGCGATTGGTAATCATCTTCGTTCGAAACTTGGTCCAGCCCGACAGGAAGAAGAACGCGACCAGCACGGCATAAAGGACCTGGATGATCACCGCCGGCGCGGACGTGGCGGCCAGCTCGAGAATGGAACTGGGCGGAGTCACGGCTGCGGTTGGAGATTGGCGAACGTTCGACGTGGCCAGTCGCTGAAGCGTGCGGTTCGCATATCGCTCCAGGTTGGAATAAAGGTCCAGCAGCGGCTCCAGATTTTCCTGGATACGGTCGATCCTGCGCGGCAGCAGCCGAAAGAAGTCGATCGCCGGAACGACGATCGCTGCCAATGCGATGTTGGCCGCGACAAGGAACAGCAGGACGCAGAAAAGCGCCGCCAGAGCGGGTGGGACGCGGCGCGCCTCCAGCCATTCGAGCAGCGGGATCAGCGCGATTCCGACGACTAGGGCCACGGCCGTCGGCATGAAGAACTCCGCGCCTGCCTTGAGCGCGAAAGGGAAGCCCAGGAGCAGACCGAAACCGGCGGTAAGCGTCAGGGCGGCGAGCAAGCGATCACGCCGAAGCGCAACCTGCGGATTCTCGGTCGGCGCGTCCAACGCTCCCCCAGCCGCCTGATCGAGAGTTGGGAAAGACGGCTCCGCGTCGCGGGAAGGTTCTGGCATAACGAACAACTCTACTGACCGGCGACCATCGCCGCTAGAGAAACACGCCTCAACTCACGTCGTCAGCGCTTCCAGGGCCCATGCTCCAGGTAGAGATAATCTGCCTCGAACTCTCCGATGCGCGACAGGCGCTCCAGATTGTGAATCTGAACCCGCCCGCGCGCAACGGTCGCGAGGCCATCCTCGCGCAAACGGCGAAGGACGCGGTTGACATGCACGCTGGTCAAACCGACTGCCTCGCCAAGATCCTGCTGTGTCAGCGGCAAATCATAGGCTCCCTCCTGCGCGCGGCCGACCGCGGACATCCGGCAATAGGTTTCGCACAGGAAGTGGGACAACCGACCGATCGCATCCAGCCGGCCGATCCGGAACACCCACTCGCGGTGAAGCGCCGCATCAAGAACCGTGCTGAACCACAGCCAGTAAGCCAGCCGCGGACGCTCAGCCATGATTACGTCGATCCGTTCGTGCGGGACCAGCGCGATCGTGGCGGCCGTGATCGATCCGACGTCGTGATCGATGTATTTGGTCGGATACCCATGGAGGTCCACGAAATCGCCGGGCACGTGATAAGACAGAAGCTGCCGATAACCGTCCCGCGCATCCATGTAGCGGCAGAGGTAACCGTCGACGAGCAGCGTGCTGTAATGCATCGGGTCTCCGCGACGCGAAATCGTCTTTCGCGCCGGCAGGACCTCCAATCGCTCAACGGCCCGTTCGATCGCCTCGCAGTCATCGTCCGTCAGCTTGGACCGCCGACGCCCCCGCAAGAAATCAGCTGTATTCACCGACGCCCCTTTCGTTTCGCCGATGAAACGCTTCACCGGTCGACATGATCCTTGAAATGCACCTTGAGCTCGCGCTTGAGGATTTTCCCGTTTGCGTTGCGTGGCAGCATCTCGTCGCAGAAGCGGATCGCCACGGGCACCTTGAACGGGGCCAACCGCCCGCGCACCCACGCTTGAAGTTCAGCCTCGCTCGCGCGCGCACCTGGCGCCAGGTGAACCACCGCCGCCGGCTCCTCGCCCAGCACGCGATGCGGAATGCCGATCAGCGCGCAGTCGGTCACCGCGGGGTGTTCGTAGAGGACATTCTCCACCTCGCTCGAATAGATGTTTTCGCCACCGCGGATCACCATGTCCTTGGCGCGATCGACGATGTAGCAGAAGCCTTCCTCGTCCAGGCGCGCGAGGTCGCCGGTGCGCACCCAGCCGTCCACGAAGGTCGCGGCGGTCGCCTCGGGTTTGTTCCAATAGCCCTTCACGATCATCGGCCCGCGCGCCCACAACTCGCCCACCTGGCCCGGCGGCAACGCACGCCCATCCTCGTCGGTCACCTTGAGGTCCGCCACCGCGACGGCGGGCCCGCAGCTTTCCGGCCGATGGACATAATCCTCGCCCAGGTGGGTGGTGACCGTTGCCGTCGTCTCCGTCATGCCCCACCCGTTGCCGGGTGCCACCTTCAGGTCGCCCGCGATCTTGCGCACCAGCTCGGGCGCCGACGGCGCACCGCCATAGCCGATCGATTCCAGGCTGGAGAGATCGTAGCGGTGGCGCTCCGGATGCTCCAGCAGCTGCCAGGCGATCGTCGGCACGCCGCCCGTCGAGTTCACGCGCTCACGCTCGATGATCTCCATCGCGCGCACGGGCTCGAATTTGCGCATGTAGATGATCGTATGCCCCGCCGCCATCGCACCCATCAGCCCGGATGACAGCGCCGTTGCGTGGAACAGCGGGATTACCGTCAGGGCCACTTTCTGCGCCGGCTCGGGCAGAGGATCGCCGCGGCGCAGGATGGTGCGCGCCATGGCGTAGCCGGAGGACAGGATGTTGGTCATGAAGTTGCGGTGCGTGCCCAGCGCGCCCTTCGGCTTGCCCGTGGTGCCACTGGTGTAGAGGATCGTCGCCTCGTCCTCCGGCTCCAGCGTCACGGCCGGCAGCTCGCCGGCGGGCAGCGAAGGCCAGTCGTGCGGCGTGCCGATCACGTCCTCCAAGCGCTCTCCACCCTCCAGCGGCTGCGTCGCGCGGCTGACCAGCACGCGTGAAATCCCCGGCAGCTCGGCGCGCAGCGGCGCGATCCGCTCCCATCGCTCGTCGTCGGCGATCAGCACCTTGGCGCCCGAGTCCGTCAGTCCATAGGCAAGTTCCTCGCCCGTCCACCAGGCGTTGAGCGGCACCGCGATCGCGCCCAGCGTGGTAACCGCGAAGAAGGCGACGATCCATTCGGGCAGGTTGCGCATGCCGATCGCCACGCGGTCCCCCTTTCTCACGCCGCTGACCGCCAGATCCGCCGCCAGCGCCGTGATGGCACGGAACTGCGCATCATAAGTGACGCGCTCGTCCTCATAGATCGTCGCCAGCCGCTCGCCATGGCTATGCGAAAGCGCCACCAGCGCTGCCATGTGCGGCGGCGCATTCTTCCACGTGCGGGTGGGCACGCCGTGGATCGTGACCGTCTCCATTTCGAACTTTGCACCCGGCGCGGTCAGCAGCGCCTCTGCCGCTTTCACCGACATGGCCGGCCATGATGCGGCCGAAGGTTGGGTTGCCACGACAAACTCTCCCAGCGTTAAATTTCGCGTCCGAATAGCGCCACGTTAGGATTGATTCCCTGCCCGCTCAAGCGATAGGAGGGAGCGAATTAGAAATGGGGGTATGGAGGGGCCATGAAACTCGCGTCACCCGCTAAACACGGGTTCGATGGCCAACGGCTGGCGGCGATCGACACGTTCCTGAAGGAACGGTACCTTGATTCGGGCGAGTTCCCGCACGCCCAGTTGCTGGTCGCTCGGGACGGTGAGATCATCCACTTTTCCTCGCAGGGCGCGGCGCGCGATAACGGCACGCAGGCGATCGACGAGACCAGCCTGTTCCGCATCGCGTCCATGACCAAGCCGATCACGTCGGTCGCGTTCATGATGCTGGTCGAGGAGTGCAAGGTCGCGCTCGACACCCCCGTCCACCACGTCCTGCCCGAGTTCAAGAAGCTCGGCGTCTATGCTGGTGGCGGCGCGGGCGTGCCCTTCGTGACGAGGCACACCGATGAGCCGATGCGGATGGTCGATCTGCTCCGCCACACCTCCGGCCTGACTTATGGCTTCCAGAACCGCTCCAACATCGATGCCGCGCATCGCGAGCTGAAGCTGGAGAACTGGCACGGAAACCACGATCTCGACAGCTTCGTCGCTGAGCTCGGCAAGCTGCCGCTCGAATTCTCGCCCGGCACCAGCTGGAATTATTCGGTATCGACCGACGTGCTCGGCGCGGTGGTGCAGCGCGTCTCGGGCATGCCGCTCGGCGACTTCTTCGAACAGCGCATCTTCAAGCCGCTGGGCATGAACGACACGGGCTTCACCGTGCCGGCGGACAAGCTCGACCGGCTGGTCGATTGCTACACGCTGATCCCCGGCAAGGGGCGCGTGATGTTCGATCGCGCGAGCGAGAGCATGTGGTCGCAGCCGTTCAAGCTCGTCTCGGGCGGCGGCGGGCTGGTCTCCACCGCACTCGACTATAACAAATTCTGCCAGATGTGCCTGAACGGCGGCACGCTCGGAGACGCGCGCATCCTCGGCCGCAAGACGATCGAGCTGATGACGCAGAACCACCTGCCGGGCGGCGCGGATCTTTCCGCCATGTCGAAGTCGCTGTTCAGCGAGACGCAGAACGCCGGCACCGGCTTCGGCCTCGGCTTCGCGGTGACGATCGATACCGCCCGCTCGATGATGCCGGGCAGCGTCGGCGAATATTATTGGGGCGGCATGTTCTCGACCGCCTTCTTCATCGATCCGGTCGAGCGTGTCTCGATGGTGTTCATGACGCAGCTGTCGCCAAGCATGATCTATCCCATCCGCCGCGAGCTCAAGACGATGATCTATTCGGCGATGACCTGAACCCTTTCGCTTCCCCGGCGAAGGCCGGGGCCCAGTTGGGAGCGGCTGGTTTCACCCGCGCCGCTCACCAACGACCCTCACCGACACTGTGCCCCGGCCTTCGCCGGGGAACAAGGAGACCAAAATGACTTCCCCCGTCCGCTTCGAACGCCACGACGACGTCCTCGTCATCATCTCCGATTCGCCGCCGGTGAACGCGCTCGGCGCGGGCGTGCGTGACGGGCTCAACGAAGGCGTCAGCCAGGGCATCGCCGATCCCGCGATCAAGGCGATGGTGATCCGCTGCGACGGCAAGACCTTCTTCGCCGGTGCCGACATCACCGAATTCGGCAAGCCGCCCAAGGGTGCGTCGCTCCATGAAGTGATCGCCATGATGGACTCGAGCGAAAAGCCGATCGTGGCCGCGATCCACGGCACCGCGCTGGGCGGCGGCTGCGAAGTCGCGCTCGCCTGCCATTATCGCGTCGCGGTACCCTCGGCGGTGATGGGGCTTCCGGAAGTCAAGCTGGGTCTTCTCCCCGGCGCCGGCGGCACGCAGCGCCTGCCGCGCATCGTCGGCGTGAAGGCCGCGATCGAGATGGTCGCGATCGGCGATCCGATCCCGGCCAAGAAGGCGAACGAAGTCGGCCTGGTCGACCGCGTCGTCGGCGAAGACAGCCTTGAGGCCGACGCGATCGCCTTCGCGCGCGAGATCGCCGACAAGAAGCCGATCCCGCGCGTTCGCGACAGGACGGTCGCGCCCGATCCCGAGGCGGTCGAGGCGTTCAAGCAGAAGCACGGCAAGCGCATGCGCGGCTTCGACGCCCCCGCCGCCAACATCGCCTGCGTGGTCGCCGCGAGCGAACTCCCGTTTGACGAAGGCATGAAGTTCGAACGCGAACAGTTCATGAAGCTGATGACCGGCACGCAATCCGCCGCTCAGCGCCACCTGTTCTTCGCCGAGCGCCAGGCTGCCAAGATCGACGACGTCGATCCCAAGACGCCGCTTCGCCCGATCAACAAGGTCGGCGTGATCGGCGCCGGCACGATGGGCGGCGGCATCTCGATGAACTTCCTGTCGGCCGGCGTGCCCGTCACGATCGTCGAGATGCAGCAGGAAGCGCTCGATCGCGGCACCGGCGTCATGCGCAAGAATTACGAGGCCAGCGCTGCCAAGGGCCGCATCAAGCCCGACGCGCCCGAAAAAGCGATGAGCCTCGTCACCCCGACGCTGAACCTCGAAGATCTCGCCGACTGCGATCTCATCATCGAGGCGGTCTATGAGAACATGGACGTCAAGAAGGAGCTGTTCACCAAGCTCGACGCCATTGCCAAGCCGGGCGCGATCCTCGCCACCAACACCAGCTACCTCAACGTCGACGAAATCGCCGCGGTGACCAAGCGGCCCGAGGACGTTGTCGGCATGCACTTCTTCTCGCCGGCGAACGTGATGCGCCTGCTCGAGGTCGTGCGCGGCGAGAAGACCGCCAAGGACGTACTCGCCACCGTCATGGCGCTTGCCAAGAAGATCAAGAAGGTCGCGGTGGTCGCGGGTGTCTGCCATGGCTTCATCGGCAACCGCATGCTGTCGCCGCGTCAGATCGAGGCCAACAAGCTTCTCATGGAAGGGGCGACCCCGCAGCAGATCGACAAGGTCCATGTCGACTTCGGCATGCCGATGGGTCCGTTCCAGATGGCCGACCTCGCTGGCGTCGACATCGGCTGGCATCGCGATCCCAGCCGCATCGAGAGCATCCGCGACGCGCTCGCCGCGGAGGGCCGCTGGGGTCAGAAGAAGGGCGCAGGCTATTACGATTACGATGAGAAGCGGAACCCCACCCCCAGCCCGCGCGCGCTCGAGATCATCGAGGATTTCCGCGCCAAGTCCAACCTGCCCAAGCGCGAGATCACCGATCAGGAGATCGTCGAGCGCACGCTCTACACGATGGTCAATGAGGGCGCGCTGATCCTCGAAGAGGGCAAGGCGCAGCGCGCGAGCGATATCGATGTCGTGTGGATCATGGGCTACGGCTGGCCGGTCTATCGCGGCGGCCCGATGTTCTGGGCGCAGAACGAAGTCGGCCTGAAGAAGGTGGTTGAGGGACTGGAAAAGCACGGCTTCAAGGTCGCCGAGAGCCTCAAGACCGCCGCCGAAAGCGGCACGGCGCTGAAGTGAGCAATCTCCCTCTCCCCGCGTGCGGGGAGAGGGCACGCGCCCCCGGCGAAGGCCGGGGGAAGCGAGGGAGAGGGGCATGGAAAGGGAGAAGGGCATGACCGGCACGACCGAGCGGCATCGCACTGCCCCTCTCCCCGGCCCTCTCCCCACAAGTGGGGAGAGGGAGAAAACCGCCCTCCAAACCGCCGCCGCTATCCGCAGCGGCGCCACCACCGCGCTCGCGGAAACCGAAGCCGCCATCGCCCGCATCGAATCCCGCGACGGCCCGCTCAACGCGGTGATCGTCCGCGATTTCGACAATGCCCGCCAAGCCGCGCGTGACCTCGACGCCCGCATCCGCACCGGCTTCGACGCGCCGCTGCTCGGCGTGCCGATGACGATCAAGGAAAGCTACAACATCGCTGGCCTGCCGACGACCTACGGCTTTGCGGAACACGCCGGCTTCACCGCACAGGAAGATGCGGTCGTCGTTCAGCGGCTCAAGGCGGCGGGAGCGATCTTCCTCGGCAAGACCAACGTGCCCCCCGCCCTGTCCGATCTCCAGTCGAACAATCCGGTGTACGGCCGCACCAACAATGCGGTGAACCCCGATCGCGTCGCCGGGGGTTCCTCGGGCGGCTCGGCGGTCGCGCTCGCCGCCGGCATGATCCCGCTCGAGTTCGGCTCCGACATCGGCGGCTCGATCCGGGTTCCCGCCGCCTTCAACGGCGTGTGGGGCCACAAGACGACTTGGGGCGTCATTCCGATCGAGGGCCATTACTTCCCCGGCACCGACAGCGCCCGGAGCGTCCTGTCCGTCCTGGGTCCGATGGCCCGCGACGCCGATGACCTCGAAGCCGCGCTGGGGATTGTTGCGGACCACCCGCTCGCCCCGGCCAAGCGCCACGGCGGCCACTGGCGCATTCTGATCATCTCCGGCCATCCGATGGCCAAGGTGCAAGAGGCGATCGTCACCGCGCTCGAAAAGCTCGCCGATGCTCTTGCTGCCTCGGACGCCACGATCGATCGCACCAGCGATCTGCTGCCGGACCTCGAACGTCAGCACGCCTGCTATTGGCAGATGCTCAACATCGCGATGACGCGCCGTGCTCCGCTCGCGCCCGGTCAGGAACCGCCTACGCTTGAGACGTGGCTGCACCTGCATGACGAACAGGCGCGCATCCAGCGCCAGTGGCGCCGCCTGTTCGAGACCTATGATGCCGTCATCGCGCCAACCGTCGGCATGACGGCGTTCGCGCACGACGACACCCCGCTCGCCACCCGCCGCCTGTCGATCGACGACGAGGATACGCAATTCTTCCACCAATTTGCCTTCCCCGGCCTCGCCACCTTCCCGATGCTGCCCGCGACCAGCGTGCCGATCGGCATTGACGGGGACGGGCTTCCGATCGGTGTGCAGGTGATCGCCGACCTTTACGCCGACCGCACCGCTATCGCCGTCGCCCGCGCGGCACACGATGTTTCATGGAGAGACCAATGACCGATCTCGAACAATTCCGCGCCGACACGCGCGCCTGGCTGGAGGCGAACTGCCCGCCCGAAATGCGCGAGCCGATCCGCAGCGAGAAGGACAGCGTGTGGGGCGGCCGCGACCAGAGCGCGATGACCCCGGCGCAGAAGCAGTGGATGGACGCGATGGGCGCCAAGGGCTGGACGGTGCCCGACTGGCCCAAGGAATATGGTGGCGGCGGGCTGTCGGCCGCCGAAACCAAGATCCTGCGCGAGGAGATGGCGAAGATCCGCGCCCGCAACCCGCTGTCATCGTTCGGCATTTCGATGCTCGGGCCGGCGCTGCTGAAATATGGCACCGAGGAGCAGAAGAAGGAACACTTGCCCAAGATCGCGCGCGGCGAGATCCGCTGGTGCCAGGGCTATTCGGAGCCCAACGCCGGCTCCGACCTCGCCAGCCTCGCCACCTCGGCCGAGGACAAGGGCGATCACTTCCTGGTCAACGGCCAGAAGATCTGGACGAGCTACGCAAACTACGCCGACTGGATCTTCTGCCTCGTCCGCACGGACAAGACCAACAAGCACAGCGGCATCAGCTTCGTGCTGTTCGACATGCAGACGCCGGGCGTCTCGACCAAGCCGATCCTGCTGATAAGCGGCTATTCGCCGTTCTGCGAAACCTTCTTCGACAATGTGAAGGTGCCCAAGGAAAACCTCGTCGGCGAGCTCAACAAGGGCTGGGACGTGGCAAAGTATCTGCTCGGCCATGAGCGCGAGATGATCTCTGGCATGGGCCTTGGCGGCGGCGGCAAGAACCCGCTGATCGACGGGGCGATCGCCACGATCGGCCTTGATCACGACGGCCGCCTCGCCGATCCGCTGCTGCGCGCCAAGATCGCCGAGTTCGAGGTCCGCTCCAAGGCGTTCGCGGCGCAGTCCGAGCGGTTCATCGATGAGCTGAAGGCCGGACGCACGCATCCCGCGCAGCCCTCGATGATGAAATACTACGGCACCGAGCTGAATAAGTCGCGCCACGAGCTGATCATGGCTTCGGGCGGCTCGGACAATCTCGAATGGGAAAGCGAGCGCTCGCGTAACGGCGCGCCCGCCCGGGACTGGCTGCGCACCAAGGCGAATTCGATCGAGGGCGGTACCAGCGAAGTGCAGCTCAACATCATCGCCAAGCGCATCCTGGAATTGCCGGGGTCTTAATCAACCAAAAGCGCTCTCCCCTCCGGGGAGAGGGTTGGGAGAGGGGCAGTCTGAAGTTTTCATATGACAGGGCCGGATGCGAGAGACTGCCCCTCTCCCCGGCCCTCTCCCCACAAGTGGGGAGAGGGAGAAAGATCAATGCCTCTCTACCTTAACGAAGACCAGACGATGCTCCGCGACACCGCGCGCGATTTCGTTGCCGACGCCGCCCCGGTCAGCCACATGCGCAAGCTGCGTGACGACAAGGACCCGACCGGCTTTTCCCGCGACCTGTGGAAGCAGTTCGCCGACATGGGCTTCACCGGCATTCTGATCGACGAGGCGCAGGGCGGCCTTGGCCTCGGCCATGTCGAGGCAGGCGTGGTGCTGGAGGAGATCGGCCGCAACCTGTCGCCCTCCCCGTTCCTCACCACCGCCGTCGCCGCGGTCGAAGCGCTGAAGGGCACGCCGCACGCCGATCGCTGGTTCCCCGGCATCATCGCCGGGGAGACGATCGCTGCGCTCGCGATCGATGAGGGGGCCAAGTTTCGCGCCTCCGTCGGCATGACGGCGGAGCGCTCGGGCAATGGCTTCAAGCTCAGCGGCGCCAAGCAGTTCGTCGCGCATGGCCATGTCGCCGACCTCTTGATCGTCGCCGCCCGCACCGCCGGCAGCGCCGATGACGAGGAAGGCGTGACCCTCTTCGCCGTGCCCAAGGACGCCGCCGGCATGACCGCCACTGCCGAGCGGCTCACCGACGCCAGCCTCGCCGCGCGCATCCAGTTCGACGGTGTCGAGGTCGATGCAGACGCGGTGATCGGCGAGGTCGACGCCGGCCGCACCCCGCTCGATCGTCTGCTCCGCGCCGGGCGCGCGGGCGCTGCCGCCGAGATGCTCGGCGTGGGCGCCGGCGCGATGGACATGACCGTCGGCTACATCAAGGAACGCAAGCAGTTCGGCACGCTGATCGGCAGCTTCCAGGCGCTCCAGCACCGCGCCGCGCATCTCTACTGCGAGATGGAGGTCGCCCGCGCCGCCGTGCTCAAGGCGCAGCAGCTGCTCGACGCGGGCGACGAAAAGGCCGACGCCGCGGTGTCGGTCGCCAAGGCGATGACCGGCCTCGCGACGATGCTCAGCGTGCAGGAAGGCATCCAGATGCACGGCGGTATCGGCATGACCGACGAATATGACATCGGCTTCTACATGAAGCGCCAGCGCGTGCTCGCCGAGCTCTTCGGCGACGCCAATTACCACGCCGACCGCCTCGCCCGCGCGGCGGGCTATTGACGTCCCCCTCTCCCCGCTTGCGGGGAGAGGGTGGCCGAGCCAAAGGCGAGGTCGGGAGAGGGGCAGTGCAAGGGCACGACGCTCATGACAGCCCCTCTCCCCAACCCTCTCCCCGCAAGCCGGGAGGGGGAGAAGGAAGAGAATGACCGACACCCCCGATCCGCAAGCCCTCGCCGCCGACCTCGTCGACCTTCTCGAGGTGGAGGAGATCGACACCGACCTCTATCGCGGCCGCCGTGCCAAGGGCGGCGTCGGCCGCGTTTTCGGTGGGCAGGTGATCGCACAGGCGCTCCAGGCTGCACAGCGCTCCACTGATGAGCCAAAGATCGCCCATTCGCTCCACGCCTATTTCATGCGCCCGGGCGATGAGAACTTCCCGATCATCTACCGCGTCGTCCGCGACTTCGAGGGACGCAGCTTCGCCACCCGCCGCGTCATCGCGATGCAGCGCGGTGCCCCAATCCTCAATCTCGCCTGCTCGCTCCAGGCGCCCGAGGACGGCTTCCACCACCAGGACGCGATGCCCGACGTGCCCGCGCCCGAGACGCTGCCGACCGAGGCCGAACTACGCGCAAAGGATGCGGTGCATCTGCCGGAAAGGCAGCGCCGCATGGTCACCCGCCCGCGCCCGATCGAGATCCGCCCCGTCTATCCCCGCAAATGGTTCAACCCGACCCCCACCGAGCCAATTCAGCACAGCTGGTTCCGCGTCGTCGCCCCGATCGGTGACGATCCGGCGATGCACCGCGCGATCCTGTCCTACGCCTCGGACATGGCACTGCTCGGCACCTGTATGCTCCCGCACGGCGTCAACTGGACCACGCCCGGTTTCCAGAGCGCAAGCCTTGACCATTCGATCTGGCTGCACGAGGATTTCCGCGCCGACCAGTGGCTGCTCTACGCCACCGACAGCCCGTGGGCCGGCCACGCGCGCGGCATGAACCGTGGCCAGATCTTCACCCAGGACGGGCGGCTGGTCGCGAGCGTCGCGCAGGAAGGCCTGATCCGCCAGCGCACCCCCCGAGCGGAGTAAACCGTCATCCCGGCCTTGAGCCGGGATCCCGCTTCTTCTTACTACCGAAGCAGCGGGACCCCGGATCAAGTCCGGGGTGACGAGGCGATTGTGGGACGGTAGCGTCGATAAGAGAACCACCGAAAGCTCCCGTATGACCACCCGCCGCCATTTCCTCGCCGGCACCGCCGCGCTTGCTGTCCTTCCCAGCGCCGCCCGTGCCGCGACCAGCGCCGCCCATGCCGCGACCAGCCCCGACACCGCCGCGCTCGTTCTGCTCGATCGCCACGCCGACGCGCTCCTCGCCGCCTATCCCGAAAGCGCCGCCTATCTCGGCCTGGACACCGGCAAGCACGCCGATCTCAAGGCCAGGCTCACCGATCGCAGC
>JBELMF010000100.1:0-12612 GCA_042096015.1 Sphingomonas sp.
AGGGGAGCGAGACCAAGTCCCCCTCCCGCTCGCGGGAGGGGTTAGGGGAGGGCATGTCCGCAAGGACATCGCTGGTGTCAGCGACAGGCCCTCCCCCAGCCCCTCCCGCAAGCGGGAGGGGAGCAGAAGAAGTCAGATCCCGCCCGGTCCGGATCACTTGTCGCGCCGCTTGATCGTGACGGTGGAGTTCCGCTGCACCGGCACATTGATCCGCGGGTCCTCGATATTTCCGGGCACCGGAGCGCTCGGGATCGGAGCGGCAGCGCCCATATAGTCACGCACCAATTCGTCGATCGACGGCTCGCGCGTAGGATCCTGCTGCCCTTGTTGCAGGCGCAGGTACCCATAGCGTTGCTCGGTCACGCGCCGATTATCCTCGGGCGACCGCAAGATCGTCGGCCGGATGAACACCATCAGGTTCGTCTTGGTCCGCTGCTTCGCCTTCGACCGGAACAGGTTGCCCAGCACGGGAATGTCCCCCAGCAGCGGCAGTTTTTCCAGTGTCCGTCGCTCGTCGTCCGACAGCAAGCCGCCGATGATCGCGATCTGCCCGTCATCGACGGTAAGCGTCGTCTCCACCTCGCGCTTGTTGAGGATCAGGTCCGAATTGTCGTCGCTCACCGGTCCAGCGATCGAACTGACCTGCTGGTGCAGGAACAGCTTGATCGAGCCCGAGGAATTGACCTGCGGCCTGACTTCCAGCTGGATGCCAACATTCTCGCGCTGCACGGTACGAAAGGCATTGTCGAAGTTCTGGCTCAGCGCTTGGCCCGTGGTGATCGGGATCTCCTGGCCGACCAGGATGCGCGCTTCCTGATTGTCCAGCGTGATGAGGCTGGGCGCCTGCAACAGGTTCGACGTCGTGTCGCTCTTCACCGCATTGATGATCGCGCCGAAGATCGTGTCCCCGCCGATCGTGCCGCCGAAACCGCCGAAACCGCCGCCGGCGCCAAGGATGGAGTTCAGCGCCTGCTGCGCCAACGTATCGCTGATCGAATTGTCAGTTGTGGTAACGGTGGTGGTGCCATTCACCGTCGTGGTCGTGGTGGAGAGTTCGCGCGCGCCGATCGCACCGGCGATACTGAGCAGGTTCGGCGCCGAGTTCGAGAAGCTGGTCGCGCCGAAGGCGCCCCCCGAAAGGCTGCCTAGAAGGAACTGGAAGCCGAGGCGATTGGCGGTGACATCCGAGACCTCGGCGACGATCGCCTCCACCAGCACCTGTTCGCGGCGTGTGTCCAACTGGCGGACCACCTCGCTCAACTGCCGCTGGATGTCGGCCGGCGCGGCGATGACGATCGCATTCGCGCCAACGAAGCGGGTGACGACCGCTGGCGCCCTCCCCCCCTGTGCGGTCACCGCGGCTTGGCCGCTCGATCCGCCGCCTGGAGCGCTTTGCGCTTGCGTTTGGCCGCCGGTGTTGACCGTCGGCTGGCCGGTTGTCGTCCCGCTGCCGCCGCTGCTGGCACCGAAGTTCGACTGACTCAATTGATTCTGCGGGATCGAATCCGGTGTCTGCCCAACCAATTGCTGGAGCACGGGCAGAAGTTGGGCCGCGTCGGCGTGCTCAAGGAACACGACGCGAATTTCCGTGCCGCTCTTGGCCTTTTGATCGAGGTCGATGGCAACCTGTGCCAGCCGGCTTACCGTTGACGGATCACCACGCAGGGCGACCGAATTGGCACCTTCCACCGCGACGACGCTCGCGCTGGCAGTTTGGCCTTGTGCCGGTGTGCCGATCAGCCCTTGGAGGGCCGTCGCGATGTCGCGCGCACCAGCGTTCTTCAAAGCGATCACGCGGGTCGCGTTGTTATCGGAATCGATCCGGCGCAGCACTTCGCGCACGCGCCGCACGTTGTCGGCGAAGTCGGCAATCACGATGGAGCTGCCCGCGCGGTTCGCGCTGACGGCCCCTTGTGCGGAGACCAGCGGACGTACGGTGTCGACGGCCGATTGTGCGTCAATCGACCGCAGGCGCACGATTTCGGTGACGAACTGGTTGCGCGCGGCGCCCGCTGAGCCGATCACGCCGGGATTGGCTGCCGCGTTCTCGATCGGTTGCACCCGCAATGCGCCGTTAGCGGTCGGCACCGTCACCAGGCCATTGGCGCGCAAGGTGGACAGGAACACCTCGAAATACTCGGATCGGCTCAGCGGTCGGTCCGTCACAACCGTTACCTTGCCCTGCACCCTGCTATCGATGATGAAGGTTCGGCCGGTCACCTTCGCGGCATCCGCGATGAATGCCCGGATGTCCGCGTCTCGAACGTTCAGCGTCGTCTGCGCCTGTGCCTGACAGGCCAGCACAAGGGCCAAGGCCGGGGTGAAGATCCAACGCTTCATTGTCCGGTAACCTGCACGCTGAGCGGCAGCACCTGTCCACCGCGATCCACCGTCAGTGCGATCGTCCCGCCCCCGGAAAACTGGTTGGCGAGTCGCTCGATATCGGCCGGCCCTTGCACGGCGCGCCCCCCGATCTGGGTGACGATGTCACCCTCTCGCAAGCCGGCAGCGCGAAAGGCGGTACCTGCCCCTTCGGGACGCACCACCAGCCCGCTGATGCGCCCACCCTCGATCCGGGGGACAAAGCCAATCTCGCTCTGGAACTGTTGCACTGTCATTCCTGCACTGGCCGCCACGGCCGGAGGTGGTGGTGTCGTATCGTCACCGGGCACCGGCGTCGGCGGTGCCGTGCCGCCGGCGGATTGATCGAGGAACAGGTCCTCGCGCACGCCGCCACGCTCTATCACGACATGATCGAACGCCACCTCTTTCAGCACCACCCCGGGGATGATCTCTTCACCGACGGCGATGCTATTCTGCACGCCGTCGGGACCGGCGATGATCGCCGAGCCGCGCCCCATCGCCTCGTCGATCCGGGTTCCGAACAGCTTGAGCTGGAGCGAGGTGACGACCGCCGGTCCGTCAGCCGCGGAGGCACTGATGCGGTAGAAGGGATCGAAACCACGCAACACCTCGCCCGGCGCGGATGGAAGCGCCACGCCGGCAGGACGCCATTCCCCCAATGGCGCGACCGGCGTCACCACCGTCCACAGCAAGCGCGCGCATTGAACCGCCAGTATTGCAAGCAGCACCAGCTCCGCCAGCGTGTAGACGTTCACGACCGGCAGCCGCCGCAACATCGCCCGCGCACGGGCGTCGAAACTCAATCGCATGTGCCTGCCAATCCCCGCGCAGCCGCCGCTATGTCCACGATGTTACAGCGGCATTGCAAGCGCGTGTAATATTTCCGGGGCTGGCGAGCCATGACTGCGGGTGGCAACATGGCCCATCATGACGACTGACATCATTGACCCCTCGCTGGCCTCGGGCCTGGACGGCACTGCCGTCGTCGCGCGGCTTTCCAGCGGATCGGGTGTGCAACGGGTGCCCAGCCCCAAGCTTACCTTGTTCCTGAAGCGCGGCTTCCTTGATCCGGAGACATGCGCCGCCGTGATCAAGCTGATCGATGCCGGTCGACGCCCGTCGACTATCGCCGATTCGAACGGCGACGCTGCCTACCGCACAAGCGAGACGTGCGACCTGTCAGGAGACGAGCTGACGGTGGAGCGCATCGAAGCGGCGCTGGCGGAATGTACCGGGATCGATCCGCGGTACGGCGAGCCCATCCAGGGGCAGCGATATGCCGTCGGGCAAGAGTTCAAGCCGCACACCGACTATTTCGAGCCGAGCGGGCTCGATTATCACAAATTCTGCGGCGTGGCGGGCAACCGCACGTGGACCGTGATGATCTATCTCAATGAACCGGATGCCGGCGGCGCAACCCGGTTCAAGGCGATCGACAAGACGATCCAGCCGGAAACGGGCAAGCTGGTCGCGTGGAACAATCGCCGGCCGGACCGATCGCTCAACCCCGCCACGATCCATCACGGCATGAAGGTGCGCGCCGGGGTCAAGTACGTCATCACCAAATGGTATCGCGAGCGACCTTGGGGCTGATCTTCCGGGCCGTCGTACGAAGTCGACGGTGAACCGCCTCATCCGGCGTCGCTCGGTCGCTCCTGGCGACTTGCCGGACGCAGCCCTGAATACCGACGGCATGCCCCTCCCTTGCGGGAGGGGCTATTGGATCAGAAGGTCACGCTGGCGCCGAGCGTGAACAGCCGGCCTTGTTCGTAGCGGTTGATATACACCCGCTGTCCGTCGAACTGCTGGAACTCCTGATAATTCGTTCCGGTGAGGTTCCGTGCCTCGCCCTTCAGCTCGACACGCGTCCCCATGAAATCGACCGTCTGGCGGGCAACAAAGTCCAGCCGGATACCAGGACGCTCGATGATGTCTGGCTGGAAGCCGACACCGCTGAGCAGCGACGGGCCTCGGTTCGTCACCCGCTCGCTGGCGTAGTTGAACAGCAGGGTCGCCTGGGTCTCGTTGTCGGTATCTTCGTAGCCGAGCTGCAGGTTCACCAGGTGATCCGATTGACCCGTCAGCGGCGCGCCGTCCCGGAATTGGAGATTGGCGGGGGCAAAGCCGTCCTGACAGCTCCCGAGCGTGACGCCCAGCACACTGGGAACACACTCCGAACTCGCCGTTATCTTCGACTGGGTGAAGGTGTAGTTCGCGACGATGACCGCGCGCTTGCCGCCCCAGTCTTCCGAGATAAAATCGAGCGGAATGTACTTTTGCGCTTCGATTTCGCCGCCCCACAGCGTGGCCTTGGGCAGATAGGTGAAGCCGGTCTGCAGACGCGCATCCGGCGTCGGATAGAAGCCGACCTGCTCGATCGGATTGTCGATCCGCTTGATGAAGCCTGCGGCCGTCAGCCGTTGGTTGCGATCGAAGAACCATTCGTACCGCGCCTCGAGATTGTACAATTCGGAGTCGCGAAGGAGCGGGTTACCGAAAAACAGGCGATCGCTTTCGAAATCGCGGAACGCCTGCGGCGCCAGTTCGCGGAACTGCGGACGCGCAATCGTCTTGGCAGCGGCGAGACGCAACTGCATGTCAGGCGCGAAGTTCCAGGTCAGGGTCGCGGCCGGCAGGAAATAATCATTATCCAGCCGAGTCGACATTGCGTCGATCGGGGTAACTTCCTGCTTGGCTGTTTCGTAACGGACGCCAATGATCGCACGGACCCCGTCGATCGCCTCTGCTTCGGCCTGAACATAGCCGGCGTGAATGCGCAGGCTGGCGTCATACTGGTACGAACCGTTCAGGCCGGCATCGAAGCGCATCTGCACCGCGTTGCTCTCGGGTGTCCCGCTCGTCGCAACCGGGCAGCCGTTGAGCACATCGGGCGAGAGCAGATAATCGGGCCGGAACAAGTTGCAGGGGAACGGGATCGCGCCGCCCGACGCAGTCTGGTAAGTGAACGGAAGCCGGATCGACGAACGCTCGTTCTCAGAATAATAATAGCCTGCCGAAAGCGTGAACGGCCGATCGGTGGAGAGCTTATAGGAAACGTCAGCCTGACCGGAGTACAGGTCTTCTTCCAGCTCGCTGAAAACGACCGTCGCAAAGCGGCCGAACGAGTTGCTTGCCTCCCACACGCCGGGGCAGCTTAGCCCGTCGCCAGCGACCGAGTTCGCGCCCTGAACATTATAGCTGGTGTTGCAATTGTAGATGAACTGCCGCTCGTAGGGAGAGTTACGCTTCGAATTCGCATAGGCCCCGCGCACGTCGACGGACAGGTCGTCGACGGGCTTGAACTCCCCTACCAGCTGGGTTTCGACGAGCTGGCGCTCGAACCAATTTGTATTCTGCTGGAAGAGCGGATTGCCCGACGAGTTGTTATACACCGTGGCCGCCGATGCGCGCCCCTGCTTCAGCGTGTCGTGTATATACACGTTCGTCCAGCGGAGTCGGTTTTCGTCCCACTCGTAGCCGAAACCAAGCATGCCGTTCACCACCGCGCGGTTGTCGGTGATCACCGTATCGAAATCGTTGCGCAGCGCGCCGTCGTTGCTGATCGTATCCTGCTGCAGGGTGGCGCGCGTTTTCCACGTGTTGGCCACGCTTCCGGTCGCGATCATGCCGATCCGGCCGGCGCCGAGATCACCCACCAGGCCGACATTGATGTCGCCAGACCAGTTCCCCGGAATGTCCGTGTTACGCTGCAGCAGGGTAGTGCGTGCATTTGAAAGCTGAGCCACCTGCGCGGTCGGGATGACTCCCGTGCCCAGCGGCGCGTTCTTGATGAAACCCGGCACGTCCCGCTCGCCGGAATCATACCCCAGCCAGTCGCTCTTCGAACCGTAATAGGTATAGCCGAGCTTGCCGGTGGTCTGCGTGTCGATGCCGCCCGACGCACCGACCGTGACGAAATTCTCCTCGGGAAGAGCCTTGGTCGTCAGATTGATGACACCGCCGCCGAACTCGCCAGGATAGTTCACGGAATAGGTCTTCTGCACCAGCGCCGAGCCGACGATCGTGGTGGGGAAAATGTCCAGCGGAACGGTACGGCGCAGCGGCTCCGGGCTGGGCAGCGGGGAGCCGTTGAGCAGCGCAGAGGAATAGCGATCGCCAAGGCCACGCACAAAGACATAGCCGTTGCCGACGACCGACAGGCCGGTAACGCGGGTCAGCGCGCCGGCGATGTCGCCTTCCCCGGTACGCGCGATATCGGCCGTCGACAGGACGTTGATGACCTGCGCCGTCGAGCGGACCGTATTCGGAATGTTACGGCCGACCACGACGATATCATCGCCTGAGGAGGTATCGACGCCCGGCGCGGACACTTCGGCTTCTTGCTCGACGCCACCCCGGTCCACACTAGCGTCCGGGCTCGTCGCCGTCGGGTTCTGCGGATCGACCCCCGTCGACATCGTGCTCGTCGACGGAGGACTTGCGGGAGGAGCAGACGGCGCGACCTGAGCCAACGCGGCGGGGGCGACCAGAGTGGTCGTCAGGAGGAGTAGGGATGCATAGGCGGTGCGCTGGCGCATGATCGAGCCTTCCAGTCGATTTGAAGTGAGCGGGCCCGCGACGGCGTTGGTACGCACGCCGGGGCCCGCCTTAGTCACGAGGGTTGGCTGGGGCTCAGCGGCCGCCGCACTGGAAGTACACCGAGTTGAACGTCGGCGCGCCGGCGTCCTGCAGCGCCTCGTTCGCCGGCCGGATGGTGGAGCGATCCGCACCCGACCCCGAGCCGGAAACGATGTTGATGCACCTTTGGCCGGTCGAGGTCTTGATCACGCCGTTGACGAACGCGAAATCCGCGCCGCCGCGCAGTCGGATCGCGGCCGCAGCCGAGGTGCCACCCTGGACAAACGTGAAGTTGGCGTAGCGGCCGTAGGTGCGCGGCAGCAGATCTTCCGAGCCGTTCGAATCAATCTCGGTCGCATAGGAGTCAGAGGTCGCCGTCGGGCGCTGCGCCGCGATGATGAACTGCATGAACCCGCGCCAGCCGTTGTCGACATCGAAGCCGTCATCGTCGGCGCCGGTCACCGCGAAATACTTCAGGTTGGTCGTGCCCCCGAAGATCTCGATGCCGTCATCCGAGGAATTGTGGCTCTGCACGTGGTCGATCGTGGTTCCGGTGCCGGTGCCGCCGAGCGTCAGGCCCTGGAGCTCATTGCCCTCGCTGATCGCGATGCCGGTGTAGCGGATCTGCACGTACTGCAGCGTGCCCGAGTTGCTCGCCTGGTTCGGCCCGCCGTAGAAACGGCCGGTGATGCCTTCGATGGGCGCCTGGCACGACGTGCTGGTGCCGCCGGCGTTGTTCGGGCCGGTGCCCGTCGCGCAAACCGCGGTCGGCGCCTGGCCGAGCAACACAAGCCCACCCCACTGGCCCTGCGTGGTGTCGGTCACGGAACCTTCGAGATTCTGCTGCGAGGTAAAGATGATCGGGTTGGCGGGATTGCCGACCGCCTCGATCCGGCTGCCGCGGTTGACGAGGATCAGGTCGTTCGCGGCGCTGCCGTCGCCGGTCGTGTGCGCGGCAAGGACGACGCCGGGAGCGATCGTCAGCACCACGTTCGACGACGCGCCCTGGGTGCCCACGTCCGTCCCGACCTCAGTCTGGCCGCTGAAGCGATAGAATACGCCCGCGATCTTCGGGAGGGTCAGGCTGCTAGTGATATTGGTGGGCAGCGCGCAAGCGCGGAAGGTGGCGACCAGGCCAGCATCGGTGGTGCCCGTCGGGCAGGTGGCGCTCGCGCCGCCCGTGCCGATGTTCGGCACCGCGGTGCAGGCCGCGCCGCTCCCGCCGAAATTCGCGAAGCTCGAGTTGCAGGTCCAACCCTGGAACGACGTATCGCTAGGGCCGTTCAGCGCGCCCACAAAGGTGGTGTTCGTGAAAAACGAGCCGAGCAGCGCAGGGTTGCTCGCCGGGGTCAGCGAGGTCGCGCTCACCGGGTAGAGCCCGTTCAGCCCGCCAGTACCGTTGGTGACGTTGTTGCTGCCGGCATTGACGATCGCGAGCTGCTCATCAGCCGTAATGAGGACGCCGCTCTGTGTGGTTTCCTGCGCGAAATCAGCCGCGGTGATCGGCGAAGGCGTCGGCGTACCCGTCGGGGTGGGTGACGGAGTCGGCGCCGGGGTGACGATCACGTCGATGTTGCCAGCGCCCGGCGAGGCGACGCCATCCGCGCCGCCACAGGCAGCGAGAAGAAGGCAGGCGGTGCCGGCAAGAAACTGATTGCGGCGGCTGAAGCTGAGCATGTCTCACTCCCGTTGTACTGATCGGTCCGTCCCCTGGACCCGGGCGAGTCGAGCCGCTTGCCCGTCCGCCCTCCGGGAGGGGCGCTAGGCGGTTGGAGTGACAGCTACGTGGAACTTCGGCGACGACGAGATTGCAGATTCATTGCAGATATATGGCACACAACCAGCTGCCCCCTCCCCAATCGATCTCCTGTCGGGGGGATCAGTCGTCGATGCCGAAGTTGAGCGTGCGGGAAAGGACCGGATCCGCTACCCCAACCAATATATAGGCGAAGAACTGCTTCACCCGCTGCACCAGCCCGGTCGCGGCCACATATCGCTCATACGTGACCTCTTCAGATTGTGCGATCTCCCCGGCGACGTAGCGCCGCACATGTTCGGCGAAGGCGGCATCCTCGATCCGCAGCATCAGTTCCAGATTGATGAACAGGCTTCGCATGTCGAAGTTCGCGCTGCCGATGTGAACGGCGGAGTCGATCGCATAGAGCTTGGTGTGGAGCTTCGTCGGCAGATATTCGAAAACCCGGATGCCACGCTTCAGCAGGCCACGATAAGTGAAGCGCGCGGCGGCAATGGTTGCGTTATTGTCCGACTTGCGGGCGGTGACGACGCGAACCTCCCGCCCCTGTCGCCCGGCCTTGTCGATACGACGCAACATCGTCGGGCTCGGCGTGAAATATGCCGCGATGATGTCGATCCGCTCCGCCCGCGCCATGTCCGCCCGAACCGCACGGGCCCAGGGCGAAAGCCGGCGCGTCGGGCCGCCGATCAGCCAACGTACCGGACCTTGTCGCTCGCTCCATTGCGATAGCGTGCGGTTGAGATGCCGCAACTTGGCTTCTGGCTGACGCACCCATCCATCAAGCGCGTCGAAGTAGCCTGCCATTCTGGCGGCCGCCGATCCTTCAACCAAGAGCCCCAGGTCGCGCCATGCCTGATCGCCCGCGGTGCCGAAATAATCGTCCTCGATATTGAAGCCGCCGACAATGATCCGCGCGCGCCCGTCCTCGGCATCCGCCAGCGCAAGCTTTTGATGGTTTCGCAGAAGATATCGACGCCCAAGTCGCGGCACGAACCGACAGACCGATACGCCGGCGACGTCCAGCGGATCGAAAAAGTGGCGATCTGCCGCTTCATCGCTGCCGAACCCATCAACGATCAGCGCGACCCGTACACCGCGCCCGGCCGCCTCGATCAGCGCCTCCCGGACACGTCGGCCGGCGTCATCATCCGCATAGATATAATAGAGCATGCGCAACGAGCGCTGCGCCTTGGCGATCAGATCGATCAGGGCGTCCAGCCGCTCCGGCCCGTCAACCAGCAAGGACAAGCGATTTCCGGCAACGACGAAAGGCGGTGCTTTCTTCATGGTGAGGCGTGATGGCGCGGCCACACGCCGGCGGCAAGAACGGGCTTTTCTTGACTTCGCAACGCCCACTCTCTAGTTCGCGCCCCTTCATCCAGCGATAGTTTAGCGAAGGAAGCGTCTATGGCGCGCGTCACGGTCGAGGATTGCGTAGACAAGATTCCGAACCGGTTCGATCTGGTTCTGCTCGCAGCGCAGCGTGCGCGGCAGGTGTCCGGTGGCGCCGAACTGACCATTGATCGCGACCGCGACAAGAACCCGGTTGTGGCGCTGCGTGAGATTGCCGAGCAGACCATCAAGCCTACGGACCTGAAGGAAGCTGTTGTGCAGAGCCTGCAGCGCGTCCAGATCGACGATGAGGAAGAGGCCGACGCAGTCGGCAGCCTTGCCGCGTCGGCCGAGGCACTGCGCCTGACTGCTGCTGCTCCGCCGCGCAACCAGAACCTCGGTGCAGATTACGAGGGCTGAGTGGCGTCGGCTGGCGGAAGAAGCCTCCCGTCGTTGCCTGATGGACGCAGTTACCTGAAGCATTGAACCGGATGAGAGCCGCAGCGGTCACGCTGCGGCTTTTCCTATGGTCGCGGGAAATCGCGAAGTGAGATCATCGTCCTGGCGATTCAAAGCGAATAGCGCAGGCGTTAACGCTGGCCATCATCGCCTCGGCTCACTCCTCCTCAACGCGCCCCTTGAAACCCTGCGCAACGACGAACCATTCCACTGATCCCTTGCGGCTGGACGGCGGCTTGGCGTGCTTCACCGTGGCGAAGTTGCGCTTGAGCAATGCCACCAACGAGGAGTCTGCGCCGCCGGCAAATACCTTGGCCACAAAGGTGCCCCCCGGCTTCAGCACCGAGATTGCGAAGTCACTGGCCGCCTCCACCAACGCCATGGTGCGCAGTGCATCGGTCTGCGGGTGACCGACGGTGTTCGCGGCCATGTCCGAAAGAACCACTTCCGGCGCCCCGCCCAATGCCTCCATTAGCCGGTCGGGTGCATCATCGGCCATGAAGTCCATCTGCAATATGGTAACCCCCTCAAGCGGGTCCACAGGCAGCAAATCGATGCCGGCCACCAAAGTGCCGGGCTGTTGGCGCCGAACGACCTGGCTCCAGCCACCGGGCGCCATCCCGAGATCCACGACGCGCTTCGCCCCTTTGAGAAACCGGAAGCGCTCCTCCAGCTCGATCAACTTATAGGCCGCGCGGCTACGATAACCTTCCACCTTCGCGCGTTTGACATAGGGGTCGTTCAGCTGTCGTTCGAGCCAACGCGTCGATTGCGCCGAACGGCCACGTGCCGTCTTTACCCGGGTGCGCGCCCCGCTTCCGCCTCTCATGCTTTCTTCCTCATGCTGCGGTCGACATAAGGCGACGCAGGATACCCTCGCGAATGCCGCGATCGGCGATGCCCAGCCGCTCAGCCGGCCACAAGTCCAGGATCGTTTCCAGAATCGCACAGCCGGCCACCACGAGATCCGCCCGCTCGCGGCCGATACAAGGCAGTTTGGCGCGTTCCGAAATGGAAAGATGGGCCAGCTTCTGGCTGATCGCACGCATCGAATTCGCCGGCGCGATCAGGCCATCAACCTGTGCCCTGTCATAGCGATCAAGCCCGAGATGGACGCTCGCGAGCGTCGTCACCGTGCCGGATGTGCCCAACAGCCGCCGCGGGCCCTCAAAGACCGGCAACCGAGCGGCAAAGGGCGCGAAGCTCTCCCTCACCATCCCGCGCATCCGTTCATAAGCGGCAGCCAGGCCGGCAGCGCCGGTGCCCGCCCCGGCACGCTCGGTCAGCGAAACGACGCCCCACGGCGCCGAATGCCAGTCGATTACCGTCGGCACGGTCGTGCCGGTATCAACCAACACGAGTTCGGTCGATCCGCCGCCAATGTCGAACACAAGCGCCGGCGCATTGCCGGGCTCCAAAAGGACATGGCAGCCAAGTACCGCCAGCCGCGCCTCCTCTTCGGCGGAAATCACGTCGAGGTGGATGCCGGTCTCCTTATAGGCACGCTCGATGAACGCGGCGCCGTTCGCTGCGCGCCGGCAAGCCTCGGTGGCCACAGACCGAGCGAGAGTCACATTGCGGCGCCGGAGCTTGTCAGCGCAGATCCGCAACGCCGCGATCGTTCGTTCGACGGCAGCATCGGACAAGCGCCCGCTGGTCGCCAGCCCCTCACCAAGGCGGACGATTCGCGAGAAGGCGTCCACGACCGCAAAGCCGTCACCCTGCGGCCGCGCAATCAGCAAGCGGCAGTTGTTGGTGCCGAGATCCAGCGCCGCATAATGCCGCGCGAAATGCTGGCGATGAGAGGCCTTGTGCGGACCCTCGTTAGCCGAACGGGCGCGGCGATCGCTGCGCCGGTACGGCATGTCGGCGAAATCATGCGCCACGTGCCGTTCGATCTTTCTTCTTTTCTGCCGTCACGGGAATTCCCCGCTCGGTGCTTGAAGAGAAAGCTAGCGTGCGGGACGCCCCGCTGCAACCCGCCCCGGAAATCGGGTGTTGACCTTCAGGGCAGCCCGGCTTAGAGGCGCGCCCCTGTCGCTGCTTCACCGCCGCGGCGCAAGCTGTTGCCCGATCCTCTAATGGTAAGAGAGCGGACTCTGACTCCGTCAATCAAGGTT
>JBELMF010000101.1:0-12591 GCA_042096015.1 Sphingomonas sp.
AAGCCATCCAGAAGGTGATTGAAGGGCAAGGGGTGCGCATCCATTGATCTGGTGCGGGCATGGACCTCCCGCTCGTCGGCATAGCGCTGCTTCCATTTGCGGCCACCCGGATGGCTGGCCAGCCCAAAGAGCCAGCCGGCGATCAGCGCCACCGCCAGCGCCACCCATTGCGTCGGCGTCGTGAAGAGCATCGTGTTCCTCCTGTTACGCAGGTCTAACGATGTTCCTCTGGCGACGTTCCGTTCAGGCGCTGCCGCCGATGAATGCGTCGCTGATCGAGCAGGCTGCCGGGCCCAGAATGACGATGAACAGCACGGGCAGGATGAACAGGATCAGCGGCACCGTCATGATTGCCGGGAGCCTTGCGGCCTTTTCCTCCGCGCGCATCATCCGCTCGTTGCGGAATTCCGCGGAAAGGACGCGGAGCGCGCTGGCCAGCGGCGTGCCGTATTTTTCGGTCTGGATCATCGTCGTGACGATGCCCTTCACCTCTTCCAGCGCCACCCGGTGGGCCAGATTTTCGAACGCCATGCGCCGATCGGTGAGGAAGCCGAGCTCGATCGCGGTCAGCGCGAATTCCTCTCCGAGTTCCGCATAGGCCTTGCCGAGTTCCCGGGCGACGCGATGAAAGGCGGCATCGACGGTCAGGCCTGCCTCGGCGCAGATCACCAGCAGATCGAGCGCATCCGGCAACCCCTTGCGGATCGCGTCGGAACGCTTGGTGATTTTGTTCTTGAGGTAGATGTCGGGCGCCTTGTAGCTCAGGATAAACGTGCCCGCGACGAGGCCGTAGCGCTTCAGCGCGCTCCAGTCCGCAAAGGTGTCGGTGCCGTACACCACGAACACCATGAACCCGCCGCAGACGATCGGCAGCACCAGCCGGCCGAAGATGACGCCGACCGCCCATTCTTTCTTGCGGATGCCGGCCTGCAGCAGTTTGGTCTGCACGTCCTTAAGCTGACTATCCTGAAGAACCTTGAGCGATTCCAGAATGCTGCGGATCCGGTCCGCGCTTTCGCTCTTGCGGACCAGGCTGGCGCGCCGCTTGCTGGTAGAGGCAGTGATCCCTGCCTTCAGCTGCTCGCGCCGGTCGTTCAGCGCCTTGACGCGCTTTGCCATGGGATCACGTACGCTGAGCGCGGCGTAGATCGCGACGAGCACCGCCCCCGCGGCAATCGCTGCCAGGATCGTCGCGACCCACAATACATCCACGCCCAGCAGCGTCGGTCCTTGTGTCGGTTCCATCGCGTCAGATCTCGAAATTGACCATCTTGGCCATGATGAAAGCGCCGATCGCCATCCAGATGATGCCGCCACCGCCCGCCACAATCAGCCGCGGATCGGTGAAGAAGTTCTGCATGTAGCTGCTGTTGACGAACCAGATCAGGATGAAGACGATGAAGGGCAGGGCGCCGATGATGAGCGCGGACGCCTTCGACTCCGACGACATCGCCTTGATCTTCAGCTTCATCTGGCCACGCTGGCGCAGCACGGTGGCAAGGTTTTGGAGCGTTTCGGCCAGATTGCCGCCGGTCTCACGCTGGATGGCGATGGAGATGACGAAGAACTGGAACTCGGGGGTGCCGAGCCGATCCGCGGTTTCCTGCAGCGCCACGTCCATCGACCGGCCGATCTTCATCTTGTCCGCGACCGAGCGGAATTCCTCGCCGACCGGACCGGGCACTTCGCTGCCGACGACAGCCATGGTTTCCGTGATGGGCAGGCCGGAACGCAGGCCGCGTACCAGCAGCTCGATGGCGTCGGGGAACTTCGCGTTGAAATTCTTGATGCGCTTGCCGATCACGAAGCCGACGGCAAAGTGCGGGATCCCGGCACCGAGTGCCACGCCGAGCAGTATCGCGAGTGCCGGCGGGAAGCCGGTCGACCACAAGACCAGCGTGACCAGCACCAGAATGGCGAGCGTGGCGGTGCCATATTGTCCCACCGTCCACGGCTTGCCCGTCATGTTGAGGCGCTTCTGAAGCTCCGCAGGGCGCGGCAGGAAGCGCATCGCCGCTTGATCGACCTTGGTGGCGCTACGTCCGGTGATGCGCCGCATCTGTGCCTCGACGGTGGCACCCGGCGATATCGCATGACGCTCCCGCACCGCCGCAAGCCGGCGAGCGCCGGCGCGTTGCGGCGAGGGGCCCGCCAGCGCGATATAGACGAGCGCCAACGTGATCAGGGCGCCAACCGCCAGGGTGATCACCGGTAACAGGGGCATCGCGTGTTCAGAACTCCTTTCAGCTGACCGTCGCGGCGTCGACGGCGCTCAGCCCTTGGCCGGCTTGCGTGGCATCAAGCCCTTCAGGTCGGCGAACTTGCCCATCAGCGATGTTCCGCCCTTGCCGCGCCGCCGCTTGCCGTTCTGCTGATCGGTTTCGGCGGTGATCGCGCACAGATGCGACACGATCTCGGTGATCGGTGCGGCCGTCTTCGACGCCTTTCCGACTTCGGCGAGCGGCTTGCCCAGCTTTGCCGCCTGGGCGGCAAGCTTCTGGTCGAACGGCACCGAATAGTCGATCTTGCGTTCGATCGAGGTTTCGAAGTCCTTGCGGCTGATCTCCAGCTGGCTACCCGGATGGACCCGATTGGCGACGACCAAAACCTGCGCCTGAGGCGCGTTGCTCTTCAGCCAGGAAAGCAGCCGGATGCTGTCGCGCGCCGCCGCCAGCGTCAGTTCGGTGACGATCACCACCGTCTGGACATCGTTGACGAGATGCGGGTGGCTGACCAGCATGGCACGGGGAAGGTCGATCACCGTGCTCTCGAAGGCCGCCCGCATCTCGCCCTGCAACTGCTGATAGGCCCCGCCATCGCTCACGATCGGTGAATTGATGGGGGCTTCCGCGGACAGTACCGCCAGCTTTTCCGACGCCCGCACCATGGCGCGCTCGATGAACAATCCGTCGATGCGGCTCGGGTTCTCGATCGCATCGGTCAGGCCGCGGCCGGGCTCCAGATCCAAGGCCAGCGCGCCGGTCCCGAAGTGAACATCGAGATCCAGCAGCGCCGTCGTGCGCTGCTCGCGCTCGCTCATCACCCAGGCCAGCGAGGTGGCGATCGTCGACGCGCCTGCGCCGCCGCGCGTGCCGATCACCGCCACCGCACAATGCGGGTGCTCGGGTGCGGTTTCTGCCGGCTTGGGCGCATTCAGCAGCGCTTGGGCGTGGCTGAACGTATCGCGCATGACATCGGGGCTGAGCGGCTTCAGCAGGTAATCCTGAATTCCGCTTCCGATGAGATCCCGGTACAACCGGACATCATTGACCTGGCCCGATGCGATTACGATCGTGCCGGGCTCGCAGACTTCGGCCAGCGAATTGATGTCGTTCAGCGGATCGCCGGATTCGGCGAGGTCGACGAACAGGATCTGCGGCGATGCGCTGACCGACAGCGACTGGACGGCATTGCGCAGGCCGCCGCGATGCACTTTCTCGGCCGACCAGCCCATCTCGCTCACCACCGGGCGCAGCGCCTCGGCGGTCGTCTCGTCACAGACATAGGCGACGAACGGTTCGCGATTGGCAACCCCGGCCGGTTTCCACGGTGCGTTCATCTTACCGGTTCCCCACGCTTTCTGTCTTCACTGCGGTGCCGCCCGCTCCGGTGGGTTCCGCCTTGCGGAAACGATCGATCGCCTTGGTCCCGACGGCCGGGTCGTACACGTCGCCCGCGCTCTCACCGCGGACGAGATCGGTCGGGCTTGCCACCATCGCGGCGAGGTTCGAATTGACGGCGCAGCCGTGATTTGAGGACGTGTGGCCTTCGTAATCGGGCTGGTACATCCGGCTGTGATCGGGGCAGCCCGGCACATAGGCGCGCGCGCGGCTGACGATCACCCGTACCGTGCCCGGCGCGATTGGCGCCGCCGTGACCGGTGCATCGTCCGATACGAGCAGCCCATAGTGCGCCGCTGCGCCCGTGACATCGGCCCGTGTGGCCGCATCCCGTGCCGGATCGTCTATCGAGATGCGATCGCCATAGCCAACCCGAAGCGAACTCATCCAGGCGCTCAGTCGCCGTTGTTCGCCGGGCGCCAGACCGTCCGGTCCGGCCGCGACGTCGAACGCATAATCGGCGCGCGAGACCACCGGCTGATGAACCGATTCGAGGCCGGGATTGGGCGTCCCCCCGCATCCGGCGAGCAGGGCGGTGGGCGCTAGGGCGAGAAGGGCGGTGCGCTTGAGCATGTTGCTGTTCCTCTTCATCGCCGTCAGTTGATCGAGAAGCCGGGGGCGGGCAGCGCGGCCTCGCCGTTCTTGCCCTTGCTCCTGCCGGCCTTCGTGTCCGCGACGGGCGCGCTCTTTTCGGGAAGGGTGAGCGGAGCCGGCGTGATCGGCGCGGTCGCCCCGATCGCGGGGTTGGCCGGCGCCCCGGCCTCCAGCGTCGGCTTGGGACGGTCACCGCCGCTGGAGGTGGACGACAGCTGGCCAAGCAGCACGCGTTCGACGTCCCCGGGCGTCTTGTAGCCATCGGTCGGCAGCTTGATGTCGTTGCCGTTCACCGGCTTCACCAGATATGGCGTGATGACGATCACCAGCTCGGTCTCGTTGCGCTGGAACCCGTTAGAGCGGAACAGCGCCCCCAGGATCGGCACGTCGCCGATGCCGGGCGTCTTCTCGATCGAGTTGTTGTGATTGTTCTGCAGCAACCCGGCGACCATGAAGCTTTGGCCCGAGCCCAATTCCACCGTCGTCTCGGTGCGCCTTGTGGTGAGGCCGGGTACCTGCGCACCGCCGACGGTAACGGCATTCGAATAGTCAAGCTGCGACACCTCCGGCCGGACGCGCAGCGATATGCGGCCGTCGGACAATACCGTCGGGGTGTAGGCCAGGCTGACGCCATATTGCTTGTATTCGACGCCGACACCGCCGAGCCCCTGCGCGATCGGGATCGGGATTTCGCCGCCGGCCAGGAAGGTGCCGGTCTCGCCCGAGAGCGCGGTCAGGTTCGGATTGGCGAGGCTGGTGACCTGGCCGATCCGCTCGCCCAGATCGAGCGCGCTTAGAATGTCCAGCCCGAACAGCTTGCCGGCAAGGCCGATGGTGCTCGCGTTCGATCCTTGCGTAACGAGGCTGCCGTTCGTGGGTGCTGCGGTGAAGCCGACGCCCAGGGGCCCGCCGGGTGTGTACTGCGGCCCCGTCGAGCGACCGCGCGACAATCCGAACTTGAATCCACCGGTCTGGTCGACCGTGGAAATGCTGCTGCCGATGTTCTTTACGAAGCTTCGGCTCACCTCGGCGAAGCGCACCTGCAGGTTCACCTGCAGCGGCGTGGCGGTGCGCAGGCGGCTGACCACCTTGGTTTCGTCGCCGACGAACGCCTGCACCAGCCGCTCGGCTTCCGCGCCGTCGTTCGGGCTCGCGACCGTGCCGGTCAACAGCACGACGCCGTTCATCGTCGTGGAGGTGATGTCGGCCTCCGGCATCGCCAGCGCCAGCATCTGGCCGAGCGAATCGAAGTTATTCCCGACGCGAACGGTGGTGGCATAGACGACCGCGCCGCCCTTTGCCGTGGCGGAGATCGTCGTCTCTCCCGCCTTCTTGCCGAAGACGTAAAGCTGCGTCGGAGACCGCACCTGCACGTCCGCGATCTCAGGGTTGGCGACGAACAGGTCGCTCATCGGACGGGAAAGCGTGATCAGCCGGCCGCGATTGGTGGCGACCTGCATCGTCGGCGGCTGCACCGCGGCATTCTGCGCCGGGGCGGCGGCCGGCGTTCCCGCAAGGGCGGCCCCGGTCAGCGCCGCGGCAAGGGGCCAGCCGAGCGGCTTTGAACGAATACGCATCTCAGTTCTTCCCCCCGACCGGCACTTCGGTCACGTTGTTGCCGCGCGCGATCCGCACCACGGGCCCGGCGATGCGCACCGGTGCGCCCGGGTAAGCGACGGGCCCGGCGCCCTGCGGCCCGGCTGCCATCATCACCGGCTGCTCGGCCTTGCCGGGCACGGTGCGGCGCTGGAACCGCGACACGTCGGCGCCGACGGCATAGGTGGAATTGCCGGCCTGCGGCGCGCTGGCCAGCTTGAGCAGCATGTCCTTCTCGGCGCGCGGATCGCTGCCGTCGGGCACGGCGACGTCACCGGATGCGATCGCCTGCTCCAGCTCGGCGGCATTGTCGGCGATCGAACGCAGCGACAGCGATAGCGAGCCCAGCGTCTGCGCCACGGCGATCTGCTCGGCAATCTTCGGCGTCGCTTCGATGGTGACGGTCGAGAAGGCGTGCACCACGGTGTTGCCCTGCTCGTCCTTTTCCTGGCTGGTGCGCTGGTCCGTGGCGAGCACGCGCAGGTTGCGCATGATCGTCTCGGCCGCCTTCAGCGGCGGGCCGTCACCGCCGCCGTTGACCGTTTGGGTCAGCAACAGATCGATACGGTCGCCCGGAAAGACGAAGCCCGCGACCGAGCTCTGGGTCGACACCGGAACGGTCACCGCGCGCATGCCCGGTCCCAACGCGGCGGCCAGGAAGCCGCGGTCGCCGGGCTTCACCAATGCGCCCTGGGTGATCGGCTGGCCGGCAGTGATGGTGTTGCGCACCACCGTGCCCAGCACGTTCTTCATGTCGAAGTCGCCGGACTCCTGAAAATAGGCGCCTTCGACCAGCTCGGCCGGCCAGGGCTGGAATTTCACCGCACCCGGATCGATGATCGTCCCCACCGGCAAGGCGCGGGTGGCGACCAGCACCTTGGGGCCGGCCGGCACGGCGGCGGGCGCGCCCGGAACAGCCGCCGCCTGCGGCGCGCCGGTGCCCATGATCAGCGTGCGTGCCATGAAGGCGGTGATCGCCGCGACGACAAGCGCGCCCACCAGCAATATGACCTTGCGACTATCCATGAATCATCGTGCCTTTCGCATCAGCGCGGGCTAGTATCGTCCATGCTGGCGTATAATTAGGTGAATTGGTTAAGAAGCGGTTCGCGCAGGCCAAGAAGTCCAGCGATAGCAATGGCTACCCCATAGGGTATCTCGGGCGTGCCGCTTGTTTTGCGAAGCCTGTGTTCAATCAGCATCACTATTGTGATGGCGCCACCCGCCAGCGACATGACCAGCAGCATTTCTAGGAATGCGCCGAACGGCAGCCATAGCGACATCGCGGTGATCAGCTTCACGTCGCCGCCGCCCATCTGGCCAAAATGGAAGGCGACGCAGAACAGTATCAGCACGCCCAACGCCAGGCCGATCTGGACCGCCATGCCCGGCCACGGCGCGATGCCGATCGCGACCCACCAGACAGGGGCCATCAGTGCGATCGCCGCGTTCTTCCAATTCGCGATCTCGCGCACACGCGCGTCCTCAATGCCCGCCGACACCAGCAGCACGGCGACGATCGCGGGCAAGCCCCAGGAAAGAATATCCCACCCCATGTGGCGCCAGCACTAGACGGAATGGCTTGCGAAACCGTAACCATCTGGCCCGCCGATGAATACATATGCCAAGATCCGCCGCGCGATCCCTGCCGATGCGACGGTTAGCCAGTGGGCGGCCCCAGATGGATGGCTGCTCCGCCGGTTCGATTGGCCCGGTTCCGGACGCGGCGGCATCCTCTTTCAGACGGGGCGTGCCGACATATTCGAAAAGTATCTGGAGGCGTTCGCGCACTGGCACGCCGCGGGATGGACGATTGCTGCCTTTGACTGGCGCGGGCAGGGCGGGTCAGGGCGACTGATTGAGGACCCGAACGTCGGCCATGCTGCGGATTTTACGCCGTGGATTGCCGATCTGGCTGCATTCTGGCGCTCATGGGACGTATCCGGGCCGCGGGTGGCGATGGGGCATTCGATGGGTGGGCACCTGCTGCTGCGGGCGCTGCTGGAAAAGGCCATCGATCCGGCGGCGGCGGTCCTGGTGGCGCCGATGCTTGGGCTGAAGGTGCCGATCGGCGCCGCGTTGGGGGAGCGCGTGGCACGCATGATGCGCGGGCTCGGGGATCCGGCCCGCCCGGCATGGAAGGCGAACGAGCGACCGGGCAGCCGGCTCGACCGGCAGAAGCTGCTGACCGGTGACGCCAGCCGCTACGAGGATGAACAATGGTGGTATGGTGAAGCACCGGAGATCAAGCTCGGCCCGCCCAGTTGGTCCTGGCTCGCGGAGGCGTTCGCCTCGACGCGTCTCCAGCGGCATGATGGGCGACTGGCCGCGCTGCGGACACCGATTCTAATGCTGGTTGCGGAACGGGACGGACTGGTCAATGCGCGCGCCGCAATCGACGTGGCCGGTCGCCTGCCGAGCGCCACGCTGCTGCGCTTCGGCCGGGAGGCGGCGCATGAGATCCTGCGAGAGGCCGATCCGGTGCGCGAACGGGCGCTGGCGGCAATCGATGCCTTTCTTGCGGAGCATGCGGCATGACCATGGATATCGCGATTGTCGGCGCGGGCATCGCGGGGGCGACGCTGGCCGCAGCCATTGGAGATCGCGCGCGCGTGCTGCTGCTCGAGGCGGAGTCCGCGCCGGGCTATCACGCCACCGGCCGGTCGGCCGCCTTCTGGTCGGAAACCTATGGCGGGCCGGGGATCCAGCCCCTCACCACGCTGTCGGGCAAAGCGCTGCGTGACGGCGGCTTTCTCCAGCCGCTCGGCTCGCTGCACATCGGACAGGCCGGCGACGAGCGGCAAGCCGATGCCTTTCTCGCCGAGTTCGCGGGCAGCGGCGTGCCGCTCGAACGAGTCGATCCGCACGCATTCGTGCCCGGCCTCCGGCCCGATTGGACGATCGGGATCATGGAGCCGAGTTGTGCTTATATCGACGTTGCCGGGCTGCACTCGGATGCGCTCGCTCGTGCCCATCGGACGGGAGCGACACTGATAACGGACGCTGCGCTGATCGACGCGGAGCGAACCGCAGGCCGATGGCGGCTTTCGACGACAGCCGGGATGTTCGATGCCGCCGTTCTCATCAACGCCGCAGGTGCCTGGGCGGATCCCGTCGCGACGCTTGCCGGCGCGCGCGCACTGTGCATCCAGCCTTATCGGCGCACCATGGTGCAGCTTCGGACCGATCCCGCGCCGGCGCCGACCGTGCCGCACGTCGCGCATCTGGGTGGAGACTTCTACTTCAAGCCGGAGCCGGGTGGCCGTTTGTGGCTAAGCCCGCATGACGAGATCCCGTCCGTGCCGACCGATGCGCAGCCCGAGGAACTCGACGTTGCCATCGCAATCGACCGCTTCGAGCAGGCAGTGGACTGGCGCGTCACGCAGCTCGAGCGGAAGTGGGCCGGGTTGCGCAGCTTCGCCCCCGATCGCCTGCCGGTCTATGGCTTTGCGCCCGACACGCCCGGCTTCTTCTGGTTTGCCGGGCAGGGTGGCTTCGGAATCCAGACCGCGCCGGCCGCCGCTGCGATCGGCGCGGCGCTCTTGATCGGCGACGATCCGCCCGCCGGTATCGATCCCGGCCTTTATGCCCCGGCGCGCGCAACCTTGCAGGGCTGACTGGCGACGCAGCGAGAGAACGGCGGCGGTGGTTCCCACCGGTCGCCACAGACCCGATGCGCGGCCCCGTGCCGCTATTCGAGCGGCGTTGGGATCAGGCGGGCCGTTTTCCCGCGGCAAAAGCGGCGTCACTGGCTAGTCGGTCCGCCCGCTCGTTCTCGGGATGGCCGGCGTGGCCTTTCACCCATTGCCATTCCACCCGATGCCGCGCGCTGGCGTCAAGCAGTGCCTGCCATAGTTCGGCGTTCTTGACCGGCTTCTTGTCGGCCGTCTTCCAGCCGTTCTTGCGCCAGCCGTGAATCCACTTGGTCAGCCCGTCCATGACGTACCGGCTGTCGGTGTACAGCGTCACATGGCATGGCCGGGTGAACGCCTTCAGCGCCTCGATCGCGGCGGTCAGCTCCATGCGGTTATTGGTGGTCAGCGGCTCGCCGCCCGACATTTCCTTCTCATGCGCGCCCATGCGCAGCACCACGCCCCAGCCGCCCGGGCCCGGATTGCCCTTGCACGCGCCGTCGGTGAACGCCTCGACCTTGCTCATCTCACTCATGCGACGCGGTAATGCTCCAGGCGTCGCACATAGGCGAGCGGGTCCTTGCGCACGACCAGCGCATCGGCCGGAGTGTTGAGCCAGTCCCACGCCCGCGACAGTGCGAAGCGGACGCACGCGCCGCTCGCCAGCGTATTGAACTGGGCCCGCTCGAACGGCGACAGTGGGAAGTGCCGCTCGTAGCCGGCGATCAGCGCTGCCCCTACGTCGCCGTCCTGGGTTTGTCCGGTCGCATCGAATGACCAGGCGCTGTGCATCACGGCCAGATCATAGACGCGGATGTCGGTGCACGCGAAATAGAAATCGATCAGGCCCGTCACCCGATCGCCGAGCATCAGCACATTGTCGGGGAACAGATCGGCATGAATAGCGCTGCGATCGAGCGAGTCGCCCGGCCATCGCGCCACTATTCGGTCGAGCGCTTTCCCCAGAGCATCGTATAGCCCCGGTGCGATCTCATCGAGGCTCCGGCCGCAGCGCTCGAACAGCGGTTGCCAGGTATCCACGCCCATCGAATTGACGCGCGTCGGCGTAAAGTCCGCCACCGCTCGGTGCATCGCCCCCATCGCATCGCCCGCCGCCAGCGCCTGCCCGGGGGTGGGATGGGAGAGCGACACGCCGCTCAGGAACTTGATCAGGCATGCCGGCCTGCCCTCCAGTTCCTGGATTTCGCGCCCCTCGCGATCCTTGATGGCCGGCGGCACCGGCAGCCCCTTCGCATCGAGGTGATCGAGCAGCGCCATGAAGAACGGCAGGTCGCCCGCCGCGACCCGCTTCTCGTATAGCGTCAGGATGAACCGGCCCCTGGTCGTGTCGACCAGATAGTTCGAATTCTCGACCCCCTCGGCGATCCCCTTGGCGGACACGAGTTCGCCCACATCATAGCGGGCAACGAAGGCGGCGAGCGCCTCCGCTGAAACCTGGGTATAGACGGCCATGGCGCGGGCAGTCGGCCGTCAGGCCGCCGCGTCCAGCGCGCGGGGCAGCTTGAACGCGATCGTCTCGCGCGTCGTCTCTTCCTCGCGCTCGCTCACCTCGTACCGGGTGGAGAGTAGGTCGACCAGTTCGCGCACCAGCAGTTCCGGCGCCGACGCTCCGGCGCTGACGCCCAGCGTGCCGACGCCGTCGAGGAACGACCAATCGAGATCCGTCGCGCGCTGGATCAGCATCGCGCGGATGCCTTCACGCTCCGCCACTTCCACCAGCCGCAGCGAATTGGACGAGTTGGGGGCGCCGATCACCAGCACCGCGTCGCACGCCGAAGCGATCGCCTTGACCGCCGCCTGGCGGTTCGAGGTGGCATAGCAGATATCCTCGCCGCGCGGCGCCTGCATGGTGGGGAAACGCCGCTGCAGCGTGCGCACCACTTCGGCGGTGTCATCGACCGACAAGGTGGTCTGGGTCAGGAAAGCCAGATTGTCCGGATCGGCGGGCGCGAACGCTTCCGCCCCGGCGACATCCTCGATCAGCGTCATCGAACCGTCCCGCACCTGCCCAAAGGTGCCGATCACCTCCGGATGCCCCGCATGGCCGATGAACACGATGTGCCGCCCCGCCGCGACCAGCCGCTCCGCCTGGCGATGCACCTTGGACACAAGCGGGCAGGTGGCGTCGAGATATTCCAGCCCGCGCGCGCTGGCATCGGCCGGCACCGACTTGGGTACGCCATGCGCGGAGAACACCACCGGTACGCCGTCGGGCACCTCGTCCAGTTCCTCGACGAACACCGCGCCTTTGGCCTTCAGCGTATCCACGACGAATTTGTTGTGGACGATCTCGTGCCGGACATAGACGGGCGCGCCGTGCTTCTCGATCGCCAGTTCGACGATGCGGATCGCACGGTCGACGCCGGCGCAGAAGCCGCGCGGCGCGGCGATCAGCAGTTCGAGCACGGGCTTGTCGGTCATGAAGGCCGCTTACGCGATTGCCTGCCCGCACGGAAGGCGGTTATGAGCGCGGCCACAGTGTATTGAGGTTATGCGCCACGTGTCTTTCCGCAGCTTTGCCGCCCCGCTCGCCCTTGTTCTGATCGCCGGCGGGTGCGCCAAGAGCGGTGACATCTCGGTTGAGGGCGGCGTCGGCATCACCGCGGTCCGCTCCGCCTGCCCGGTGGTGGGCGTGCCGGCCGGCACCGGCGATATCACCTTGTTCGATCCCGTCACCAGCCGCGATGCGAGTGCGATCGACGTGACGGCGGTGCTGACCAACGTGCGCGCCACCTGCGACGATAGCGGGGCCGAAGTGATCAGCACGGTCAGCTTCGACGTCCGCGCTCGCCGCAATCGCACGGACGGGCCGCGCGACGTGACGCTGCCTTATTTCATCACCGTGGTGCGCGGCGGAACGCAGGTCGTCGCCAAGCGCGTCGGCCAGGTGGCGGTGCATTTCGAGCCGGGGCAGGCGCTCGCCAACACCAGCGCCCAGGCCAGCGCCAGCGTGAACCGCGCCGCCGCGACCCTGCCCGAATCGGTGCGCGACCAGCTGACCCGCAAGCGCAAGGCGGGCGACCAGGACGCCGCGGTCGATCCGCTCTCCACCCCGGAAGTGCGCCAGGCCGTCCTTTCCGCCAGCTTCGAGGCGCTGGTCGGCTTCCAGCTCACCGATGAGCAGCTGA
>JBELMF010000102.1:0-12493 GCA_042096015.1 Sphingomonas sp.
ACGACGCTCTTCCGATCTCGGCCGATCCGGGCGGGGTCGGCGCGGTCGCCCAGCAGCGCGGTCATGCGGCGCAGTTCCTCGGCGAAGCGCGCCTGCCGGTAGAGGCGCGTGGTCCCGCGCTCGAACGCGAGGACGCCCGTCGCGACGGACCAGCCTTCGTCGACCGGGCCCAGCCGCAGATCGTCGGTGACGGCGACGCCGTCGAGGAACAGCTCGTTGAAGGTGTGCTTGCCGGTGATCTGCCGGATCGGGCGGCAGATCAGGCCCGGCGCGTCCATCGGCACCAGAAACAGCGTCAGGCCCTTGTGCTTGGGCGCGTCGGGATTGGTGCGGGCGATCAGGATGCACCATTGCGCGTGCTGCGCGTAGCTGGTCCAGACCTTCTGCCCGTCGATCCGCCAGAGGTCACCGTCGCGCCGGGCGCGAGTGCGCACGCCGGCAAGGTCAGAACCCGCCTGTGGCTCGGAAAAGCCCTGGCACCAGATGTCGTCGCAGGCGACGATGCGCGGCACGAGGCGGCGCTTCTGGTCCTCGGACCCGCGGGCCAGAAGGATCGGGCCGACCAGTTCGCGGCCGATGTTGTTGGCGCCTTCGGGCGCCATCGCGGCGCCGAGTTCGGACATCGCGAGGTAATGTTCGGTGATGCCCATTCCGCGGCCGCCATAGGCTTCGGGCCAGTGAAGGCCGCTCCAGCCGGCGTCGTGCAGGCGGCGCTCCCACGCGATCTCGGCGGCGAAGTCCAACGCCTCGGCATCGTTCCCTGTGAGCGGCGCTCCCTGCACGGCCTCGTGGTCGCGGCGGGCCTTGTCCGCCGCGCGCGCGTGATCGGCCAGCGCGCCGGGAAGCCAGCCGCGCAGCCGGTCGCGGAATGCCACCTGGTCTGGCGTCAGCGTCAGCTCCATGGCTCAGACCGCCTTGGCCTGCTGGTCGACGCCGCCGAGATACCGCGCCGAGATCTCCTCGCGCGAGCCGATGCGCGAGGGCGGGCCTTCGCGGGCGACGCGCCCGTTCTCGAGGATGTAGACCTGGTCGGCGTGGCGCAGGGCCAGGCCGACGTTCTGCTCGACGATGAGGATGGTCAGGCCGGTCTCCTCGTTGATGCGGGCGAGGATCTCGAAGATTTGCTCGGCGATCATCGGCGCGAGACCCAGCGACGCCTCGTCCACCAGTACGAGCCGCGGCTCGGCCGCGAGCGCCCTACCGATCGCCAGCATCTGCTGCTCGCCGCCCGACAGGTAGCCTGCAGTACCCCGGCGCCGTTCGCCCAGCACCGGGAAATAGCCATAGATCCGCTCGCGGATCGCCCGCGTCTGGGCGCGGGTGCGGCGCCTGGCGGCGAAGCCTGCAACGTCGATATTCTCCTCGACCGTCATCGGACCCAGGATGTGCCGCCCCTCGCGCACGTGCATCACCCCGGCGCGGGCCCGGGCATGGGCGCGCATGCCGTCCAGAGGCCGGTCGCCCAGCAGGATCCGGCCGGCCGCGATGCGCCCGTGCTCGAACTCGAGAATCCCCGAGATCGCCTTGAGCACGGTCGATTTTCCCGCGCCGTTGGCGCCGAGGAGGGCCGTCATGCGCCCCTCCTCGACGTTCATGGTCACGCCGTTGACCGCCTCGATCGCCTGACCGTAGACGACCGACAGGTTTTCCACGGTCAGCGAGGCCATCAGTAGTCGAGCTCGGTCATCGAGAACGCGTCGTCGGACACGCTGTAGCGGTAGACCACGGCGCTGGGGATGCGCTGGTCGACGAAGGTCACATCGCCGAGGATGCCCTTGCTGTCCCAGTTCTCGAGATCGTTGATCCGGGCGATCAGGTTCTCGCCGTTCAGCTCCTCTCCGGCCTCGATCGCGCCGGCGATCACGTCGCGCAGGATCAGCGCGGTGATCCAGCTTTGCACGTAGCCCATGTTGGCGTAGCCGTTGTATTCCTTGGCTTCCCACTCCTGCAGGCTATCGCGGATCGCGACGGCGTATTCGCCCTCGGCATCCTCCATCGTCAGGTCGTAGGGCACCACGCCGACATAGCCGTCGACCGCAGGGCCGACGCCGCGCACCATCTCGGGGTCCGAGTTGTAGGCGGAGCCCATGAAGGTGCTGTCGACGCGGTAGTCCCGCGCGGTCTTGAGGATCTCGGGCCAGACGTTGCCGGCGTATCCGTGGAAGATGACGTAATCCGCAGCGGCGTTGCGCAGTTTGATCGCGGAGGCGGTGACGTCGACGCCCGACCACTTTGTCTCTTCCTCGAGGACGATCTCGATGCCCATCTCGTCGGCATAGGCGCGGGCGTTCTCGATCGGGTCGCGGCCGAATTCGGTGGTCGAGTAGACCAGCGCCACGGTCGGGTTCTCGGTCTCGGACTTCATGTAGGCGAAGAGTTCGCGGACCATGTCCGAATAGGTCGGCCCGGGCAGGAAGTGGTACTTGTAGCGCTCGGTATCCACGAGGTCCGAGGCGAAGCCGGTGGCCGACATCAGGACCCGGTAGGTGTCGTTGTTCTCGGGGCTGATCGCGCGCACGAAGGGCGTGCCGTCCCCGGCCGCGAACACCAGGTCGCCGGCGGAGGCGGCGCGCTTGAAGCCCGCGACGCCGAGGTCGACCTTGTACTCGTCGTCGTAGAACTCGGCCTCGATCGGCCGGCCGGCGGCGCCGCCATTGGCGTTGATGTATTCCAGCGCCGATTGCCAGCCCGCCTGCTGCACCTCGCCCGAGAAGGCCAGCGGACCAGACAGCGGCAGGGCGATGGAGAACTTCACGCTCTCCTCCTGCGCGGCGAGGCTGCCGACCATCACCGCCCCGAGCGCGAGCCCGGCGAGGGTCTTTCCGATAGGACGTGTCATGTGTCTTCCTCCCTGTTGTCCGAAGCTCAGTCGGCTTCCGATTCCGCGACGCTGTCGTGGCGGCCCAGCATCCGGTCCAGGATGCCCTTGAGCCCACGGGGCTCGAACATCAGGAAACCGATGATGAGAAGGCCGAAGATGATTTCGCGCAGGGGCGACAGCAGGCCCGCGACGTTGGTTTGGCCCTGAATCGGCAGGGCCGCCAGAATGCCGCGCAGCACTTCGGGCAGCAGCGTCATGAAGGCGGCCCCCAAGATCGAGCCGACGATCGACGCCCGTCCGCCCACGACCACCGCCGCCAGGAAGAACACCGACACCAGCAGCGTAAACTGGTCGGGGTTCACCAACCGCAGGAAATGCGCCGTCAGCGCGCCCGCCACGCCGGCGAAGGCAGCGCCGATCCCGAAGGCCAGCAGCTTCGCGCGCACAACGTTGATGCCCAGAACCTGTGCCGCATAGTCACGCTCGCGCACCGCGATGAAGGATCGGCCCAGCCGGGTGCGGAACAGGTTGCGCGCCCCGGTAAACAGCACGGCCGCGATCAGCAGCACGCCGTAGTAGAAGCCGACGTCGCCCATGCCGAACAGGTTCGTGGCATACAGCGACAGGCCCCGGTCGCCGCCGGTGACGGACGTCCATTGCTGAAAGATGAAGTATAGCGAGTATTGCGCCGCCAGCGTCGCGATCGCCAGGTAGACGCCCTTGATCCGCAGCGACGGCACCCCGAACACGATCCCGACCGAGAAGGCCGCCAGCGCGCCGATGACGATGTTGACGAACAGCGGCGTGCCGAGGTGGATCATCGACAGGCCGGCCGCGTAGGCGCCGACGCCGATGAAGGCCGATTGCCCGATCGACAGCAGGCCGGTGTAGCCCACTGTCACGTTCAGCCCGACCGTCGCGATCGAGTTGATCGCCACGAGCGACGCCATGTATAGCACGTAAACCGAGGCATATGCCGGCAGCGTCAGCGCGAAGACCGCCAGCAGCAGGCCCGCCACAAGCTCGAAACTGACCGGGATGCCGCGTCTCGGGGCGGGGGCGAGCTTGGTGAATGCCGGGGTGTCTTGATTGGCCATCAGATCCGCTCCACCCGTTCTTCGCCGAACAGGCCGCTGGGCTTCACCATCATCACCACCAGCACGATGAGATAGGGCAGGAAGCTTTGCCAGGCCGCGCCGAGATAGGCGCCGACGATCGTTTCGAGCCAGCCGATGAACAGGCCGGCGACGAGGACGCCGAACACGCTGGTCATGCCTGCCAGCATCACGACCGCCAGCACGTTCAGCGCGACGAAGCCCAGTTGCGGAGACACCCCGTTGACCGAAGCCGCAAGAATACCAGCCGTGGCCGCCAGCACGCCGGCGATCAGCCACGCCACGGTGAACACCGAGCGCACGTTCACGCCCAGTCCCTCGGCGGTGACCAGATCGACGGCTGTGGCACGGATGGCGATGCCGGCGCGCGACATCCGGTAGTAGGTCACGAAGCCCACCGCGACGAGAGCCGCGGCCAGGAACGACCAGGCCAGCTTGCCCGGCACCAGGATGTTGCCCAGGAAGAACGGCTCGCGCGGAAGGAAGGCCGGCAGGGTGACGATCTCGTGCCCCCAGATCAGCCCGGCGATGCCACGCAAGACCGATCCGGCGCCGAGCGTGACCATCACCAGGACGATCACCGGCCGGCCGATCATGCGCCGCATGACCACCCTCTCCAGCACGAACACGATGGCCAGTCCGCCCGCGACCGCCACGGCGAAGGCCGGAATCCAGTGCAGTTCCAGCGTCAGCATGGCCCACATGAAGACGAAGGCCGGCAGCATCATCATCTCGCCCATGGCGAAGTTGAAGATCCGCGTCGCCTTGAAGATGATGACGAAGCCCAGCGCCGACAGAACGTACATCCCGCCCGAGGCGATGCCGATGATGCTGAACTCGATGAACTGTCCCATGGTCAGGCGGCTCCCAGATAGGCTTCGACCACGCCGGGATCGTTGCGCACCTGCTCGGGCGTGCCGTCGGCGATGACCGATCCGAAATTGACCGCGACCATGTGGTTGGACAGGTCCATCACCATGCCCATGTCGTGGTCGATCAGCAGCACCGAGGTGCCGAACGCCTCGACCGTCTTGCGGATGTACCGGGCCATGTCGGCCTTCTCGGGTGCGGTCATGCCGGCCACGGGTTCGTCCAGCAGCAGCATGCGCGGCCGCATCACCAGCGCGCGGGCCAGTTCGATCCGCTTCTGAAGGCCGTAGGGCAGCCCCGAGACCTGCTTGTCGCGGATCGCACCGAGGTCGAGGAAGTCGATGATCTCGCTGTCGATGCGTTCGGTTAGGGCGCGTTCCTCGCGCCGCGCCGGGCCGAGGTACAACGCCGAGCGGAACAGCCCGGACTTCAGTTGCGCATGCGCGCCGAGCTTGATGTTCTCGAGCACGGTCAGCCCGGCGAACAGCGCGATGTTCTGGAACGTCCGCGCGATCCCCGCGCCCGACCGGGCATGCGCCGGCAGCGTGTCCAGCCGCAGCCCGTCGAAGCGGATTTCGCCGGACTGGGCGGTGTAGAACCCCGAGATGACGTTGAAGAGCGTCGTCTTGCCGGCGCCGTTCGGGCCGATGACGGCCGTGATCTCGCCGTCGTTGGCCGTCAGCGACACGTCGTTCATCGCCTTCACGCCGCCGAACGCGACGCTGACCCGATCGATTTCGAGCAGTGCTCCCATGGTCCGATATCCTCCCAGCGCGCCCCCTCCCAGAAGCGCCGCAGCCAAGACCTGAAGGTCCGGCGGCCCGCTCAGCGTATGGCCAACAGAGGGCACGCCGAAAGGAACATGACCGGAAACCATCTTTTCGGATTTCGTAATGATGTGGTCCCATCGTTGCCGATATCGTAAAGACGCGGGACCACGAGGCAGAGGAGGATCAAGATGATACGGATCGGACGTTTCGAGATCGAGCGCGTCGAGGAAATCGTGCTGCGCGAGCCCAAGGCGCTGTACAAGGACTGGGACGAGGCGCGCGTGGCGCCGATCGCCGACTGGTTCGTGGGCGAGTACTATGATCCCGGGGACGGCACCTTCGCCACGTCGATCCATAGCTGGCTGGTCCGCGACGGCGACCGGACGATCCTCATCGACACTGGCGGCGGCAACGGCAAGCCGCGCCCGGCCTCTCCTCGCTTCGACGGGCTGGACCTGCCGTTCCTCGAACGCCTCGCGGAAAAGGGCGTTCGCCCCGAAGACGTGGACCTTGTCCTGCTGACGCACCTGCACGTCGACCACGTCGGCTGGAACACCCGCCTAAACAACGGCGACTGGGTGCCGACCTTTCCCAACGCCACCTACGTGATGACCGCGATCGAACGCGACTGGCGCGACCCCGAGCGGGGCGCGAAGGGCAAGCCGGCCGAACCCACCTACCCCTTCGTCGACAGCGTGAAGCCCGTTCTGGACCACGCGACGGTCGAAATCGTTCGGGGAGACGAGATCGACTACCTTCCCGGCATCAGCTTCGTTCCCGTGCCCGGGCATGCCCCCGGCATGATGGCGGTCCGGCTGCAGGACGCCGGCGAAGAAGCGCTGTTCATCGCCGATGTGATGCACCAGCCGATCCAGGTCTATAACCCGGGCTGGTCAAGCAAGTACTGCGAGAATCCCGACCTTGCGACCGAAACCCGAGCCAAGATCCTCGCGCATGCGGCGGATACCGGCTGCCTTATCCTGCCGGCGCATTTCGGCGGCACGCATTGCGGCTACGTCCGGCGCGACGGCGACGGCTACGCCTACGAGCCCAGCCGCGTCGCGCCCTGATCCAGCCGGGCGCGGAACTCGGCGCTGAGGAAATCCACGAAGGCCCGCGTCTTCAGCGGAAGATGCCGGCTTTTCTGGAAGACGGCGTAGATGCCGCTTTCGAACTCAGTAAAGCTGACGTCGTATTCGTCCAGCACGGGAACCAGCCGGCCATCGGCCAGCATGTCCTTGACGGACCAGTCGTTCATCATGGCGATGCCAAGCCCGTCCTCGGCCGCGCTGAGGATGGCGCGCCCGTTGTCAGATTGCAGCACGCCCTTGACGGGCACGTCGATATCGTCCCGACCCGCCTTGCGGAACCGCCAGACAGCCTCGCCCAGGTCAAGGCGATAGGTAAGGCAGGAATGCGCGGCCAGATCCTCGGGTCGGGTTATCTTCGGCATGCGCGCGAGGTATTCCGGCGCCGCAACCAGCATCCGCCGGCTGGTAGCCAGCTTGCGCGCGACCAGCGAACTGTCGGCGAGCTTGCCGATCCGGATGTCGACGTCGATCCCCTCGCGCACGATATCGACGGGAAAGTTCGACATCTGCAGATCGAACCGGATATCGGGGTGCATCGCGACGAACTTCTTGAGCGCCGGCACCACGTGCTGCTGACCGACCAGCATCCGCGAATGAACGCGCAGCACGCCCTGCGGCACGGCGGTCAACTGCAGCACCGCGTTCTCGGCGTCGGCGATCTGCAGCAGGATATCCTCGACCTTGTCGTAGTAGATCCGACCGGCCTCGGTCAGGCTGAGCCGCCGGCTGGTGCGGTTGAGCAGGCGCACGCCCAGCGCGTTCTCGAGGTCGTTGATGTGTCGCGAGACCGACGCGGGGGACAGCCCTTGGTGGCGACCTGCGGCAGAAAGCGACCCGCTGTGCACGACGCTTTCGAAAACCTTGACCGCCTTCAACCATTCCATGCCGCATCCCTTCCGGATTCCTAAAGCCGTCAGCTCATCTTGTCGATTTTCGGAAAGATGCTCTTCGGACATTTCTCTGTCCAGCCCCGAAACCGGGTCCTACGGTCGACCCGACGCAGTGCGACGGCCTTCCGCGCGCAGCGATGATCTTGACGAGGAGGGGCGCGTATGGCGACCGGCGGATATGTCAGCGACCTTGAGAAGGGCGACCGGCTGGGGCCGATCCGCTACACCGTCAGCGCCTTCACCGTGCGCGAATACTGCCATTCGGTCGAGCTCGACCACGAGGCGTTCCTAGGCATCGACGCTCCGGTCGCACCGCCGACGCTGGTGCACCTCGACAAGCTGAAGCTGTACGAGGCGACCTGCCCAAAGGGCACCGGGCCCAGCGCCCGCCTGCATGTCGAGTTCGACGCGACCTACCACGCGCCGGTCCCTGTCGGCGCCGAGGTCGAGGTGTCCGGCGAGGCGACGGACCGGTTCGAAAAGCGCGGCCGCACCTACGTCGTGACCGACATCCGCATGCGCGAGGCCGCGACCGGCCGCGCGTTGATCGACTATCGCGACACGGTGATCCTCGCCTACCGGAGCGCAAGCGAGGCGGCGGAATGACCATGCAGCTTCCGATCGAGGGACAGGAATTCGCAAGCCGACCCCGCGCCATGACGCGCGAGCGGATGCGCTGGTACGTCGACGCGCAGGCCACCGCCGTGGCCAACGACGGCAAGCCCCGCTTTGGCGGCCCGACGATCCACGACGATGATGATTACGCCCGCGCGCAGGGCCTGCCCGGGATCATCGCCGACGGTATGGTCTCGACCAACTGGATGCTGGCGCTGCTGGTGGACACGTTCGGCCCCGCCGCTGCCACCGCGGGCCGGCTAAGGACGAAATACGTCCATCCGGTCTACGAGGACGACGTCCTGATCAGCCGCGCGAAGGTCAAAGCCGTGACACGAGACGAGGCCGGCTACCGCATCGCACTGGACATCCGGTGCGAGACGCTCGACGGCCCCCCGGTGACCGTGGGCGAGGCCGAGGTCCTTCTTCCCCATGCCTGAGGGCCGCGACAAGACACTTCTGCGCGGCATCCGCGTGCTGGATTTCTCGCGCGTGTTCGCGGTGCCGGCCTGCGCGCAGTTCCTCGGCGACCTGGGCGCAGACGTCATCAAGATCGAAGCGCCCGGAGTCGGCGACGAGGCACGATACTACGGCATGACGGCCGAGCAGCTATCGGCGGTCGGCGGCGTCAGCCCGTCGTTCCACGCCTTCAACCGGAACAAGCGGTCGGTCACGCTCGACCTGCGTGCGGACGCCGGTCAGGACGCCGCGCAACGGCTGATCCGCGGCGCCGACGTGGTGCTTCACAACTTTCGCGTCGGCACGATGGAGAAGTTCGGCCTTGGGGCCGAGGCGATGCTGGCGCTGAACCCGGGGCTGATCTACGGCGCGTTCTCGGCCTACGGACAGACCGGCGACCTGGCCCGGATCGGCGCGAACGACTTGGCGCTTCAGGCACATAGCGGATTGCTGTCCATCACGGGCGAACCCGATCGCCCGCCGGTTCGCGTCGGCACCGCCGCGATCGACCTGCACGCGGGTGTCTCGCTTGCCGCGGGGATCCTGGCGGCGCTGTTCCACCGCGAGCGGACAGGCGAGGGCCAGCTCGTCGAGACCTCGCTGCTGCGCGGCGCCGCCCACCTGATGAGCTATTTCTACGCCGAGTACTGGATGACTGGCACGCAGCGGCAGCGCATGGGCACGGCGAACCACCTCAGCGTACCGAACCAGGTCTTTCCGACCGCCGACGGCTATGTGGTGATCATCGCACCTTCGGACGAGATGTGGCGACGCCTGGCGCAGGCGCTCGACCCGCAGACGCTCGACCGGCCCGAATTCGCGACCATCGCCGACCGACAGACCAACCGCGCGGCGGTGATCGACGCGATTACGGCGGTCACCCGCACCCGCACCGCCGAAGACCTGATCGTCACGCTGGGCGCGGTGCGCGTAAACGTGGCCAAGGTGAACTCGGTCGCCGAGGCCGCCGACGACCCGCAGCTTGCGGCGATCGGCGGCGTGATCGAGGTGCCGGGCGCCGCGGGCATGGACAAGGCGGTTGGTCCGCCCGTCAGGATGGCCAGCGCAGACGCGTTCTCCCACGCGTCCATACCCGCGCTCGGCGCCCATACCGACGCCGTAATGAAGGAATTCGGCGTTCCGCCCCGCGACATCGCCCGGCTGCGCGCGGCCGGCGCGTTCGGATCGGCGCCGGGCGCGAGCGATCCGGAAGACACCAGGACGGAAAGGAAGACCGCGACGTGACGCACGACGACGCATCCCAGCAGCAAAAAGTGGGCAGCGGCAAGGGCGCCCTGTCCCACCTTCGTGTCCTCGACCTGTCCCGCGTGATGGCGGGCCCGTGGGCCGGGCAGGTGCTGGCCGATCTGGGCGCCGAGGTCATCAAGGTCGAGCGCCCCGGACACGGCGACGACACGCGCGGCTGGGGTCCGCCGTTCCTCGAGCGAGAGGACGGCACGCCCAGCCGGGAATCCGGCTACTATCTCTGCTGCAACCGCGGCAAGCGATCGGTGACGGTCAACCTTCAGGACCCGGCCGGGCAGGAGATCGTCCGCAAGCTGGCCGCCACCTGCGACGTCGTGCTCGAGAACTTCAAGGTCGGCACGCTGGCGCGCTTCGGTCTCGACTACGACAGCCTGCGCGCGGTCAATCCGCGGCTGATCTACTGCTCGATCACCGGTTACGGCCAGACCGGCCCGCGCGCCCGCGAGGTGGCCTACGACTTCCTCATCCAGGCGCAGGGCGGCATGATGTCGATCACCGGCGAGGAGGATGGCAAGCCCGGCGGCGGTCCGCAGAAGATCGGCGTGCCGATGGTCGACCTGACCACGGGCCTCTACTCGGTCATCGGCATCCTTGCCGCCGTCGCGCGCCGCGACCGGACGGGCGACGGCGAATATGTCGATGTCGCCATGCTGGACGTGCAGACCAGTCTTCTGGCGAACCAGGCGATGAACCACCTGCTGACCGGCAACACGCCGCGCCGGTACGGCAACGGGCATCCCAACATCATGCCGCAGCAGGTCTTCGCCTGCCGCGACGGCTACATGGTGCTGGCGGTGGGCAACGACGGGCAGTTCGCCCGCCTGTGCGAGGCGCTGGGGGACTCGGAGCTCGTCGATGACGACGAGTTGAAGCACAACAAGGGGCGCGTCGCGCGCCGCGACTGGCTTCTGGCGCGCCTGGCGGGGCATTTCTCGGGGTACGACCGCGCCGATCTTCTGGCTCGGCTGAACGCCGCCGGGGTTCCGGCGGGTCCGATCAACACCATCCCCGAGGTTTTCGCCGAACCGCAGGTACAGGCCCGTGGCATGGTCGGCCACCTGACCCATCCCGCGATCGGAGAGGTGCCGCAGGTCTTCGGCCCGATCCGCATGGTTGGCGCGGATTATCGTCCCGACCGCGCGCCGCCCCTCTTGGGCGAAGACACCGGGACGGTTCTGGCCGACCTGGGATTGGACGAGGCGACGATCAGCGACCTGCGGGACCGCGGCGTGATCTGATCTCTTCCCGGCAGCGTCGTTCGTCAGCAGCGCGCCCTGATGAAGCGAGCGACGGCGGCGGTGAAGGCATCTGCCGTCTCGATATGCAGCATGTGCGGCCCGCCCTCGATGAGCTCGAGCCGCCCGTCGGTTACGCCTTCAGCCATGTGCTCCATGGCGGCCAGCGGCGTGGCGGGATCCTCGCCGCCGGCAAGGCACAGCACCGGGCACGTGATTTTCCCGAGGTCGTCACGCCGGTCGAACTCGGCGATGGCCGCCCAGCCGCGCGCCCAGTTCATCGGATCGTGGCGCAAGAGCGTGTCGCGCGCCGCGACAGCCGCGGCGTCTTCGCGAAACGCGGACGAGAACCAGCGCGGGATCATGGCATCCGCGACGTGGTCCATACCATGGGCAAGCGCCGGCTGGCCCCGCGCGCGCAATCCTTCGCGGTTCTGCTCGGAAATGCCGGGAGGACACGCCCCAAGCACCAGGCCGCGGACGAGATCCGGCCGCGCCAGCGCAAGCTCCTGCGCCACCATGCCGCCCATCGAGACCCCGGCGACGATGACGGGGCCGGTCTCCAGCTTATCCAGCAGCATTGCCACCCGCCCCGCGTCGTCGGCCAGACCGGCGCCCTCGGTTCGGTCGAGCGACCCGCCATGGCCCGGCAGGTCGACCGCGACGACCCGGTGGGCCGCGCCGATCCGTCGCGCGAACCGCGCCCAGCTGTTGCGATCCAGACCGATCGAATGAAGACAGATGACGGGGAGTCCGACACCAGACGCCGAAAAGGCCCGCCCGTGCTGTGTCGCATCCTGCGCAGTGTCCGAGTTCATGGACGCAAGGATGCCACGGCGGTCCGGGTGCGACAACCAACCCAACCCGACGCTTGCGTCAGCTCGGCCGCGTGTCCAGCATAGCGGGTCTTCCGGCCACCGCGTCGCACCACGCCGCAAGACGAGGCCGCCCCTCGCGCGCCGCCAGCTCGGGGTGGCGGAAATCCAGCCAGTCCAAGGTGCAGGCGACGACGATATCGACGATGCCCGGAGCCTCGACCGCACCGGGCGAGGTCCGGTCGAGCGCATCGCAACCTCGGCGCGCGCCATCCAATTGGCGCTGGATAAATGCGTCGTGATCGGGGCCGGGGGTGCGCATCTTTTCCGTACGAGCCAGGACTCCCCGGTCCAGAACCGACTGCGCGAGGCCCAACCGCGCGATCTGGGCGACGTCCCGCGCAATGACCGCATAGAAGCGGCCCTGCGCGAACTCCGCATCGAAATAACGGCAGATCAGGTCGGACTCGGCGATGCCGCGGCCCGGAGCGACCTCGAGCGTGGGGATGCGGGCAACGGGGTTGACGTCCCAGAACCCGGCATACG
>JBELMF010000103.1:0-12485 GCA_042096015.1 Sphingomonas sp.
GGAACGCTGCGCGGCATCAGATTGGAATGCCTGCGCGCGATCGTCGGAATCCGCACGCCCGACGCCTGAGGACATGAAAAACGCAACGCCTGCGGAACAGGCGGCGCTCGCCGACCTCAAGCGCCATGTCGACAAGGGCACCGGCTATTCCAAGCAGCAATCCACCCGCCCGCAGACGCTCGGCTACGGCCTGACCGATTCGCCGGTCGGCCAGGCTGTGTGGATCTACGAGAAGTTCCGCGAATGGACCGATTGCGACGGCACGCCGGAAAACGCCGTCACCCGCGACGAAATGCTCGACGACATCACGCTGTACTGGCTCACCGCCACCGCCACGTCGTCGGCCCGGCTCTACTACGAAAGCTTCGGCGCGTTCGGCACCGACAAGGTTAAGGTGCCCACAGGCGTCAGCATCTTCCCCAAGGAAATCGTCCGCCCGTCGCGCCGCTGGGCCGAGCGGCAATATACCAACATCATCCATTGGAACGAGCTGGATCGCGGCGGCCATTTCGCGGCGCTCGAGCAACCTAAGCTGTTCGTGGAAGAAGTCCGCGCAACGTTCCGAAGCCTGCGGTGACGATGCTCGTCACCCAGGCTCCACGCCCGTGGTGACCTGAGGATTACCCCAGCGCCTTCTTCAACAGCTCGTTGACCACCCCCGGATTGGCCTTGCCACCCATCGCCTTCATCGTCTGTCCGACGAAGAAGCCGAAAAGCGCGACCTTGCCACCCCGATACTGCTCCAGCTGTGCCGGATTCTTCTCCAGAACTGCCGCGATTACCGCCTCGATCGCGCCGGTATCGCTGGTCTGCTTCAGCCCGCGCTCCTCGACGATCTTGCCCGGCGCGTCGCCCGTCTCCAGCATCACCTCGAACACCTGCTTGGCAAGGCTGCCCGACAGCGTACCGTCCGCCACCAGCGCCAGCAGCTCCGCCGCCTGCCCCGGCGTTACCGGTGAGTTTTCAATGCTTTTGCCGACACGGTTAAGAGCGCCGAACAATTCGCCCGTAACCCAGTTCGACGCCGCAACCGGCGCCGCACCTTCCGCCAGCAGCGCGTCGAACCATCGTGCGGTCTCGACCTCGGCGGTCAGCACGTCGGCATTATACGCCGTGATTCCCGCCGCCTCGTAGCGCTTCCGCTTGGCATCGGGCAGCTCGGGCAGCGACGCGCGGCACTCCTCGAGGAACGTATCATCGAGTTCGAGCGGCAGCAGATCGGGATCGGGGAAGTAGCGGTAATCATGCGCATCTTCCTTCGACCGCATCGACCGCGTGGTGCCCGTGTCGGCGTTGAACAGCCGTGTTTCCTGCACGATCGTGCCGCCGCTCTCCAGCACGTCGACCTGCCGGTTCGCCTCATGCTCGATTGCCGCCATGACGAAGCGCACCGAATTGACGTTCTTGGTCTCGGTCCGCGTGCCGAACGGCTCGCCGGGCTTGCGCACGCTGACGTTGACGTCGGCACGCATCGAGCCTTCTTCCATGTTACCGTCGCAGCTGCCGACATAGCGCAGGATCGCCCGCAGCTTCCGAAGGTAAGCCCCTGCCTCCGCGGGCGAACGCATATCCGGCCGGCTGACGATCTCCATCAGCGCCACGCCTGACCGGTTGAGGTCCACATAGGAGCGCGTCGGATGCTGGTCATGCATCAGCTTGCCGGCATCCTGCTCGACATGGATGCGCTCGACACCGATCGTCTTGACCGTCTCGCCATCCTCGATCTCGATCGAGCCTTCTCCGACAAGCGGATGATAAAGCTGCGAAATCTGATAACCCTGCGGCAGATCGGCGTAGAAGTAGTTCTTGCGATCGAACCGCGACCAGCGGTTGATCTCGGCATCGATCGCCATGCCGGTACGCACCGCCTGGCGGATGCACTCGCGGTTCGGCACGGGCAGCATGCCGGGCATCGCGGCGTCGATCAGGCTCACCTGCGAATTCGGCTCCGCGCCGAACGCGGTCGCTGCGCCCGAGAAGAGCTTTGCATTGGACGTCACTTGCGCGTGGACTTCGAGGCCGATCACAACCTCCCAATCGCCGGTGGCACCCTTGATGCGATACGGTGCAGTTGCGTCAGCCATTGGCCTTAATCCCGAATACGATCTTCATTACCACCACACCTGCGGACGCGCCACGAAGCCGGCACGCTCCTCGATCGCCAGCGCAGCATTGAGCACGCTCTGCTCGTCCAAAGGCTGGCCGATCACCTGCAAGCCCAGCGGCAGCCCCGCGCGATCGACCCCGCCCGGCACGCTCATCGCGGGCAGCCCGGCCAGGCTCGCCGGCACGGTGAACACGTCGTTGAGGTACATCGCCAGCGGATCCGCCTGCTTCTCGCCCAAGGCGAAGGCGGCGGACGGCGCGGTCGGCGTCAACAGCACGTCGCACGTTTCCCAAGCCTGCTCGAAATCGCGCGCGATCAGCGCGCGCACCTTCGAAGCCTGCGTGAAATAAGCGTCGTAAAAGCCTGCGGACAAAACGTAAGTGCCGATCAGGATGCGCCGCTTCACTTCCTCACCGAAGCCCGCGGCACGTGTCGCCGCGTACATACCCTGGAGGTTTGCACCGTCCGGCAGTTCACGCTGCCCGTAGCGGACACCATCATAACGCGCGAGGTTCGACGAGGCCTCCGCCGGCGCAATGATGTAATAAGCCGGCAGCGCATATTTGGTGTGCGGCAGCGACACTTCGACGATCTCGGCGCCCGCGTCCTTCAGCCAGGCGATGCCCTGCTGCCACAAGGCTTCGATCTCCGCGGGCATGTTGTCGACACGGTATTCCTTGGGAATGCCGACGCGCTTGCCCGCCATGCTGGCGTTAAGCGCGGCCTCCCACTGCGGCACCGGCAGGTCGAGCGAGGTCGCGTCCTTGGCGTCGAACCCGCTCATTGCTTCCAGCATGATCGCACAGTCGCGCACGTCGCGCGCCATTGGCCCCGCCTGGTCGAGCGACGAGGCAAAGGCGATCGTGCCCCAGCGCGAGCAGCGGCCGTAGGTAGGCTTGATCCCCGAGATGCCGGTGAACGCCGCCGGCTGGCGGATCGAGCCGCCGGTGTCGGTGCCGGTCGCGCCCGGGCACAATCGCGCCGCGACGGCTGCCGATGAACCGCCCGACGAACCGCCCGGCGCCAGCGCCGCATTGCCGCCGTCGTTGCGACGCCACGGCGAGATCACATTGCCGAACGCACTGGTTTCGTTGGACGAGCCCATCGCGAACTGGTCCATGTTGAGCTTACCCAGCATGCCCGCGCCCGCATCCCACAGGTTCTGCGAGACGGTGGATTCATACTGCGGGGTGAAGCCCTCGAGAATGTGGCTCGCCGCCGTGGATGCCACGCCCTTGGTGCAGAACAGGTCCTTCATGCCGATCGGCACGCCGGCGAGCGGCTTCAGCGTCTCGCCGGCCGCACGGGCGGCATCGGCGGCGTCTGCGGCGGCGAGCGCGTGATCGGGGGTCTCGACGAGGAAGGCGTTGAGCGGCTTGGCGGCGGCGACGGCGGCGTTGAACGCGGTGGCCACCTCGCGCGCGGAGAAGGTGCCGTCGCGCACGCCGTCGCGGATCTCGCGAATGCCGAGGTCGGTGAGGTCAGTCATGGTCACAACCCGAAAGAGAAAATCTGTGCAGTAGCGCGACGCGGCGTCACTCGATGACTTTGGGCACGGTGAAGAAACCGTGCTCGGCCTGAGGGGCGTTCGCCAGCACCGCGTCGCGGATGCCGCCTCCGGTCAACGGATCGGCATTCACCACGTCGTCGCGCAGCCGCAGCTTGTTCGGAATCACTGCCGTCATCGGCGCCACGCCTTGCGTATCCACCTCACCCAGCTGCTCGATCCAGCCGAGAATATTGTTGAGCTCGGGCACGAGGCGCTCGGCAGCGGCATCATCGATCGCGATGCGTGCAAGGCTCGCGACCTTCTTCACGGTGGCGGTATCTACGGACATGCCGTGCCGCTACCATTGCTGCGCCGCCGAACGCAATGGCTCGGCAGTTGCGCCCACGCGTCCACTCGGGCAGGCGAGCCCGCATGGCGCGCAAGTTCCTTTACGTCATCGCCTTCCTGATCGCGCTCGTGATCGCCGGTGCGATGGCATACCGCATCTGGGGCAACGACATTCTTCGCTGGACCTTCGTTCCGGACGTCCCGTTCGAGCCGAAGGGAAAGACGACCGCACGCGCCTATGACGATCCCGCGATGTGGCTCGCGCGCCCCGACCTGGCCGGCAACCCTGCCCTATGGGCCCCCGCGGGCTATGAGCCGCAATCCTCGCCGGGCGGCCCGGTCGTGTTTTTCATACACCCGACCTCCTATCTCAGCGGCGATCACTGGAATGCTCCCCTCGACGACGAGGAGGCGAACGATCGAGCCGCGCTGTTCCTGCGCGGTCAGGCAAGCGCCTTCAACGCCGCAGGGGAGATCTGGGCACCGCGCTATCGCCAGGCAACCTTCGGATCGTTCCTCACCGACACGGCCGAAGCGCGCCGCGCGCTGGACCTTGCCTACAGTGACATTCAGGCTGCCTTCGCGGCGTTCCTGAAGCAGGTCGGCCCCGATCGCCCGATCATCCTTGCCGGGCATAGCCAAGGTGCGCTCCACCTCACGCATCTGCTGAAGGACACGATCGCCGACACCCCGCTCAGCCGCCGCATCGTTGCCGCTTACGTCGTCGGCTGGCCCGTCAGCCGAACCACCGATCTTGCCGCGCTCGGCTTCCCCGAATGCACGCGCGCCGACCAGAGCGGCTGTATCCTGTCATGGGAAAGCTTCGCGGAGCCGGCCGATCCGTCGCTGATCCTGGAAGCCTATGATCGCACGATCGGATTCGATGGGCAGCCGCGACGGGGAACCGATCTTGTCTGCACCAATCCGCTGACCGGCACCGCCAACACCGCGGCGCCGGCCGGGGCGAATGCGGGCACGCTGTTTCCCGCTGCGGACCTAGGCAGCGCCACGATCGAGCCGGGCCGCGTGCCCGCGCGCTGTGGAGAGCGCGGCTTCCTACTGATCGGCGACGGACCGGACGTCGGCCCCTATGTGCTGCCCGGCAACAATTATCACGTTTATGACTATAGTCTGTTCTGGGCGAACGTCCGCGCCGATGTCGCGCGTCGCCTGGCCGCAGCAGGCGGGGCCGGGGAGACGCGATGATCACGCTCGCCGCGGCTGAATTTCGCAACGCACTCCCCGCCGGCGGCCGGCTCATAGGCCTCGACCTTGGCACCAAGACGATCGGCACGGCCCTGTGCGACGCGGGCTGGAGCTTCGCCAGCCCTGCCCCGCTGATCAAGCGGCGCAAGTTCAGCCAGGACAAGGCGACGCTCCATGATCTGATTACGGCGCAGCAGGTCGCCGGCATCGTCCTCGGCCTGCCGCTCAACCTGGACGGCAGCGAAAGCCCGCGCAGCCAGTCCACCCGCGCCTTCGCCCGGAACATCGCTGATCTGGGCCCCATCCTGCTGTGGGACGAGCGCTGGTCGACCGTCGCGGTCGAGCGGGTAATGATCGAACAGGACATGAGCCGCGCCAAGCGCGCCGAACGCATCGATTCGCTGGCGGCCGCGCATATCCTTCAGGCCGCGATCGACGCACTGACGCAGGGCTAACACCGAAAAGCCCGTGCCGTCTCCCCCCGGACGTGATCGACGGCCCCGCTCTTTCCTCCGGCGACGTCAAGGCAGCGCGCCCGGCGCAAGGCCGGGATGACGGCACACCCACCTTGCCCTCCCCGCCCACCCCCACTATCCGGCGCTCTCGATGCCAGCCTCGGACCACCGCCCCGCTTCACAGATCCCCGGCGGCGCCGTTTTTCCGCACCGTCATCTGACCGGGATCGAAGGGCTTGAGCCGCACGAAATCACCTTCCTGCTCGACGAGGCGGAGCGCTGGATCGCCGCCAATCGTGATCGTGCCGCGCCCGACAAGCGTCTCGCCGGCCTCACCCAGATCAACGCCTTTTTTGAAAACTCCACGCGCACGCTCTTGAGCTTCGAGATCGCCGGCAAGCGCCTTGGCGCCGACGTCGTCAACATGCACGCCGCCCAGTCCAGCGTGAAGAAAGGCGAGACGCTGATCGACACCGCGATGACGCTGAATGCGATGCGCGCCGACGTGATCGTCATCCGCCACATGTCGTCGGGTGCGGTTCGGCTGATCGCCGACAAGGTCGATTGCCCCGTCCTAAACGCCGGCGATGGGCGCCACGAGCACCCGACGCAGGCGCTGCTTGACGCACTGACGATCCGCCGTCGGCGCGGCACCATCCACAACCAGCGCGTCGTGATCTGCGGCGACGTGCTGCACAGCCGCGTCGCGCGCTCAAATATCCTCACGCTCACTGCGCTGGCCGCCGAGGTCCGCGTCTGTGCGCCATCGACGCTGATGCCGCCCGCGATCGACCGGATGGGCGTGACGCCGTTCAACGATTTCGACGCCGCGTTGGACGGGGCGGACGTCGTGATGATGCTCCGCTTGCAGACCGAGCGCATGTCGGGTGGCTATGTGCCTTCCAGCCGCGAGTATCGTCTGCGCTACGGCCTCACCGCGGAACGGCTGGAGCGGGCAAAGCCGGACGCGCTCATCATGCATCCCGGCCCGATGAACCGCGGCGTGGAGATCGATTCGTCCGTGGCCGACCATGATCGCTCGGCCATTACCGAACAGGTTGAAATGGGCGTGGCCGTCCGTATGGCCTGCCTCGACGTGCTGACGCGGCGCGCGCGCGGCGTGGAGGGCTGGGCATGACCGCGCTGCACTTCCGCGATGCGCGGATCGTCTGCCCAGTCGCCGGGGAACGCCGCGGCGACCTGTTCGTCAACGATGGCGCGATCGTTGATTCGGCGCCAGGCGCGACCGTTATCGACTGCAAGGGGCGCCTGCTGCTCCCTGCCATCGTCGATCTGGGCGTTGCGGCGATCGACCGTGCCGCCTTCCGTGCAGGGGGCATCGTCCGCGTCGGCCTTATGCCCGATCAGAGCCCGGTACTGGACGAACCCGGCATTGTGCAGCGCTCGATGCTGATCGGCCGGCCTGACCTGTGGATCCACCCGATCGCCGCCGCGACTCGCGGCCTTGCCGGCGCCGATCTCGCTGAAATGGCGATCTGCGCCTCGGCTGGCGCGCGCGCGGTCGGCACCGGTCGCCACTGGATCGGCGACACCGGCGTGATGGCGCGCGTTCTGGCCTATGCGCACGACCTTGGCTTGACCGTTATCACCCATGCGGAGGATGCCGGGCTGGTGGGCGATGCCGTCGCCACTGCGGGCGAAACGGCGACCCGACTCGGCCTGCCCGCCGCCCCGTCGCTTGCCGAACCGCTCGCCATCGCGCGCGACCTGATGCTGGCGGAACAGACAGAGGCGCGCCTGCACATCCGCCAGGTGACCACTGCCGTCGGCTTTGACCTGGTTCGCGCCGCCAAGCGCCGCGGTGTCGCCGTCACCTGCGGCATCACACCCGCGCATCTGCTGCTGGCCGACAATGCGATGAGCGACTTTCGCACCTTTGTCCGCTTGTCGCCGCCGCTGCGCAGCGAAGCCGATCGCCGGGCGGCCCTTGCCGCCTTGGCGGACGGGACGATCGACGTGCTATGTTCGGGCCATGATCCGCGCGGACCGGAAGAAAAGCGCCTGCCCTTCGCCGATGCGAGCGCCGGCGCGGCAGGCGCAGCCACGCTGCTCCCGCTCGCGCTGGGGCTCGTGCGCGACGAGCGCATCTCGCTGAGCCGGCTGGCAGCACTCATGTCGCGCAACCCGGCGGCAATCCTGGGTGTCGATGCCGGCGCGCTCAGCCCCGGTAACCAGGCCGATCTGATGCTGATCGATCCCGATACGCCATGGCAGATCAACGCCGATACGCTGCCCGGCATGGCCGGCAACACGCCCATCGACGGCTTGCCCGTTCAGGGGAAAGTGCTGCGCCTCTTCAAGGGCGGCCGCGAACTCGCCTGATCACCGTCCGGCGCCTGTTCTTCGGGCAAATGCCGCGTCGAGCGACACAGCTCACCGACCGGCGAACTGCACCTTGGCCGGCTTCAGCCAGGATGCGGATTGATCGCCCGCGCCGGTGCGTACGAAGCACGTGCCGCCCTTTGCGCGGTACCCACGGCACAGCGCATCGGCGTCGCCCTTCGTGAAGCCTCCCACCGACAGGCGATAGAAGGACTTGAACGCCATGCCCGTCGGGCTGCGCTCGGCGAGGACCGGATAGCGCCGCTGGGCCCGGCTCCACGCATCCTTGGCGACCGCCGCTGAATCATAAGCGCCGAGCTGAACATACCATTTGCCGCTGCTGGGCTGCCGAGCCTCCGCCGGCGCTGCCGCAAGCATGGTCTTGGACGCGACTTGCGCGGCGCTCCCGGGAAGTACCGATTGCGGCAGCGCCTGAACGACTTCACGACGTTCCGCGAAGATGATCCTGGGCGCGCCGTCGGAAGAAGGTGCCGCCGTATCGACGTTCGCCGTCGCTATGGCTTCCACCGGTGCTACCGGCGCTTCGACCACATCGGGCTCCGCCGATGCAAGTACACCTACCGGAACCGCCGCGTTGAGCGCCAGCGCGACCGGCTGTCCCGGGTCCTTGACCGGCGTAACGCCGAGCAAGGCGGAAACCTGGTCCGCCGCACCCACCGGCTTGGCGAAGGCCGCCCATTGCACCATGCGCGCGTCCGCTGCGGCCGGCGCCATATCGATGCCAGCCACCTGCCGCGATTCGCTCCAACGCCCCGCCAGTGCCAGCGCCAGCGCCAGGTTCTGCCGTGTCTTCGCGTCCGCCTCCGGGGTCCGGGCGGCCGTCATCAGCACCTCGACCCCGGCAGCTGGATCGCCCGCCAGCGCCAGCGCCAATCCTCGATCACCGGCAGGCACGACGGCCGCATGGGCGTCCAGCGTCTCGCGCGCTTCCTCCCACTGGCCTTCCGCGATCATCGACAAGGCGAGGTTGAGCGCCGCCTTTCCATTGTCCGGGGCAAGCTGCAGCACGTCCACATAGGCCGCATGGGCCGAAGTGAAGCGACCGGCCTTCAGGTATGAGGCCGCCAGCAAAGCGCGATAGTCCGCGTTTCGCGGCATTGCCGCCACGGCTGCTTCAGCAAAGCCGATCGCCTCCCTCGCATCGCCGCCCGCCAGTGCCTCACCGGCCTTTCCGGCATTCATGGCGGCGCTTTTCGCCACCTTCGCATCATTGCCGCTGCTGGCTGTCCTGATCCCACCGTGAGCGCAGCCCACCATGGTCCCACCCAGCATCAGCGCTGACAGGCTCAGGCCAGCAATTGCACGCATCTTCATGCCAATTCCCCAACGATCGCCCGCGCGACAGGCTGGCGGCCGAACCCTCGAGACCTGCACCCTGAGCGGCACCACGACGTCTCCGCCGGACATGCCGCTGCACCGGCTTTCCGACACAGCTGGGTCATCTGCCGCCGTGAAATAGCGCCGGGCCTCAAGTGAACTCCCACCAGTCAGGGCTTGATGACAAGGCGAGGATAAAGAATGGTAAATGGTGACTGCCGCACCTGCGGCTTCGCTCGCGAGGCGGCATTCTGGCTGGCTCGAATGGGTGAGAACACGGACGTCGTTGGCAAGGGTGATCGGGGTGAACGGATGAGAAATGCATGTCTCGCGCTGGTGGCCATCGTCGGCGTTCTGCCCGCTTCTGCGACGGCCGACGTCAAGCAGGGCGTCGATGCCTGGAGCCGCGGTGATTACAAGGCGGCCGTCGACATCTGGCGTCCTCTGGCCACCAAGGGGGACGCCGATGCGCAGTTCAATCTGGGTCAGGCTTACAAGCTGGGGCGCGGCGTGCCCGTTGACCTGCCGGTCGCCGTCGAGTGGTTCCGCAAGGCGGCTGTTCAGGGGCACAGCCAGGCAATCGACAATTATGGTCTGGCGCTGTTCCAGGACGGCAAAAAGGCGGAGGCGCTTCCCTGGCTGGAGAAGTCCGTCGCCCGCGGTGAGAAGCGCACGCAGCTTGTGCTCGGCACGATGCTGTTCAATGGTGACGGCATTTCCCGTGATTGGGTGCGGGCATACGCCTTGGTGACCCGATCGTCGCAGCAGGGCCTGCCGCAAGCGTCCCAGACGCTCTCGCAGATGGATCAGTACATCCCCGAAGCGCAGCGGCGGGAGGGGCTGACGCTCGCCCGCAAGTACGAAGCCGATGCCCGCGCGGTGGCTGTGGCCACCCCGTTGACGGCGCCGGCCGGTGCCACCGTATCCGCACCGGGCAGCGGTCGTGCCGTGCCGACCCCGGCCGCGCCGTCGCGCGCCACACCGACTGCGCCCGCGAATACCACCGCACCATCGGCGCCGGCGGCAACGGCCGCTCGTCCGGCGTCGAGTGGTAGCTGGCGCATTCAGCTCGGCGCCTTCCGCGATGAAGGCAATGCGCGCAGTCTCTGGGCGAAAGTGGGCAGCCGCACCGGCGGCAGCCCGCATTACGTACAGGCCGGCGGCATCACGCGCTTACAGGCGGGTGGCTTCGCCTCGCGGTCAGCGGCACAGGCCGCCTGCACCAAATCCGGCGTCAGCTGTGTCGTGGTGGCGCCCTGAGGCGCACGCGATCAGATGATCCCGCCACCCAGCATCAGGCGCAGCGCGAAGATCACGATCAGCACAAGGTTGAGATTGCGGCCGCCATTGGACGACGACAACGCGCCCACCGCGGCACCGACGATCCCGATCGGGATCACCAGCCAGTTCAGCCAACCCAGCAGGGGCATGAAAGCGACCAACCCCAGTGCGAGGGTGATGACGCCGATCAGGATGGAGGCGAGATTGAGCATGCCCTGAACATGGGGCAGACGGGGGTGTGTTGCAAGGACGATACACATGCGCCCCACTCTTCGTTAACGGCATGCCCTTAATCGTCGCATGCCTGAACAGGGGAACATCATGAACGGCGTGAGGCGTATCGGCGCGGCAATGGCGGCTGTTCTGGCAGCATCCGGGTGCGGACAGGCGTCCGACGACAAGACGGCGCTGGCCCGCCTCGATCAGGATCTCGCCCTCGGCAATGACGCATCGGGCGCAGACGATCCGGTTCTGCAGAGCGCGCTCAAGGATCAGATCATGGTCGATCCGAAGCTGGTGCAGCAGGCGAACGCAGATACGGTACGTCCGCCCACGCGGCCTCGGTCCGGCGCGCTTCCTTCCGATCGGATCGCCGACGCCGCGCACAGGCCCGTCGACACGGCCGTTCGCCAGGCGCCGCCGCCGACCGGCAACTGCACGCAATGCGCCGCCGCTCGCCGCGCCCTCACGCTCGGTTCGCTGGCCGCGAGCCAGGGGGCGTCCGCGCGATGCGTGACCAATGTCGCCTACTCCGCCGACTGGGCCAACCGGTTGCCGTCCGGCGTTCCGCTCTATCCCGACGCCCGCGTCGTGGAGGCGGCAGGCGCCGATCAGGACGGCTGCGCGCTGCGCGTGGTGAGCTTTGCGAGCGCCGCGCCGGTACAGCGGCTGCTCGACTGGTATTACACGCAAACCACGGCTTCCGGGTATCGCGCAGAGCATCAGGCGGATGGCGCCGAACATATCCTGGCGGGCACGAAAAAGGGCGGTGCCTTCCTCCTGATCCTCAATCCGCGCAAAGGCGGCGGCACCGATGTCGATCTGATGGCGGACGCGGCACGCTGAGCGCCCTTCCGCCCGCCCCCGCTTGGCGGTAGAGGCAGGCGATGATTGCATTGGTTCTGGTGATGGCGGGCGGCGCAGTTGGCGCCGGGCTCCGACATCTGGTCGGTCGCGCCGCATTGGAGGCGTTCGGTCCGAGTTGGCCGTGGGGGACGCTGATCGTCAACATTGCCGGCGGTCTCGCGATGGGCGTGCTCGCGGGATCACTTTCGCGGCTGGCGGCAGCCGAGCCCTGGCGCCTGCTGCTGGGAGTCGGTTTGTTGGGCGGCTTCACCACCTTCTCCAGCTTCTCGCTCGACACGATCGCGATGATCGAGCGCGGCGACTGGGCACCTGCACTGGGCTATGTTGCCGTGTCGGTGATCGGTTCGATCGCCGCACTGGCGGCAGGGCTCGGGCTAACGCGAGGCCTGGCATGAGCGACGCCGTCCGCCAGTTCACCGTCGGCGCCGAGGACGACGGCATCCGCGTCGATCGCTGGTGCAAGCGGCACCTGCCCGACACCAGCTTCACCACGGTTGCGAAATGGGCACGTACCGGGCAGCTACGCCTCGATGGCGCGCGCGTCGGCCCCGGTGACCGCGTCACTACCGGTCAGACGCTGCGCCTGCCGCCGCCAGAGCCGGTGCGCACCGACACGAAGCCGAAGCGCGAGCGTCCGCCGCTCAGCGAGGACGAGATCGCCTTTGCGCGCGAAATGGTGATCCATCGCGACGCCGCTGCATTCGTGCTCAACAAGCCGCCCGGTCTTGCCACGCAGGGCGGCACCAAGACTACCGCGCATGTAGACGGCCTGCTCGACGCGCTTCAATATGATACGGAGGGCCGACCCAAACTGGTCCACCGACTCGATAAG
>JBELMF010000104.1:0-12429 GCA_042096015.1 Sphingomonas sp.
AACGCCTTGCCGAATGCCGCGAGGATCGCGACCGGATCGATCCCGGCGGCCAACCCGGTGACCAGCGCCGACGCCGCAATGACCAGCATCGGGTTGAAGCGCAGCAGGAATCCCAGCGCGATGATCGCGATACCGGCGAGAACGAGCATCAGGCCTCGTGTGCCGTAACGTCCCCCCGGGCTCGCGCCGGGGTCCAGGGTATCGCGAACTTCATAGACAGAGGTGTGCGGCACGGTGGATGCCGGGACAAGACCGGCATGATGTGATTGGTGACGGCAATCGTTGCACACAACTCACCTCACCTCTCCCACGCCCCTGCGGGTCGCGGGCCCCTTCCCTCTCGCAGCGGGAGAGGGAGGGAGCGCCAAAGGCGCGGAAGGGTGAGGGCGCCCCACTCCACGGAAATCACGCCGGCAGCAACAGCCCTTCCTTCGCGATCTTGTCCCGCCACACCAGCGGCGCGAGCTGGTGGACGTTGTTTCCTTCGCTATCCACCGCGACGGTGACCGGGAAGTCGATGACCTCGAACTCGTAGATCGCCTCCATGCCCAGGTCCTCGAACCCGACCACCTTGGATCCCTTGATCGCGCGCGCCACGAGATAGGCCGCGCCGCCGACCGCCATCAGGTACGCCGATTTCGCGTCCCGGATCGCGTCGGTCGCCGCCGGCCCGCGCTCGGCCTTGCCGACCATGGCGAGCAGCCCCTGGTCGAGCATCATGCGCGTGAACTTGTCCATCCGCGTCGCGGTGGTCGGGCCGGCCGGGCCGACCACTTCCTCACCGACCGGATCGACCGGGCCCACGTAGTAGATCACGCGCCCCTTGAACTCGACCGGCAGCTCCTCGCCCGCGTCAAGCATGTCCTTGATCCGCTTGTGCGCGGCGTCGCGACCCGTCAGCATCTTGCCGTTGAGCAGTAGCCGATCGCCCTGCTTCCACGACTGCACCATCGCCGGCGTCAGCGTGTCGAGATCGACGCGGATCGCCGCCTTGTCGGGCGTCCAGTTGACGTCCGGCCATTCGTCCAGCTTCGGCGTCTCGAGGAATGCCGGGCCGCTGCCGTCGAGCGTAAAATGCGCGTGGCGCATCGCCGCGCAATTCGGAATCATCGCCACCGGCTTGCCCGCGGCGTGGCACGGCGCGTCCTTGATCTTGACGTCGAGAATGGTGGAAAGCCCGCCCAGCCCCTGCGCGCCGATGCCAAGCGCATTCACCTTGTCGAATATCTCGATCCGCAGCGCCTCGATATCGTCCCTGGGCCCGCGCCCCTTCAGCGGCCCCATGTCAATCGGCTCCATCAGCGCCTGCTTGGCGAGCAGCACGCAATGTTCCGCCGTGCCGCCGATGCCGATGCCGAGCATCCCCGGCGGGCACCAGCCGGCGCCCATCTGCGGCAGCATCTCGATCACCCACTCGACGATCGAGTCGCTGGGGTTCATCATCTTGAACTTGGACTTGTTCTCCGAACCGCCGCCCTTGGCCGCGACATCGACCGACACCTTGGAACCGGCCACCATCTCGACGTGCAGCACGCAGGGCGTGTTGTCGCGCGTGTTGCGGCGGGTGAAGGCCGGGTCGGCCAGCACCGAGGCGCGCAGCTTGTTCTCCGGGTGGAGGTAGGCGCGGCGCACCCCCTCGTCGATCACCTCCTGCATCGAGCGGCTGGTGTCGTCGAGGCGGCAGTCCATGCCCCATTTCACGAACACGTTCACGATGCCGGTGTCCTGGCAGATCGGCCGGTGCCCCTCGGCGCACATCCGGCTGTTGGTCAGGATCTGCGCGATGGCATCTTTCGCCGCCGGGCCCTGCTCGGCTTCGTAAGCCTCGCCAAGCGCGCGGATGTAATCCATCGGGTGATAGTAACTGATGAACTGGAGCGCGTCGGCAACGCTCTCGATCAGGTCTGCGGCACGGATCGTCACGGTCATGGCGCACGGCACTATGGCGCCGCGCGGACGAGCGCAACGGTGGCGACGCCCGTCCATCAACACTTTGCCAATCATCGTTCGGCTAGACGGCGTACCCATGGGTTCTGTCCGCCGCATGGTGCGTAATGCGCATCCTGATCAGCCGCGCCTTGCCGAAGCGCTCGGCCTGGTCGCTCCTGTCGACGACGGGGTTCATGATGCAACCGAGGCGCGCATCGCCGAGGCGGCGGCGCTCTGGCCGGTCGCGCTGTTCGCGCTGGCGCTGGCCGGGGCCGGGCATGCTGCGGTCCGTGTCTTCTCGAATAGTCTAACACCGCTGGCGGCGGTGCCGGCGGCGCTGCTCGTCGCGCTCGGCGGCGCCGTATGGGGCATTCTCGCGTCGTCGGCCGCCGGGGAGATGCCGCCGCACCGCCGGGTCGCGGTGTCGACGATGCTTGCCGCACTGCTGTCCGTAGCGCTGTCGATCCAGCTCGATCGCGTCCCGCATCTGCCGCACGGCACGCCTCAGGTCACCGCCTTCGTCGTGGACGTGGCCGCGATCATCCTCGCGGCGATCGCGCTCCACCCGCTGCGCGCCGCCTCGCTCGCCTTCGCCGGAACACTCGCGCTGATGGTTCCGGCGACCGCAGGCTTCGGCATCGCCGCGGCGCTGGCGCTGGTCCTCGCCGCCGTCCTGATCACCGGCATCGTCCGGATCGCGCGCCGGGATCACCGCGCGGTGCAGATGCGCGAGCAGGAGGAGCAGGAGCAACGCCGCGCGGCCCGCTTCGTCGAGGAATTCGAGACGCAGGGCACCGGCTGGTTCTGGCTGACCGATCGCAGCGGCTGCCTCGTCTATCTCAGCGACAAGGTCACGCGCGAGCTGACCAAGATGGGCGCAGCGCCGCTCGGCGAGCGGCTGGTGGATATCTTCCGCGTCGATTCCAGCATGGCCGAAACCGAGCGGACGCTGACCTTCCATTTGTCCGCGCGGACAAGCTTCGCGGATTATTCCGTCCGCCCGGCGTTCGATGCCGACCATGATCGCTGGTGGTCGATCTCGGGCCGGCCGATGCTGGACGACCTCGGCCGGTTCCAAGGCTTCATCGGCTCGGGCTCGGACCTGACCGAGAAGCGGCGTGCCGAGGCGGAGATCACCCGCCTGGCGCTGTTCGACAGCCTCACCGGGCTTGCCAACCGCCAGCGCATCCGGCTCTCGCTCGATCAGATGCTGGCGCCGGCCGCAGGCCCGCGCACCACCACCGCCTTGTTCCTGCTCGATCTGGACCGGTTCAAGGCGGTGAACGACACGCTGGGGCACCAGATCGGCGACGAGCTGCTGGTCCAGGTGGCGCAGCGGTTGCAGAATACGGTGGGTGACGCGGGGCTCGTCGGCCGACTCGGCGGCGACGAATTCCAGGTCGTGCTCCCGCGGGAAGGCAATCACGAACGGCTGGCCAGCCTGGCCGGCCACATCATCACCGCCTTGTCGCAGCCCTTTTTCATCCGTGGTTCGTCGATCGCGATCGGCTGTTCGGTGGGCGTCGCCGTCGCGCCGGAACATGGCGGCGATAGCGAGACGCTGATCCGCAACGCCGATCTTGCGCTCTACGCGGCAAAGGCGGACGGGCGCGGCGTCTCCCGCTTCTTCCGTGAAGAGATGCTGGCTGGGGCGCAAAACCGCAAGCGGCTGGAGGACGATCTGCGCCAGGCGCTGGCCAATGATGAGCTTCACCTCGTCTATCAGGCGGTCGTCTCCACGGGCGATCAGCGGATCGTCGGCTATGAGGCGCTGCTGCGCTGGCAGCACCCGACGCGCGGCGCCGTCAGCCCGGCCGATTTCGTGCCGATTGCCGAGGAATGCGGAATGATCGCGGCGATCGGCGAATGGGTGCTGCGCACCGCCTGCGCGGAAGCGGCGCACTGGCCCGAAACGGTCCGCGTCGCGGTGAACGTATCTCCGATCCAGTTCGCGAACCCGGCGCTACCCGCGATCGTGACCAGCGCGCTCGCCTCGTCCGGCCTGGCGCCTGCCCGGCTCGAGCTGGAAATCACCGAAGGCGTGTTCCTGGACGAGGACGCCCATTCGCAGCAGATGTTCAAATCGCTCAAGAACATCGGCGTGCGGCTGGCGCTCGATGATTTTGGCACCGGCTATTCCTCGCTCGGCTATCTGCGCAACGCGCCGTTCGACAAGATCAAGATCGACCAGAGCTTCGTGCGCGGCGCGATCCAGGCGGGCAACCGCAACGCAGCGATCATCAAGGCCATCGTCACGCTCGCCGACACCTTGCGCATGGAAACCACCGCCGAGGGCGTGGAGCAGCAGGACGAGATCGCGCTGATCCGCGACCTGGGCTGCAGCCATATCCAGGGCTTCGTGTTCGGGCGTCCTGCCAGCGCGCATGACGTGCGACGCCAGCTGGGCGACGACGGCGGCACGGCGACTCCGGTCGGGCACCGCATCAGCCGCGCGCAGCGCGCCAAGGTGCTGCGCTCCGCCCGGCTGGAGATCGGCGAGGAGAGCGGCGAGGTACGGATCCGCGACCTTTCCGCGACCGGCGTGATGATCGACGGCATCGAACTTCCCAGCGAGGCCATCGGCGTCGAAGTGCGCATCGAACTGGTCGAGCACGAGATGTTCACCGCCATCATCCGCTGGGTCGCGGAAGGGCGCGCGGGGCTGGAACTGGCGCATCACTTCGACATGGAGAGACTATCGCAACCTGCGTTGAGGATGCGCAAGGCGGGGTAGTGACGACCCCCGCACCGGGGAGAGGACTCACCGCCGACGTTAAGGGTGTAGCCGCGCTTGGCCGACGCGCCTCTGCCTTGCCGGCAAAATATTTTCCGCGGGCCTCTTCCGCCTTGCATTTCCGGAACCCCGCGGAAGTCCGCGCGTCGCGGCTTTTGCCCTCGCCGAACTGCACCTTACCTACGACGAACCGTTCGCAATCGCTTGTGTCTCGCCTCTTGCCTCCGCGCGCGGACTGCCACAATCTGTTGGGGTAAGCTTCAGGGGTGAACGCTAGCGCTGGTAGAACAAGGGCCGCGACCCCATATCGCGGCTGACGATCACACGCCTCGCGCATCGAGGAATGATCACTTTTTGTTCTCACCTGCCGCAGCGCATCCGTGTAGCATGGGGGTTCGCTCCCGATTCGAATGGCATGAGGAACGGTGGCGATGGATTTCAGGGACGCGAGCGAGGCGAACATGGCGACCGATACGTTGCAGGCAGGCGAAGAAGCGACCACCACGGTGGGAAGCGGCGCGCCCGCGGGCTCGCAGCGCAAGCCCTATCCGCTCGACGTCGATCATTCGCGCGATGCGCTCCTCACCGATTTCGGCAAGGAGACGCTGCAGGATCGCTACCTGCTGCCGGGCGAATCGTACCAGGATCTCTTCGTCCGCGTCGCCAGCGCCTATGCCGACGATGCGACGCACGCGCAGCGCATCTACGACTATATCTCGCGCCTGTGGTTCATGCCCGCAACACCCGTGCTGTCGAATGGCGGCACCGGGCGCGGCCTGCCCATCAGCTGCTACCTGAACTCGGTGCCCGACAGCCTGAACGGCATCGTCGACACGTGGAACGAGAACGTCTGGCTCGCCTCGCGCGGCGGCGGCATCGGCACCTATTGGGGCAACGTGCGCGGCATCGGCGAACCGGTCGGCCTCAACGGCAAGACCAGCGGGATCATCCCGTTCGTGCGCGTGATGGACTCGCTGACGCTGGCGATCAGCCAGGGCTCGCTGCGCCGGGGCTCGGCCGCCTGCTATCTCGACATTTCGCACCCGGAAATCGAGGAGTTCCTCGAGATCCGCAAGCCGAGCGGGGACTTCAACCGCAAGGCGCTGAACCTCCACCACGGCGTGCTGATCCCCGACGCCTTCATGGAAGCGGTGCGTGACGGCGGCGAGTGGGAGCTGAAGTCTCCCAAGGACGGCAGCGTGCGCGGCAAGGTCGATGCGCGCAGCCTGTTCCAGAAGCTGGTCGAGACGCGGCTGGCGACCGGCGAGCCGTACATCGTCTTCGCCGACCATGTGAACAACACGATGCCCAAGCATCACCGCGATCTGGGCCTCAAGGTCTCCACCTCGAACCTGTGCAGCGAGATCACGCTGCCGACCGGCACGGATCATCTCGGCAACGATCGCACCGCGGTCTGCTGCCTGTCCTCGCTCAATCTCGAGACGTGGGACCAGTGGAAGGACGACAAGCAGTTCATCGAGGACGTGATGCGCTTCCTCGACAACGTGCTGCAGGATTACATCGACCGCCACGAGCCGGGCATGGAGCGCGCCGCATACAGCGCCGGCCGCGAGCGTTCGGTCGGCCTCGGCGTCATGGGCTTCCACTCCTTCCTCCAGGCGCGCGGGCTGCCGATGGAAGGCGCGATGGCGAAGAGCTGGAACCTCAAGATCTTCAAGCACGTCAACGCGCAGGTGAACCAGGCGTCGATGACGCTTGCCGCCGAGCGTGGCCCCTGCCCGGACGCCGCCGACATGGGCGTGATGGAGCGCTTCAGTTGCAAGATGGCAATCGCGCCGACCGCGTCGATCTCGATCATCTGCGGCGGCACCAGCGCGTGCATCGAGCCGATCCCGGCCAACATCTACACGCACAAGACGCTGTCGGGCAGCTTCGCGGTCAAGAACCCGTATCTGGAGAAGCTCCTCAACGAGAAGAGCAAGAATTCGGAAGCGGTGTGGAGCTCGATCCTCGAGCATGGCGGCTCGGTGCAGCACCTCGACTTCCTCTCGCAGGACGAGAAGGACTGTTTCAAGACCAGCTTCGAGATTGACCAGCGCTGGCTATTGGAGCTCGCCGGTGACCGCACGCCGTACATCGATCAGGCGCAGTCGCTGAACCTGTTCATCCCGGCGGACGTCGAGAAGTGGGACCTGCTGATGCTGCACTTCCGCGCCTGGGAGCTGGGCATCAAGTCGCTCTATTACCTGCGCTCGAAGAGCGTGCAGCGCGCCGGCTTTGCGGGCGGCGTCGAGGCGGACAATACGATCGAGAAGCCGAAGTTCGACCTGGGCGAGACGACCGACTATGACGAGTGCCTGGCTTGTCAATGAGCGGGCACACCCGGATTGCGCAAGCAATCCGGGAGATACCACGGCGGGCAGCGGTGCCGGCACAGCCGGCAACGTCTGACGGCGTGGCGCTTGGGGTGAGGTAACGTCGCCGCGTCGCCCTCACCCTCTCACCGGTTGGCGCCGGCGGGCCCCTCCCTCTCCCGCTGGGAGAGGGGTTCAGGTCCCTCTTCCACCGGGAGAGGGAGGGAGCGGCGAAGCCGCGGAAGGGTGAGGGCGATGCGCCTTTACGAGGACCAACCCGGAGGAACCGTCCCCCGCGCAAGGCAACTCCGCCGCGATGCGCCTGCACCGGAACGTCGGTTGCTACTCGGACTGCGGGAGGCGTTTCCGCGCCTCAAGTGGCGCCACCAGGCGCCGGTCGGGCCGTATTTTGCCGACATCCTGTGTTTCTCGGAGCGAGTGGTGATCGAAGTCGACGGCGACACGCATGCGGGAACGGAGCGCCACGACGCCCAGCGCACCGCGATGATCGCCCGCGAAGGCTTCCGGGTACTGCGCGTCACCAACACCGACGTGACCCAAAACCTAGAAGGCGTCCTCGAACACATCTCCCTCTCCCTGCGGGAGAGGGAGGGAGCCGCGAAGCGGCGGAAGGGTGAGGGCGACACCAAAAAGGGCGAGCCGGCATGAGCCAGCTCACCCTCACCTTCCCACGCGGCTGCGCCGCGCGGGCCCCTTCCTCTCCCACAGGGAGAGGAGGTTCGGCTAACTCACGCCTCCTCTTCGAACATATCCACCGCATTCTGCGCGGTCGCGCTCAAGCGCACGGTATCGCCCTCGACGGCGGCGACGAGCCCGGCGGGGAGGTAGTGATGCTTGGCGCCCTGCCCATCTTCGGTCGACGGGCTGTCGGTCTTGGTCAGCTTGATCCGCTCGCCATCGACATGGTCGACCGTGCCGACATGCACGCCGTCCGCACCGATGACGGTCATATGTTCCTTGATGTTGCTGTGGTCGTGCATCGTGGGTCTCCCATTAGGTTCGGCAACAGAACGACACATGCCACGATTGGATGCACGGGAGCGATGGGATGAACGACTTGCCCGAGAACGTCCGTCATCCCCGCGCAGGCGGGGATCCATACACGCCAACGCCTCGGCAGGAGTTGCAGCGTCAGCGACTATGGATTCCCGCCTTCGCGGGAATGACGAGGGTAGCTGCGGCGAGCACCGCCCTCCTCCTCGTCGCCTGCGCCACACAGGTGCCCACCGCCGTCACCCACACCGCCAGCACGCCCGGCTTCCTGCTCGGCCTGTGGCACGGCTTCATCTTCCCGGTCGCCTGGGTGCTCAGCCTAGTCATGCCCGACGTCGCGGTGTATGCGGTGCCGAACAACGGCGGCTGGTACGATTTCGGCTATTTCGTCGGCATCGTCTTCCTCGGCGTCGGCGCACGCAGCACGCGAACTGTCTATGTTACCCGCCGGATCCGCGGATGAGCTGGCAGGTGCTGATCATGTATGCGGTCGCGTTGGTCTTCGCGATCGTGGGCATCGGGCTGCTGCTGGCGCTCGCCCGCCCGCGCAGTGCGGGGCAGGTCTATGCGTTCCGCATGATCGGCATCATGGCGCTCGCCGGCGGCGTGGTGCTGGCGATGAGCGCCACCGCGATGTGGCAGTGGAGCGCCGAGACATAGCTCACCCGTTCAGATAGAAATCAAACGTCAAACACAGGTCCAATCGATATGCCCCTCCTCCAAGCCTCCAAGCAGTACAAGCCGTTCGAATACCCCTGGGCGTTCGAGTACTGGAAGCGCCAGCAGCAGCTCCACTGGCTCCCCGAGGAAGTCCCGCTCGGCGAGGATTGCCGCGACTGGGCGCAGAAGCTGACCGATCACGAGCGCAACCTGCTCACCCAGATCTTCCGCTTCTTCACCCAGGCGGACGTCGAGGTGCAGGATTGCTACCACGAGAAATACGGCCGCGTGTTCAAGCCGACCGAGATCAAGATGATGCTGACCGCGTTCAGCAACATGGAGACGGTCCACATCGCCGCCTACAGCCACCTGCTCGACACGATCGGCATGCCCGAGAGCGAATATGGCGCCTTCCTCGAATATGCCGAGATGAAGGACAAGCATGATTACATGCAGAACTTCGGCGTCGACAGCGACGAGGATATCGCCCGCACGCTCGCCATGTTCGGCGGCTTCACCGAAGGCGTGCAGCTGTTCGCCAGCTTCGCGATGCTGATGAACTTCCCGCGCTTCAACAAGATGAAGGGCATGGGGCAGATCGTCAGCTGGTCGGTGCGCGACGAGAGCCTGCACTGCGAGGGCATCATCCGCATGTTCCACGCCTTCTGTCAGGAGCGGCAGTGCCTGACCAAGGCGGTGAAGGACGATATCGCCGACGTGTGCCAGACGACGATCCGGCTCGAGGACAATTTCATCGACCTCGCCTTCGAGATGGGCCCGGTCAACGGCATGACGCCCAAGGATATCAAGAAGTACATCCGCTACATCGCCGACTGGCGGCTGGGGCAGCTGGGGCTGCGGCCGATCTACATGATCGACGAGCATCCGATCCCGTGGCTCACCCCGCTGCTGAACGGCGTGGAGCATGCGAACTTCTTCGAGACCCGCGCGACCGAATATTCCAAGGCGGCGACCCGCGGCCAGTGGAGCGACGTGTGGGATTCGTTCGACAAGCGCCAGAAGGCCAAGGGCGGCAAGGCCGCAAACGAGGATGCGGGCGACGAGGGCGACATGTTCTCCCGCGCGGGCGTCGCGGCTGAGTGAAGCCCTAATTCGTCATGCCGGGCTCGTCCCGGCATCCAGGGTGCCGCAAACTCGATAGTCGGAGGTGCGCGGAGGTCTGGATGCCGGGACAAGCCCGGCATGACGGAAGACGGCTGGTAACAACCGTAACGATATTGCCGCACGGCTGCCTCATGCTATGCCCCTGGCATGGCCGACGCATCCACCACCCTCACCCCTCCCCCCGGCGCCGCTGCCGATTGGACGGTGCCGCAGGATTGGTCGCACTATACGTCCCAGGATCACGCCACCTGGGACACGCTCTTCGCGCGCCAAGCGAAGCTGCTGCCGAACCGCGCCGCGAACGCGTGGCTGCGCGGACTGGACGTGCTGAAGCTGTCTAAGCCCGGCATCCCCGATTTTGAGGAGCTGTCCGAACGGCTGATGAAGCTCACCGGCTGGCAGGTGGTCGCGGTGCCGGGCCTCGTGCCCGACGACGTGTTTTTCGATCACATGGCCAATCGCCGCTTCGTCGCCGGCAATTTCATCCGCCGCCCCGACCAGCTCGATTACCTGCAGGAACCGGACGTCTTCCATGACGTGTTCGGCCATGTGCCGATGCTCGCCGATCCGGTCTTCGCCGATTACCTGGAGGCGTACGGCCGCGGTGGTCAGCGGGCGATGCAGCATGATGCATTGAAGTATCTCGGCCGCCTCTATTGGTACACGGTCGAGTTCGGGCTGATCGCCGAGCCGGATGGCTTGCGCATCTATGGCTCCGGGATCGTCTCCAGTTCGGCCGAAAGCCGCTTCGCGCTGGAGGATCCTTCCCCTCACCGGCTGGCTTTCGATCTGGCGCGGGTGATGCGCACGGACTATCGGATCGACGATTTCCAGCAGAATTACTTCGTGATCCCGAGCTTCGACGAATTGCTGCACGTGACGCTCGAGACCGATTTCGCCCCCTTGTACGAGGAACTGAAGCGACAGCCCGACATTCCGGTCGCCGAGATCGTCGACGAGCGCGAAGTGATCATGCGCGGCACGCAGGCCTATGCGCGCGGACGATCAACCGGAAAGTAATCGACCAGAAACTCTGCTCCAGAAACTCTGCTCCAGAAACTCTGCCGTTCCCCGCGTGCGGCGCATGTCCCGCCGCGCTGATGTTCGCACGCGGGCAGGCGCGTGGCCGCACCGCTTACTCATCGATCGGCCTCCCCCCGCCGCGATTTGCGCTCCGGTACCGCTCCTCAGATATCCAGCGCCCAGCCGTCGCGCCCCTTCGGATCGGGCGGGCTCTGCGGCACGTAGCGCGTCGCACCGGCGGCGAGCCGCAGGATCGTCCAGTCGCCGCGTCGGTCGATCGCCTGCAGCGCGCATCCGCATGCCGTGAACGCCTCGACCACCGTCTCGCGCTGGGTCTCCAGCAATCCCGCCAGCACGATCGTGGCGTTCGGCGCGGCAATCGCCGCCAGTTCCGGCGCCATCGACACCAATGGTCCGGCAAGGATGTTGGCGATCACCAGATCATAAGGGGCCCTCGCCGTGATCGCCTCGTGAAGCGCCCCGTCTGCGACGATCAGTTCGATCTCGCCGATATCGTCGCCGATGACGATGTCATTCTTGGCGGCGTTCTCGCGCGTGACTGCGATCGCCGCGGAATCGATGTCCGTAGCGACCAGATCCGCCATCGGCCACAAATCCGCGGCTGCGAAGGCAAGCAGCCCGGTGCCCGTGCCGACGTCGATCACCCGGTCGAACCGGCGACCCTGCACCGCCAATGCGTCAAGCATCGCCAGGCAGCCCGATGTCGTGGCGTGATGCCCCGTGCCGAACGCCTGCCCCGCGTCGATCAGAAAGGCGCGTTCTCCCGCCTCCTGATTGACCGACACGGGATGCGCGCTGGTGTGGACCACGAAACGCCCTTCGCGGATCGGCTCCAGCCCCTCCTGCGACAACGCCACCCAGTCCTGCGCGGTCAACGCGGTGACGATCGGTTCGACGTCCGCGGCGCTCGGCACCAGCGCACGGATCGCGGTGATCACCGCCTCACCGGGTTCGTCCTCCATGTACGCGTCAAGCCGCCAGCGCTCGCGATCGTCCTCCACCTCCTCGGTGGTCATCAGCACCGCGTCGATGGCGAGATCATCCGCAGCGTCGATCGCCTCGGCCTCCGCCCGCGTGCAGGGCAAAGTCACGCGCCAGCTGTCGGCAGCTCCGGCCTCAACGGACATAGCTCGCCCCATTCACGTCGAGCACGGCGCCCGTCATCGACGCGGGTGCATCGAGCGCTAGCCAGCGCGCCATCTCGGCCACTTCGTCAGGCATGGCGACCCGGCCCAGCGGGATATCGGCAAGCAACTTGTCGCCGCCACGGCTGGCAAGATAATCCTCGGCCATTCCCGTCATGGTGAAGCCGGGGCAGATCGCGACGGCCAGCACACCATCCTTCGCAAAGCCGCGCGCGATTGACTTGGTCATCGCCACCATTCCCGCCTTGGAGGCCGCGTAATGCCAGTGCGCCGGGCTGTCGCCGCGATAGGCCGCGCGGCTCGCGATGTTGACGATCCGTCCCCCGCTGCCGCGCTCCTGCCAGTGCCGCACGGCCAGCCGGCACAGTTCCGCCGACGCGGTCAGGTTGATGCGCATGGTCCGCTCCCACCCCGCGGACCAGGCGTCATCGTCCAAGTCGATGGGGTTGGCCTCGAATACCCC
>JBELMF010000105.1:0-12387 GCA_042096015.1 Sphingomonas sp.
GCAGGTCGTCGCGGCTCATGCCCGGCTTGCGGGCGACACCGGCGGTGACGATGATCACGTCGGCGCCGGCGATGTCGGCATAGTCGTTGGAGCCCTTGATCGTCGCGTCGAAGCCCTCGACCGGGCCGCACTGCGACAGGTCAAGCGCCTTGCCCTGCGGCACGCCCTCAACCACGTCGAACAGCACGATGTCGCCAAGGCCCTTGAGGGCTGCGAGGTGCGCGAGCGTGCCGCCGATATTGCCGGCGCCGATCAGCGCGATCTTCTTGCGGGCCATCCAATCCCCTTTCCGTAACGTTGGGTGTGATTGGAGAGGTCGGGTACGCCCTTCGCGCGAGGGTGGCAACCCACTTAAACGGCTCGGATCACGCTTTTAATCGATAACCTCTCGCAATAGCAATAAGCGTGGTTAAGCGGTGCCGTGGCCCTGCGCGAGATAGTCTTCGGAGCGCATTTCCTCGAGCCGGCTGACCGTGCGCTGGAACTCGAAACGGCCGTCGCCGGCGGGGTAGAGCGCGTCGGGCTGGGCGTCGGCCGCGGCGAGCAGCTTGACCTTGTGCTCGTAGAGCGCGTCGATGAGGCTGACGAAGCGCGCGGCTTCGTTGCGGTTCTCCGGGCCGAGGATGGGGATGCCGACGAGGATCACGGTGTGGAAGCGGCGGGCGATGGCGAGATAGTCGGCGCTGCCGCGCGCCTCGCCGCACAGCTTCTTGAAGCTGAACACGGCCACGCCCTTGAGTGCCTTGGGAACGCGCAAGCTCCGGCCCTGCACGACCAGTTCCTCGCTGGGGACGTGTGCGCGGTCTTCGGGCGGATAGTCGGTGAGGCGGAAGAAGGCGGCGGATAGCTGCTGCGTTGCCTCGGCGCCGTTGGGGACGAGCCAGGTGTCCTGCTGGCCGAGGCGATCGCGGCGGTAGTCGACCGGGCCGTTCAGGGCGAGGACGTCGAGGCGCTGCTGGATCAGCGCGATGAAGGGCAGGAAATGCTCGCGGTTGAGACCGTTCTTGTAGAGATCGGTCGGCACGCGGTTGCTGGTCGTCACCACAGTGACGCCGGCTTCGATCATCGCGGTGAACAGGCGCGAGAGGATCATCGCGTCGGGCGAGTTGTTGACGATCATCTCGTCGAAGGCGAGCAGGCGCGCTTCCTCGGCGAGCGCGGCCGCGACGGGGAGGATGGGATCGCCCTGTTCCTTGCGGCGCTCGGCGGCGATGCGTTCGTGGACCTCGAGCATGAACTCGCCGAAGTGGACGCGGCGCTTCAGCGTGACGTTCACGTTGGCGTAGAACAGGTCCATCAGCATGGATTTCCCGCGGCCGACATCGCCCCACATGTAGATGCCGCGGGCCGGGATCACTTTCTTGCGGAAGAAGCCGGTGGTTTTGGGGTTCTCCAGCTCGTGGGCGAGCGCGTCGAGGCGGACGGCGGCGGCGGCTTGCTCGGGGTCGGGGCGGAGTTCGCCGGCGGCGATGAGGGATTCGTAGGCTTGTAGGACTGCGGCCACGCGACGCTCCGATTGCGTTGAGCGGAACCGCGCCGGACTCCACCCGTCATCCCGGACTTGATCCGGGATCCAAGGTGCGGCGAACGCTGTGGCCTGTTACGATGCGCAGCGCTCGCGGACGATGGATCCCGGATCAAGTCCGGGATGACGGTGAGGAGTAGGGAAGCCGTCCCGGATATGTTCGCCCGCGGTTAGAGGAAAGCGCCGACTTTGGACAAGCTCAACGCTTGGTCGGCTTGCGGATCGTGCCGGAGAATTCGGAGACCGGGCCGCCTTCCTGCACCACCAGGCCGCGCATGAAGAGCAGGCGGCCGGTTTCGCGGAGCAGCTCGACCTTGGCTTCGAGCAGCTCGTCAATCCGGCCGGCGCCCATGAAATGGGTGTTGAGATCGAGCGTCACCGCAGTGCCGGCCTCTATAAGGCCGAAGCTGCGCGCGGCGGCGAACAAGGCGACGTCGATGAAGCCGAGCATCGCGCCGCCGTGGACGTTGTTGCCGAGGTTGGAGTGACGCCGCTCGGGCAGCGTGCGGACGCGGCAGGTGCCGTCCTCGACGCGGACCATCATGTCGCCGAGGAAGGTGTTGTAGCGATCCGAGTTCTTGAGACCCCAGCGCTTCCAGCCGGGGTGATCGGGATGGTCCTCGTAGTGGAACTCGGGCTTTTCCATGCCTTGTACCCCGGCGAAGGCCGGGACCCAGTTACGGCCGGCCCGATACTGGGCCCCGGCCTTCGCCGGGGTACGGAAGAGAGGTCAGCGCCTCAGACGACGCGCTCGACTTCCATCTTCTTGATCTCGGCGATCGCCTTGGCGGGCGAGAGGCCCTTGGGGCAGGCGTTGGCGCAGTTCATGATCGTGTGGCAGCGATACAGGCGGAACGGGTCCTCCAGGCTGTCGAGCCGCTCACCGGTCATCTCGTCGCGGCTATCGGCGAGCCAGCGATAGGCCTGGAGCAGGATAGCGGGACCGAGGAACTTGTCGGAGTTCCACCAATAGCTGGGGCAGGAGGTCGAGCAGCAGGCGCACAGGATGCACTCGTAGAGGCCGTCGAGCTTGGCGCGGTCTTCCGGCGACTGGAGGCGTTCCTTGCCGGCGGGCGGCGGTGTGACAGTCTTCAGCCAAGGCTGGATCGAGGCATATTGCGCGTAGAAGTGCGTGAAGTCGGGGACGAGATCCTTGATCACGTCCATCGCGGGAAGCGGGGTGATCTTCACCTCGCCCTTCACGTCCTCGATCGCGGTGGTGCAGGCGAGGCCGTTCTTGCCGTCGATGTTCATCGAGCACGAGCCGCAGATGCCCTCGCGGCAAGAGCGGCGGAACGTGAGCGTCGAATCCTGCTCGCCCTTGATCTTGATCAGCGCGTCGAGGACCATCGGGCCGCACTCGTCGAGGTTCACCTCATAGGTGTCGTAGCGCGGGTTCTCGCCGCTATCGGGATCGTAGCGGTAGATCTTGAAGTTGCGCATCGTCCCGCCGGGCTCGGGCGAGGGGATCTTGCGTCCGCCCTTGATCTTGCTGTTCGCCGGCAGGGTGAATTCGGCCATGTTGCGGTCCCGCTTCAGTCGGTGGAGGACTGGGAACGGAGTCCGCTCCAGTCGAGGTTGCGCGTCAGATACATAACACCGGCCAGTGCCGCAAACAGAAGCAGCGATCCGATGAGCAGAGAATAGGCCTCTAGGCTGAGCAGGACGTACAGCACGCCGTAGAGCGCGGCCAGTAGCGCGGCGATATAGCCGCCGCGGCGCCAGCTGCGCAGGACCGCCGCCGAATAGGAAGCGAGCAGGCCGATGATCGCCGCCGCCGCGACGACATAGGCCACCGCGAAGCCGATCACCTCGGCGAAGGCAAGCAGCATGACGAAGAACAGCACCAGCCCGGCGCCGACGAGGAGATATTCGACCGTGGCGACGCGAACGCCGGCGATCACGTCGAACATCAGGAACGCCATGAAGGTGAAGCCGATGAACAGGAAGCCGTATTTCACCGAGCGATTGACCTGGCTGTAGAGGTCGACCGGGGAGATGAGGTCGACCCGCGCCTCGTAATCGCCGGCGGGGGTGGCGGTGGCGTAGCGATCGCTGACCTCGGGGCGCGACTCGGGCACCACCTCGCCGGACGAAACCAGGCTGCGACCGAGCGCGAGATTGCCGACGCGCCAAGTGGCGGCGAAGCCGTCATGCGATACGCGTTGCTGCGCGGGCAGGAAGCCGCCTTGGAAGCTGGGGTGCGGCCATTTGGACGTTACCTGCCAGCGCGTGTCTCCGGCCTGCGGGGCGAGCGCGAGCCAGCCGTTGCCGCGGAAGGCATAGCGGAAGCTCACCGTTATCGGCTGCTCGCGGATCGCGGCGGCGTCGAGCCAGGTGAAGAAGCCGGAGTTGCTGGTCGCCGGCGAGCCCTTGCCGGGCTGGAGCACCAGCCGCCGGCCGTTCGCCATCACCTCGGGCGGGCGACCGAAGAGGCCGCGCGCGTCCTTCAGGCCGAAGCGGAGCTCGGCGCGGTCATAGGCGAGACGATCGGCGGTGATCCCGAAGCGGGCGAGATCGTCGGGCAGGGCGAAGCGCGCGGTGCCGCTGGCGACCGCCTCGAACAGCACCGCTTCGTAGATCGAACGGCGGCGCCGTTCGGGGGTGAGTTCGGTCTGGAGATCGGCGACTTGGGGGGAGAGGGTGAGTTCGCGCCAGACGAGGCTGGTACGCACGACCTGGCGACCGCCTTCGTTGACCGTCTCGGTCGCCTCGGTCTGGTAAGGGAGGACGAGCACAGGGCCGGCGATCGTCTGCGGCCCGCCCCATCCTTCGGCGATGGAGGCACGGGCGATGTTCGACTGCTCCTGTCGATCGTACACCAGCAGATAGACCGCGAAGAGCGGGACGGCGAGCAGCAGGGCGATCAGGATCGCCATCGCCATCTTGCGAGCGGGCGTGGGGCCTTCGTAGGTCAATCGACACCTTCTCGCGGCGGGGGACGCCGCGTGGTGCCGCAAAGCTCAGATGATGTCGAGGATCAGGCCGAGATCGCGGGCTTCCTCCGCCTCGATATACCAGTTGGAAGGAGCCTTGGCCTTGAGCTCGTCGAGCGTCACCTGCGAGCCCTCGACCAGGGCGGCAAAGCCTTCGTCCTGGATGCGGATCGAATCCTGGATCTCGTTCAGCTTGGCGAGCAGAACGGGGGCGAGCGTATTGAGAGGGCCGGAGAGCTCCACCGTGGAATTCATGATCCGCTCGTGGATCATCAACCGCGAGCCGCGCGTGAGGAAGCGCTTGTCGGCGGGAAAGGCGGACATGAAGGTGGCGCCGGCCGAATAGACCGCGACCTTGCCGAGGAACAGCGTCTCGCGACCGGTATATTCCCGCAGGAGCCGGATCGAATCGCCCATCGCACGCGCCATCTCCGGGTCACCGCCCAGCGTGCTGATCGACACCACCAGCGGGCCATCGCCGGACGCGCCGGCGAGCTGGTCCATGAAGGCGGCGTACATCATCTCGTTAACCGGCCCGTGCAGCTGGATCTGCGGGTTGGCGAGCAGGGGATAATTGGTGGCGTTGCTGGCGGTGGTCATGGCGCGGCGAACCGTGGAAGCGGAAAGTGGTTCCGCCACCTCACGAAATTGTGACGAACACCCATTCCGGTCGCCCTCAGTTTGTCGAAGGGCGTGTCACGAGCGCTGCACTGTGCGGCACGTGCTTCGATAAGCTCAGCACGAACGGGGAAGGGTGAGCACGAACAGCCGAGGGTTAGCCCGAACGCGAACGGGAACTCGGGCGGCATCAACGGTGGGACGTTACTTCCCCTCCGCCAGCACAGCATTCGCCGGGCGCCCGACGGGGGCGCTGGCCGCCTTCGGCGCGCGGGCCTCGAGCGCGGAGAGCCAGCGGGATGCGCTGGCGCCGATCGAGACTTGCGGCTGCGACGGTTCGAGCTTGCCGGCGCGTTCCCAGCCGCCGATGGTCGCCACCGCCTCCTGCGCGGCGGCGGCAAGTGGTTGGGGCTTGCGCAGCGCGTGGTTGATCAGCGCGTCGCCGAAGAACGTCCAGTCGTTATCCGCCTCGCAGCCGAAGGAGGTGCGATCAGCCGACGCCGCCGTGACGATCGCGGTGGTGTCGCTGGACAGCGCGGGCACGAACACGCCAGCATAGCAGGCGGAGATCAGAATAAGGCGATTGCGAATGCCGAGCTGCGACAGCGTGCTCCACAGCCGGGTCGGTGAGATCGCGCCGAAGCCCTGGTCCGCATCGTTATAGACGATGCCGAAGCGGGCGCCGTGGCTGGTGGCGTAAAGCACCAGCACGTCTTCGGCCGGGTCCATCAGTTCGGCGACGCGTGCGAGCGCCATGTCGAGATTTGCGGGCGAACCCATCGGCAATGTGCTGTCGGCGTTGCCGTCGGTGCCGGCGAGGACGATCGAGCGTCCGGCTGCGCCGTATCGGGTAGCGAGCACCTTCCCCGCCTCCCGCGCTTCGCGGCCGAACACGGGATCGCTGTCGAGCGCGGCGACGACGACATAGGCGTCGATCATGCCCTTGCGCTGCGGCTGCAGCGTGGCCAGCGCGGTGGCGAGGCGGCGGTGTTCGGCGAGCAGCCAGGCGGCGGAGCGATCATGTTCGATGGCGCCGCCCTGATTGGCCAACTGCACGAGTTCGCCCTCGCCGCCGCGCGAAACGAGCGGGACGGGACGAGTGTGCTGCGGCGGCTGATACACCTGCGCCGGGGCCATGCCGGCGATGGTCGCGAGCAGGATCGTCAGCAACCGCTTCATTGCGCCCCCTTGTCGGGGCGCATTTCACGGCTCGCGAAGGCGAGTGTCAATTGCTTCGATGGTTCAGCGCACTATTCGCGCAACAGTGCGGCTCCGGCTCCAGCGAAGCCTGCGATTGCGCCGAAGCAGAAAGCGACCCAGAGGCCCACAGCGGACCACTTCTCGTTTAAATTGACGCCGTTTAACAGTGCGGCAAGCAGCCAAACGCTCAGAGACCAAGCGCCAGCGGCTAAACAGCAGAAGAGTACCCGCTGTTGCCGCCGACGGAGGATGTAACCTGGAACTGCGGCGCTGCCGTAGATCAGCCAGAGCGCGGCTTCGCTCAATACACCCGCTTCTTCGGCTTGATGTACTCGGCGTCGTCGGTGAGCGTGTAATCGTGCACCGGACGGTAGCCGAGTTCGCAACGGCCGCCCTTGCCGCCCCACCCTTCGAACGTTGCCGTGGTGTGCTTCATCCAATTGGCGTCGTCGCGCTCGGGGAAATCCTCGTGCATGTGCGCGCCGCGGCTTTCCTTGCGGTTTTCCGCGCCGCGCATCGTCACGACCGCCTGGCTGATCAGGTTGTCCAGCTCCAGCGTCTCGACCAGATCGGTGTTCCAGATCAGCGAGCGATCGGTGATGCCGATATCCTGCATCGACTTGTAGATCGCATCGATCTTGGTGACGCCTTCGGCCAGCAGCTCGCTGTCGCGGAACACTGCGGCGTGGCGCTGCATGGTCCGCTGCATTTCGGCGCGGATCTTTGCGGTCGAGGAACCGCCAGTCGCGTTGCGGAAGTGGTCGAGACGGGCGAGCGCCATCTCTTCCGAACCCTTCGGCAGCGGATTGTGCGGCGTGTTCTGCTTCAGCGTGTCCTTGAGGCGCAGGCCGGTCGCGCGGCCGAAGACGACGAGGTCGATCAGCGAGTTCGAGCCCAGGCGGTTGGCGCCGTGCACCGACACGCACGCCGCTTCGCCGACTGCGAACAGGCCGGGGACGATCGCATCGGGGTTGCCGTCCTTCAGCTGGACGACCTCGCCATGGTAGTTCGTCGGAATGCCGCCCATGTTGTAGTGGACCGTCGGCGTGACGGGGAGCGGCTGGCGCGTGAGGTCCACGCCCGCGAAGATCTTGCCCGTCTCGGTGATGCCCGGAAGACGCTCCGCCAGCACCTTGGGATCGATGTGATCGAGGTGCAGGAAGATGTGGTCCTTGTCCTTGCCGACGCCGCGGCCCTCGCGCATCTCCGCCGCCATCGAGCGCGACACGACGTCACGCGAGGCGAGGTCCTTGGCGCTGGGCGCATAGCGCTCCATGAAGCGCTCGCCCTCGGAATTGGTGAGGTAGCCGCCTTCGCCGCGCGCGCCCTCGGTGATGAGCACGCCCGCGCCGTAGATGCCGGTCGGGTGGAATTGGACGAATTCCATGTCCTGGAGCGGCAGGCCGGCGCGCAGCGCCATGCCGTTGCCGTCACCGGTGCAGGTGTGCGCCGACGTTGCCGACTGGTACACGCGGCCGCCGCCGCCCGTCGCCAGCACGACCGAATGCGCGCGGAAGCGGTGGATCTGTCCCGTTTCCATGTTCAGCGCGATCACGCCGCGGCACGCACCGTTCTCCATGATGAGATCGAGCGCGAAATATTCGATGTAGAAGTCCGCGTCATACTTCAGCGACTGCTGGTACAGCGCGTGGAGCATGGCGTGGCCGGTACGGTCGGCAGCGGCGCAGGTGCGCTGCACCGGCGGGCCTTCGCCCATGTTCTGCATGTGGCCGCCGAACGGGCGCTGGTAGATGGTGCCGTTGTCGTTGCGGCTGAACGGCACGCCGGCGTGCTCCAGCTCGTACACCGCGGCCGGCGCCTCGCGGACCATGTACTCGATCGCGTCCTGGTCGCCGAGCCAGTCGGAACCCTTAACGGTATCGTACATGTGCCACGACCAGTGATCGGGTGAGTTGTTGCCGAGGCTGGCCGCGATGCCGCCCTGCGCCGCGACGGTGTGGCTGCGCGTCGGGAACACCTTGGTGATGCAGGCCGTCTTCAGCCCGCTTTCGGCGATGCCCATCGTGGCGCGCAGCCCCGAGCCGCCGGCGCCGACGACGACCGCGTCATAAGTATGGTCGATGATCTGGTAAGCGGCGGGCATCAATTCGCTCCGAAGGCGATCTTGAGGATCGCGAAGATGGCGGTGCCGGCGACGGCAGCGGTGAACAGGTTGAGCGCGATCATGGCGACGATCTTGCGCTCCTCGCGCTGGTAATCCTCGATCACCACCTGAAGGCCGATGCGGAAATGGTAGAAGACCGAAATGACCAGCAGCAGCATCGGCACGGCGACCCAGGCCGACGACAGCCATTCGCGCATCGCGCCGAAATCGTACGAGGGGCGGCGGGCGAGGGCGATCATCAGCCAGCTCATCAGCAGGATGTTCGATCCCGCGGTGATCTTCTGGTGCCACCAGTGATGCGCGCCTTCATGCGCGCTGCCGAGCCCGCGAACGCGGCCGATTGAGGTTCCCGTACCCATTACTTGGTCCCCACGTAGAGCCAGAAGGCGAGCGTCAGCACGATCGAGCCGAGGAAGGTGAGCCGCGCGAGATTCTGGTTGAGCTTCAGCTCGAACGCCGCGCCGGTATCCATGACGAGGTGGCGGATGCCGCTCATCATGTGCTGGAACAGCGACAGGGTGAGGCCGACGCCCAGCACCCAGCCGATGATGTTGAGCCGGCCGTCGGCATAGGTGAACACGTCGCGGAAGGTGGCATAGGCCGCTTCGCCCGAAGCAAGCGCGGCGAGGAACCAGACCAGCAGCAGCGAGCCGACCGTGGCCATGCCGCTACCCGTCACGCGGTGCAGGATCGACACCGTCATCGCGGCGCTCCAGCGGTAGTGGAGCGACATCGGCCCGCTGAACAGATGCGGGCTTTTCGGGCGGATCGGTTTAGAGGCCAAGGCGACGTTTCCTGCGATGAGCCGATGAATTTGGGCGGTCTATGAGACGCGACGTCCGATGTTGCAAGCGCGAGGGGGTTCCTGCGAATCGATTGCAGCGCCCGCTACCCTAACCACCGCTTAACCAGTGGCCGGTTAATCCCCCGTCGATTGAAGGGGGAGCAAACACACTTGTCGGACGATCTGCCAACCTTGGGTGCCATCGCCCGCAACGTCGATTTGGGGCAGCGGCTGCGTGTCTTCGATTTCGACGGCACGCTGGCAGCGGCAAGCCGGGAAGTGTGGGCTGTGCTGGAGCCGCAGGCGCGCGCGATATCAGAGGCATATTGGCAGCACTGGCTGCGCTGTTTCAACGATGACCGCGTTTGGGCGGCGCATGAGACGGCGCAGATGATCGAGCTCGGCTGCGTCTTTCTGCGCAACCGGTTCCTCGATACGTCGGGGCGTGCTTGGATCGAATCGATCGAACGATCGGTCGCCGCGGCATACAAGGCGCAGGTGTCGCCGCTGGCCCTGCTGTCGATGATCAGCGCCAGCGATCGGGCGGCGCTCGAGATCCTGATGGAGCGGTGTGACGCGTCTGATCCCCGCCTGCCCAGAATGATCGACACGCTGATGCGGCTGTCGGCGCTGGAAGGGGAGATCACGGTCGCCATCTACAGCGATTATCGCGAGCATTCGGCGCAGGTCGCACGCGATCGCCTCGCCGCCGACTTTCGCGGGGGCATCGCGGCAACGGTGGAAGAGGCGACCGCCGAAGGCGGTACGCTGCGCGAACAGGCATCGGACGCGTCGCTTTCTGCACGCGGCGTGCTTGGCAAGGCGAGCGAAGTGGCGGCCGCTGCCGAACAATCGGCGCTTGCGATGCGCGATGCCGCATCGACCGCTGCCGGCCTGATCCGCGCGATCGAGGATGCGCGTGCGGAGGTCGAGGCAGCCGCAGAGATAGCGACCCGCGCGGCCGGCCAGGCCGAGCGCGCCGTCGGAGTCAGTGCGACGCTCAGCGACCATGCCAAATCCATCGAATCGATCCTCAGCTTGATCCGCGACATTGCCGGGCAGACCAACCTGCTCGCGCTGAATGCGACGATCGAGGCCGCACGCGCCGGCGACGCGGGCCGCGGCTTTGCTGTCGTCGCGCAGGAGGTGAAGAGCCTGGCCAGCCAGACGGCGCGCGCGATCGACGATATCGCGGCGAAGATTGCCGCCATCCAGACCGCCACGCGTGTGACCGTCGAAACAAGCGCGGACATCCGTACGACGATCAGCGACGTGCAATCGTCCGCCACCCGCATCCGCGGCGCGATGGAGGCCCAGGCGCAAACGGTCACGGCGATCACCGCCGCCGTCGACGAGACGGCGCTAGCGGCGGACTCGATGTCGGGCACTATTGCCGCGATCCACACCGATACGGAAGCGGTGGCGGGAGAGATCGACGCGCTCGGCGCAGGATTTGATCGGCTCGCCGGTCGGCTGGGCCTGCTCAACGGCAGCGCCGGTGATTTCGCCGCGCGCGTCGCGGCCTGAACAACAACAACGACGCGCTTCGAAGGTGCGCGCGAGAGGGGAGAGGCGGGATGGGGAATGAGGCCGCTGCGACGCCGGGCGAGTGGGGCGGGCATGCCCGCTCGATCGCGGCGCATGTGCAGGAATATGACTGGGACGGCGCCATCCGCACCGGTGCCGCGGAGATCAATGCGCTCCTGACCGACGGGGATTGCCTGGCGATCGCGGAGGCATTCTGGAGCCATTACCTTTCGCTGCAGGCCACGCGCCGTGTGGCCACGGCCATCGAGCCGGCTCGGCGGGAACGGCAGGTGGCACGCAGTTCGCGCTACATGCGGATGAAATACGAAGCGCCATTCGATGAGGCGTGGAAGAGTTCCGCCGTCCGGCATGCCGAGGTTTCACGCGAGGCGGGGGTTCCCATTGCAGCGCTGACCGCGGCCCTTGCGTTCGCCCATGCCCGCACCCTTTCGGTGATCGAGGCGCGCGTCTCGGGTGACGTTGCGCGGATGCGGCGGCTGGCCGATGTGGTGCAGCGCCTCGCGCTGATCGAGGCTGACGTGATGGTGGCGCATCTGGCGCGAACCGATCGCCAGCGCGTGACGGAGCAGCGCGCTGCGCATGCCGAGGCGTTCCGGGAACATATCGCCGACGCGATCGACGGGACGGCAGCGCTCGGCGAGCGGGTGCGGGCGCAGGCCGCGACTGCTGCACAATCCGCCAGCGCGATGATCGGCAGAGGCGCAGAGGTGGCCGCCGCGGCGGAGCAGTCGGCGCTGGCGATGCGCGACGCGGCCTCGACGGCGGCGGGACTGATCCGGGCCATCGACCAGGCTCGCGGTGAGGTAGAGGTGGCGGCGGAGATCGCCACCCGTGCGGCGGCGCAGGCGGATCAGGCAGTGGGGGTCAGCCAGTCGCTCAGCGATCACGCGAAGTCGATCGAATCGATCCTGGCGCTGATCCGCGACATCGCCGGGCAGACCAACCTGCTCGCGCTGAACGCCACGATCGAGGCTGCCCGTGCCGGCGATGCTGGGCGCGGCTTTGCGGTGGTCGCGCAGGAGGTCAAGAGCCTCGCGCACCAGACCGCGCGTGCGACCGATGACATCGCCGCGCAGATCCGGGGCATCCAGAACGCGACGAATGTCACCGTAGAAGCGAGCGCGGGCATTCGCGCCACCATCGGCGAAGTGCAATCGTCGGCAAGCCAGATCCGCCACGCGATGGCGGCGCAGGCACAGACGGTGACGGCAATTACCGCGGCGGTCGACGAAACGGCGCTCGCCGCGGACGCCACCGCCGGCAACATGACGGCGATCATGCGCGAAGGCCAGGCATTCGCACGGGAATTCGACCGGCTGGGCGCCGAGTTCGCGGTCATCGATCGGCGGCTGGTGGGGTTGCGCGTGTCGGCCGATGAATTCAGCGCCAAGGCCGCATCATAGCCTTTGCACTGCCGATTGAGCGCGGGACGAGCGCCGCCTATGGCGACGCGATGACCAATATCCTTCTTACCGGTGCGTCACGCGGGATCGGTGCCGCGATCCGCACCGCGCTGGCGCCCGCCGCCACACTGCTGGGACAGGCAACGCGGAGCAGCGACGGCCTTGTTGCCGCAGACCTCGGCGCGCCCGGCGCCGCCGCGGACCTGTGGAAAACGGCGCTCGAGCGGCTCGGCAGCGTCGACGTGCTC
>JBELMF010000106.1:0-12322 GCA_042096015.1 Sphingomonas sp.
GGGCGCGAAGGTCTTCAACTGGCTGTTCACCATGTATCGCGGCCAGATCCGTTTCGAGCTGCCGATGCAATGGGTGGTGGCGTTCCTGCTCACCTTCGTGATCGGCGGCATGACGGGGGTGATGCTCGCCATTCCTCCGGCGGACTTCGTGCTCCACAATTCGCTGTTCCTGGTCGCGCACTTCCACAACGTGATCATCGGCGGCGTGGTGTTCGGGCTGTTCGCGGCGATCGATTACTGGTTCCCCAAGGCCTTCGGCTTCAAGCTTGATCCGTTCTGGGGCCGCATCCACTTCTGGGGCTGGGTGATCGGCTATTGGGTCGCCTGGACGCCGATGTACGTCGCCGGGCTGATGGGCGTGACGCGCCGTCTGCGCCACCTCGACGATGCGACGCTCCAGCCGCTGTTCGTCATCGCCGCGATCGGCGTGGTGATTATCGCCATCGGCATCGCCGCCTTCGTGATCCAGATCGCGGTCAGCATCATGAACCGCGAGAAGCTGCGCGTCGGCAACGATCCCTGGGGCGGCCGCACGCTGGAATGGGCGACCAGCTCGCCCCCGCCGAACTACAATTTCGCGTTCACGCCCGTCGTCCATGAGCTCGACGCCTGGCACGACATGAAGGAGCGCGGCGCCAAGGCTCCCGCCGGCGGCTATCTGCCGATCCACATGCCGCGCAACACCGGCGCCGGCGTGATCCTGTCGGCGCTCGCGCTTGTGCTGGGCTTTGCGATGATCTGGTACATCTGGTGGCTCGCCGCGGTCAGCTTTGTCGGCATCGTTGTCGTCAGCATCGGCCACACCTTCAACTACAACCGCGATTACCACATCCCCGCCGACGAGGTCGCCGAGACCGAACGCGCGGCCGCGGTGGCGGGAGCCTGAACATGAGCACGCAAGCCCTGACGGACGACGGCACCGAGCCGCCGATCTTCTACGAAACCGAGGCGCACGAGCACGATCACAGCTCGGGCGGCACCATGCTCGGCTTCTGGATCTACCTGATGAGCGACGCGCTCATCTTCGCGACACTGTTCGCCACCTATGGCGTGATGAGCAGCAGCTTTGCCGGCGGCCCCTCCCCGCGCGAAATCTTCTCGCTCGGGCTGGTCGCGGTGAACACCGCCATGCTGCTGATCTCCTCGATCACCTGCGGCATGGGCATGATCGCGATGGAGGAAGGCAAGAAGGGCGCGACGCAACTCTGGTTCGCCGTCACCTTCCTGTTCGGCGCGACCTTCGTCGGCATCGAGCTGTATGAGTTCTCGGAATTGATCCACGAGGGCGCGACGCCGATGCGCTCGGGCTTCCTGTCGGCGTTCTTCACCCTGGTCGGAACCCACGGGCTGCACGTCACCGTCGGCCTGATCTGGATCCTCGTCATGCTGGTCCAGATCCAGCAGCGCGGGCTGATCCCGGAGAACAAGCGCCGCCTGATGTGCCTCAGCATGTTCTGGCACCTCCTCGACGTCGTCTGGATCGGCGTCTTCACCTTCGTCTATCTAATGGGAGTCCTGCGATGAGCGCTGCAAGCGGCCGGCATGGCCACCAAATGCATGGCGAGACCCACCATGAGGCGCCGCCCGCCGACGGCGGCCACGGGCACGGCTCCCGCCGCGGCTATGTGATTGGCTTCCTGCTGTCGGCGGTGCTGACGGCGATCCCCTTCTGGATGGTGATGACGGGTGCGCTGGCCGACGTTCAGGCGACCGCGATCGCCGTCGTCGCGCTCGCCTTCGTCCAGATCCTCGTCCACACCTTTTTCTTCCTCCATGTGAACAACAAGGCGGAGGGCGGCTGGACGTTGATGGCGCTGATCTTCACCGTGGTGATCGTCGCCATCGTGATCGCCGGCTCGCTGTGGATCATGTTCCACCTCAACAGCAACATGATGCCGATGCCCGGCCACGGCGCGATCGAGGGGTGAAGCGCGCCGCCTTCGCCGGCCTGTGCCTCGCCCTTGCCGCGCTGTTCACCGGGCTGGGCATCTGGCAGGTCGAACGGCGCGCGTGGAAACTCGATCTGATCAGGAAGGTGGAGACGCGGGTCCACGCCGCCCCCGCTCCCCTCCCGCCCCGCAGCGCCTGGGGTGGGGACCTCGCCTACCGCCGCGTGCGCGTGACCGGTACCTTCCACCACGATCGCGAGACGCTGGTGCAGGCACTCACCGAACGCGGCGGCGGCTGGTGGGTAATGACCCCGCTGCGGACCAGCGCGGGTACCATCCTCATCAATCGCGGCTACGTCCCCGATGACAGGCGCGATCCCATCACCCGCCGCGCCGCCCTCCCCGCCGGCACGGTCACCGTCACCGGCCTCATCCGCACCACCGAGCCGGGCGGCGGCTTCCTGCGCAGCAACGATCCCGACGGCGATCGCTGGTTCTCCCGCGACGTCGCCGCCATCGCCGCAACGAAGCAGCTGGGGCCGGTCCTCCCCTTCTTCATCGACGCGGACGCGACACCAAATCCTGGCGGCTACCCGGTCGGCGGCCTCACCGTGATCGCCTTCCGCAACAACCACGCCGGCTATGCGCTCACCTGGTTCTCGCTCGCGATCCTCAGCATCGCCGGCGCGGTGATGGTGATCCGCTCCCGGAAAGCCCCGTCACCCCGGGCCTGACCCGGAGTCCCGCTGCCTTCCGCGACGCGGCAAGAAGAAGCGGGATCGCGGATCAAGTCCGGGATGACGACAAGGATGAAGCCGCTTCGTAAAAAGCCCCATGGACTCCCCCCTCCTCGCCCTCACTCGCCGCCGCGCCGATCAGGCCGGGTCGTCGCGCGATTCCACCGCGGCGGAAAACATGCGTCAGCTGCTCCAGCTGCGCTGGATGGCGGTCGCCGGGCAGCTCATCACCATTCTCGTCGTTCACCTGGCGCTGGGCGTGCGCCTGCCGCTCGCCCCCATGCTGGTGGTCATCGCCCTGCAGGCGCTCGCCAATATCGTCAGCTTCACGCTGCTGCGCCGCGATCGCGTCACCAATGTGGAGTTGATGCTCGGCCTGCTGTTTGACGTCGGGTCGCTCACCGCCCAACTGTCGCTCAGCGGCGGCGCGACCAACCCGTTCATCTCGCTCTATCTCCTTCAGGTTGTGCTCGGGGCGATCCTGCTCGAAACTTGGTCGGTATGGGTGCTCGTGGTGCTCACCACCGTCTGCTACGCGGGCCTTGCCGCGGACAGTCGCCCGCTCGATTACCCGCCCGCGCTCACCCCGCTGATCGGCGATCTCCATGCACTCGGCGCCTGGCTCAGCTTCGTTCTCAGCGGCGTCCTCCTGGCGATGTTCGTCACCCGCATCAGCCGCAACCTGCGCGCGCGCGATGAATATCTCGCCGACCTGCGCCAGCGCGCGGCGGAGGAGGACGGCATCGTGCGCATGGGCCTGTTCGCCAGCGGCGCCGCGCACGAACTCGGCACCCCGCTGGCGTCGCTCGCGGTGATCCTCGGCGACTGGCGCCGCATGCCGCGCATCGCGCAGGATCCCGAGCTCGCCGCCGAGCTCGACGACATGCAGGCCGAGGTGCAGCGCTGCAAGGCGATCGTCACCGACATCCTCCATTCCGCCGGCGAGCCGCGCGGCGAGGCGATGCGCAGCACCGCCGCGCGTGCCTTTCTGGCCGCGATCGTCGAGGAATGGCGGCCGACGCTCGCCAGCGCGCCGCTGTCGGTCGATCTCGACGATCTCGGCGACGCGGCGGTGGTCGCCGGCCCGGCGCTGCGCCAGGCGGTGTGGAACCTGCTCGACAATGCCGCCGAAGCGTCGCCCGGCGGCGTCACCCTGCTCGCGACGCGCGATGCCGACGAGCTGACGATCGCGGTGGTGGACGACGGCCACGGCTTCACCGAAAGCCAGCTTGCCGCGGTCGGCAAGCTCTACCATTCCAGCAAGGGCGCCGGCCACGGCGTCGGCCTGTTCCTCGCCAGCAACGTGGCGCGTCGCCTCGGCGGCCGGCTGGAGGCAAGCAACCGCCCCGGCGGCGGCGCCGAGGTTCGCCTCGTCCTCCCCCTGGCGACAAGGCGGTGATGGCTGGCGCAATCTGTTCCGTTCGTCACCCCGGACTTGATCCGGGGTCCCGCTTCTTATCTACCGTCGAGTGGCAGCGGGACCCCGGCTCAGGGCCGGGGTGACGGCCGCCGTGCGGGAGACGCCCAATGACCACCCAACGCCGCCTCCTGATCGTCGAAGACGACGCGACCTTCGCGCGCACCCTCCAGCGGTCGTTCGAGCGGCGCGACTATCGCGTGTGGCTCGCCCACGGCCCGGCGGAGATGGAGGCCCAACTGGCCGAGGCGAAGCCCGCTTACGCCGTGGTCGATCTCAAGCTCGGCAACGCCTCCGGCCTCACCTGCGTCGAACGGCTCCACGCCTTCGATCCTGCGATGCTGATCGTCGTCCTCACCGGCTTCGCCAGCATCGCCACCGCTGTCGAGGCGATCAAGCTCGGCGCCTGTCACTACCTGGCGAAGCCCGCCAACACCGACGATATCGAGGCGGCCTTCGCCAAGGCGAGCGAGGGCGATGCGGATGTCCCGATCGACGGCCGCACCACGTCGATCAAGACGCTGGAATGGGAACGGATCAACGAAACGCTCGCTGAAACCGGCTTCAACATTTCCGAGACCGCCCGCCGCCTCGGCATGCATCGCCGCACGCTGGCGCGGAAGCTGGAAAAGAAGCCGCTGAAATAGCATCGCCTGATCCGGCGCACGCGGCCCCCCGCATCCCTACGCCGGGTGTTAACTTGCACCTAACTATTCTGTATCAAACGTGTCCTATGTCACCTGCGCACGAGGAAGAGCGCCTGCGGGTGCTACGCTCGCTGGAAGTACTGGATACGCCTCCCGAACCGGAGTTCGAGGCGATCGTCGCCGGCGCGCGCCATCTGTTCGGCTGCCGCATGGCCTTTGTGTCGCTTGTCGATGTCAACCGGCAATGGTTCAAGGCGCGCTGCGGCCTCGACGCGGAAGAGACCGCGCGGGACGTGTCGATCTGCAACCATGCGGTCGCGCGCAACGAGACATTGGTCATCCCCGATACGCTGCTCGATCCGCGTTTCGCGACCAATCCGCTGGTCGTCGGACCGCCCAACATCCGCTTCTACGCCGGCGTGCCGCTCAGGATCCGCGCCCCCCGTACCGGCCAGAAGATGCCCGTCGGCACCTTGTGCGTCGCCGATGATCGGCCGCAGTCGCCCTCGGCCGACAAGCTCGAGATGCTCGACGGCATGGCCCATGTGATCGAGGCCATTCTGGAGGCGCGCCGCACCAGCAAGGAAAGCATCCGGCTGGCGATCGAGCGGCAGGAGGCGCTGGTCGAGATCGAGCGGACGCAGCGGCTGCTGCAACAGGCCGAGCGGATGGCGCGCATCGGCTCCTGGCGGCTCGATCTGACCACCAACCACACCCATTGGTCGGCGCAGACCTACGCCATTCACCAGCTGCCCCCGGCCGACGATCCCCCGCTGGAGGAGGCACTGCGCTTCTATCCCCCGCCCGATCGCGCACAGCTCGAACAGGCGCTGGAGGCATGCCGGACGCAAGGCCGGGGCTGGGATCTGGAGCTCGATTTCGTCAACGCCAGCGGCGTGCTGCGCCGCGTGCGCACGGTCGGCGAGGCGGAAATCCGCAACGACCAGATCGTCGCGATGATCGGCGTCGTGCAGGCCATTACCGAACGCTACAAGTTCGAACGCCGCTTGCGCGAATTCGCGCTGACCGACGATCTGACCGGCCTCGCCAGCCGCCGCGCCTTCAACGAACAGCTCGACGGGGCGATCGCGGAGGCACAGGACGGCCACGCCGTCATCGCCATCGCGATCATCGACCTTGATCGCTTCAAGGAGGTGAACGACCGGCTCGGCCACCCCGCCGGTGACGAGGTGCTGCGCGCGATGGCAGCGAAGTTGCGTGCGGCCGATTACCTTGGCGATTTCCTGCCCGCCCGGCTGGGCGGCGATGAGTTCGTCCTGCTGCTGCGCGGCAGCCACGCCGCCGATCGCCTGCCGGAGGCGGTAGAGCACCTGCTGGGTGACCTGCGCTACACCGCGGCGGCGGACGGCGGCGACATCGCCGTGTCTGCGACGATCGGCGCCTGCATGCTCGATGGCAAGCACGCCGATCGCTCGACGCTGCTCAAGGCCGCCGACACCGCGCTGTACCGCGCGAAGCGCGTGCGCCGCGGCACCGGCGCGATCGCCGGGCGGCCGGGGGTTCTGGTCGCAAGCGACGATCAGCCGGCGGAACGATCGGCGTAAGGCGCGGGCTCCGAACCCCGCCATTGGCATTTGGCGGCAGCAACAATCCGCCGTTCGTTCGTTTCATCGCCGATGCCGTCCTTTTCCTCTCCCGATCCGTACATCCTGTGGCTCACCGGCGCGGGGCTGCTGATCGCGCTCGTCGCATGGCTGCCGCTCGCGCTGCGCAAGCTGCCGCTGTCGCTTCCGATCATCTGCATCGCGATCGGCGCGGTGATCTTCTCGCTGCCGGGGATCGGCATCACCCCGCTGCCCGATCGCTATCCGGATATAACCGAGCGGTTCACCGAATTCGTCGTCATCATCGCGCTGATGGGCGCCGGGCTGAAGCTGGATCGGCTGTTCCAGTGGCGCCACTGGGGGGTCACCTGGCGGCTGCTCGCCATCACCATGCCGCTCGGCATCGCGGTGATCGCGCTGATCGGCAATTGGTGGCTGGGGCTCAGCTGGGTGGCCGCGCTGCTGCTGGGCGCCTGCCTCGCCCCCACCGATCCGGTGCTCGCCGCCGACGTCCAGGTCGGCCCGCCCAAGTCGGGGGACGAGGATGAGGTACGCTTCGGCCTCACCTCGGAGGCCGGGCTCAACGACGGACTTGCCTTCCCCTTCGTGCATCTCGCCATCCTGCTCGGCACGCTCGCCGCCGCTGGCCAGCCGTGGCTGCGGACCTGGGTGGTCGAGCACGTGGTGTGGGAGATCACGGTCGGTCTCGTCGCCGGCTGGCTGGTCGGCAAGGCGTTCGGCTGGCTGACCTTCCACGTGCCCGCCGAGACGAAGCTCGCCGCCACCGGCGATGGCCTGATCGCGATCGCCGCCACCTTGGTCTCCTACGGGCTGACGGAGATCGTCCACGCCTACGGCTTCCTGTCGGTGTTCGTCACCGCGCTGGCGCTGCGCCGCTCGCATCGCGATCACGATTTCAACCATCGCATGCACGCCATCACCGAACAGGTGGAGCGGATCGCGATGATGGTGCTGCTGCTGCTGTTCGGCGGCGCGCTGATGGGTGGCCTGCTCGCCGCGCTGCACTGGGTCGATGTCGTCGTGGCGGCGGTGCTGATCCTGGTGGTCCGCCCGCTCACCGGCCTGGTCGCGCTCGCCGGCTTTCCCGCCGACTGGTCGGAAAAGCTGACGATCGCCTTCTTCGGCATCCGCGGCGTCGGTTCCTTTTATTATCTCGCCTATGCGCTCAACCGGATGGAGCTGGCCGAGGCGGACCGGCTGTGGTCGATCGTCGGCCTCACCGCCTTGTTCTCGATCCTGCTCCACGGCCTGACGGTGACGCCGGCGATGCGCCTGCTCGATCGCGCGCAGGGCCGTGATCCCGATCGCGCCGAAACGCCGCCGCCCGGGCTGCAGGGCCCGGCGGAGGCATAGGCGCATGGTCGATCAGGGTCGCCCGGCTCACGCCGCGGCGCAACGCGCGTAGCTCTTCTCCTCGATCAGTTCCGATTCCAGCGCCAGGTTGATCTCGCGCTTCAGCGCCGCGCGCTCGTCGTTGCGCTGGTACACGGCCCGCGCCAGCCGCACGAACTCGGTCCCGAACTGCCGCTTCGCCTCTTCCTCGCGGATCGCGTCCTCGATTTCCCACAAGGCCTCGTTGACGCGCTTCAGCGCCGCGACCAGCGGCGCCACCCCGCTGCGGCTCAGTACCTCGGCGCCGATGCCGCGAAGCAGGCGATATTCGCGCACCACATTGTCGCGCGCCTCCGCCCGCGTGATCCGCTCGCGCTTGATCTCCAGGATGGTGATCTTGTCGAGCAACTCACCCCAGGACACGGGAACCGACGGAGCCGCGATCGTCGCCATAAGCTGTTCTCTCCTTGGTGAAATCATCGAGGTCGCGCGCCACCGCCGCAATCACCCCGGCCCAGTCGCCGTCGGTCGCCTGCACATACAGCCGCATGGTGGGGTACCAGGGCGTCGTCGTCGCGGCGGGATTCCAGCGCCAGTCCGGCTCGGCCTTCAGCAGCAGCCACGTCGGCCGTCCCAGCGCGCCCGCCAGATGCGCGATCATCGTGTCCACGGTGATGACGAGGTCGCACCCCGCCGCCAGCGCCGCGGTCGCATCCATCGCGAACGGGCAGCCGTCGGGGTTGAGCACCGGCAGGTCGCACGGCGCCGCCACCAGCGTGATGCAGCGATGCGCCGTCGCGATCGGCGCCAGCAGCGCCGGCGGCAGCGAGCGCGCCACATCCCAGTCGCCGCCCTGATGGCACAGCCCGATCGTGCCCCGCGGCAACGCCGCCGGCGTGGCTTTCAGATAGGGGAAGCGCGCGCTCTCCGGCCGCGCCCGTAGCGCGAAGGGCAGTTCGGTGATCCCGACGTCGCATTCCGAAGGCTTCAGCGGGTGCGCCGGATCGAACGGCACGATGTCCAACGGCGCGTCGATCGTCGCCAGCAGATCGCACAGGCTCGCCTGCGCCTCCACCGTCACGCGCCGCGCCCGCGCCGCCAACGCCGGCAGGAACCGCGAGTATTGAATCGTGTCGCCAAGCCCGTGATAGCAGCGCACCAGCACGTCGCGCTCATCGAACGCCCGCCCATCCCAAACCCACCGCAGATGATAGGCCAGCGCCGGATCGTCCCGCGTCGCCGGATCGCGCCCTGCCAGATCGGCCGCGGACAACGCCCAGGCGCGGACATAATCGCCGCCACGCATTGCCCGGGTCCATTCGTCCGCCATCAACAAAGCTCAATGAAGCGAAAGGGCTACGGTTCCATCTCCTCCCCGGCACGGGGAGGGGGACCGCCGGCCGAAAGCCGTTGGTGGAGGGGCCGTCCCGCACGCGCCACCCCTCCTGCGTTCGATATGAGGCATCCCCTTCTGATACCGCCATCTCACCCGGTCCCCCAACCCGAAGGCTTGAAAGCACGAACCGACCGTAAACGCCGCCCACGCCGGGAACCCCTTCCAAATCCGATCGTTAGCGTAACGAGATCACCCGTGCCGCGGCACGGAGGGCCCGTCTCAAGGGGGTTAGATGCCGGCAGCCGCACGTTCCGACGATCAGCACGAGCTAAGTAGAAGGATCGCCGCGCTCGCCCCGTGGTTCCACAATATCGATCTTAACGGCACGCCCACCGCCCCTGATCACTTCCTCGGCAACTATCCGGCCGACAAATTCGCCCGCTTCGCGACGATCTTCCCCGAAGACCTCACCGGCAAGACGGTGCTCGACATCGGCTGCAACGCCGGTTTCTATTCGGTCGAGGCGCTGCGCCGCGGTGCCGCGCGCGTGGTGGGCATCGACAGCGACGATCGCTATCTCGCGCAGGCCGCACTCGCCACCGAAGCGCTGGGCTTCACCGGCGTCGAGTTCCGCAACCTCTCCGTCTACGATGTCGCCGCGCTCGGCGAGAAGTTCGACCTCGTGATCTTCATGGGCGTCCTCTACCATCTGCGCCACCCGCTCCTCGCGCTCGACCTGATCCGCGAGCATGTCGCCGCCGATGCGATGCTGTTCCAGACGCTGCAACAAGGCAGCTCGGACGTGGACGACGTGCCCGAGGATCACCCCTTCTTCGATCCGGGCACCTTCAAGCAGCCGGCCTATTTCGACGCGCCCGGCTATCCGAAGATGCATTTCATCGAACGCAAGTTCGCCGGGGATTGGACCAATTGGTGGGCGCCCAACGCCGCCGCCAGCCAGGCGATGCTGCGTGCCGCCGGCTTCACCGTCGAGGCGCAGGCCGACGGAGACGTCTATCTCTGCCGGGTCGCCCCGGTGCCGTTCGGCCAATATGGTCCGGCGGCGGTTTATCCATCGAAGGGGGAATAAGTTCGTGATCGAAGCGGCGATGATCTGGAACGAGCCGAACAACAAGTCGCACTGGGATCCGGAGATCGACCCCGATTGGTCGAACTATGCCGATCACGTCATTCGCGCTGGCAACTCTATCTACGCCATCAACCCCAACGTCACGCGCGTGCTCGGCGGCATGTCGCCGATCGATCCCCTGTGGGTGAACCGGATGCGCGATCACGGCGCGCTCGATGCGGTCGACGTCGTCGCGGTCCACGGCTTCCCGCTCGACTGGAACCTCTGGTCGATCCACGATTGGCCGAACAAGATCGCCGAGATCGAGGCGGTCGTCCCCGACAAGCCGATCTGGGTCACCGAGGTCGGCGTCGGCTCGTTCGGCGCCGAGGAAGTGCAGGTCTTCGGCGTTGAGAAGACCGCCGAGCTGCTGATCGGCCGCGTGCCCCAGATCTTCTGGTATTCGCTCTACGATCTTCCCCAGTCCTGGGGCGCCACCACCCGCCACCGCGAGGCGGAAGGCTCGAGCTATTACCGCCATTTCTACATGGGCCTGATCCGCGAGGACGGCACGCCCAAGCCCTCGCTCGACGTGTACGCGCGCCACGCGGCCGACATGGGCCTGATGCAATGGTTCCACTTCGAGGATCCGCGCCTCGACGAGGCGGTCGGCTGGCTGAAGCGCCTCGGCACGCGCAAGCTGCGCACCGGTTTGAGCTGGGCCGATCGTTTCCGCCCCAATGCGCTCGACTGGTTCGATCGTCAGATGGAGGCGCTCGCCGACTTCGACGTCACCGTCACCTTCTGCTTCACCCCCGAGCACCTCGGCGTCCAGCCGCACCACACCAGCCCCGCGCGCGATCCGCAGATGTTCGCCGATTTCTGTGCCGAGATGATCGACCGCTACGCTCCGGCCCAGGCAGCGCCGCTCAAGCTCGCCGCATCGGCCTGACGCAATGAAACCCCGTATCGGTTTTCTCGGCACCGGCTGGATCGGTCGCCACCGCATGGCCGCGATGGTCGCCACCGGCGCAATCGATGCGGTTGCGGTCTGCGATCCGTCCGAGCAATGCGTCGACGAAGCGCTTGCCGTCACGCCGACGGCGCAGGTCGTGGGCTCGCTCGACGCGATGCTGGCGCTCGACCTCGATGGCGTGGTGATCGCCACCCCCAGCGCGCTCCATGCCGACCAGTCGATCCAGGCGCTGAACGCCGGCAAGGCAGTCTTCTGCCAGAAGCCGCTCGGCCGCACCGCGGCGGAGGTGGACGCGGTGATCGCCGCCGCCCGCGCCGCCGACCGGCTGCTCGGCGTCGACCTTTCCTATCGCCACACGGCGGGCATGGAGGCGATCGCCGGTCTCGTCCGTGACGGTACGCTCGGCGAGATCTTCGCCGTCGATCTCACCTTCCACAACGCCTACGGCCCGGACAAGCCGTGGTTCTACGACCCCGCCCAGTCCGGCGGCGGCTGTGTCGTCGATCTCGGCGTCCACCTCGTCGACCTCGCGCTCTGGACGCTCGGCTTCCCGCAGGTCTCGGACGCCAATGCCGCGCTTTACGCCGGCGGCCAGCTGCTCCACCCCGGCTCGGTCGAGGACTACGCCAGCGCCAGCTTCCGGGCCGGCGGCACCAACGTCCGCCTCACTTGCTCGTGGCGCCTCCACGCCGGGCAGGACGCGGTGATCGCCGCCGATTTCTACGGCACGCAAGGCGGTGCAGCGCTTCGCAACGTCGCGGGCAGCTTCTACGATTTCACCGCCGATCACTTCACCGGCACCACCGCGATCCGCCTCACCGAAGGCGCGGACGATTGGGGCGGCCGCGCCGCCGCCGCCTGGGCGACGCAACTCGCCCGCAGCCCCAGCTACGACCAATCCGCCGACCACTTCGCCCGCTCGGCGCAAGTCATCGATCTCATCTACGGCCGCTGATCCACGATGACTTCACCTAAGGTCGGCGTCCTCACCTTCCACCGTTCGATCAACTACGGCTCCTACTGGCAGGCGCGCTGCCTGGTCGAAGGCCTCGCCAAGCGCGGCCTCGACGCCGAGATCCTCGACCACCGCTCCCGCCGCGTTGAGTGGCGCGAGGCACGCAACGCCTTTCAGCCCACGCTCCCCGTCCGCACCGATCCGCGCCACTTCGCCGCGCTCGGCCGCAAGACCCGCGCGCTGATCGCCGCGGTCGACGCCCTTCCCCTATCGCGCCCCTTCCCGCTCGATGATCCCGCGCAGATGGAGCGATACGACACGATCGTCGTCGGCAGCGACGAGGTGTGGAACTTCCGCCACCCCTGGTACGGCGGCGCC
>JBELMF010000107.1:0-12341 GCA_042096015.1 Sphingomonas sp.
CAGAGGGAAGCGGCGGTGATCTCGATCCAGTGGCGCAGGCTGGCGTGCAGGCTGCGGAACACCGCGAGGTCGTAGGTGGGGGCGTCATCGACCTGCCAGACGATCACGCCGATATGCGCGATCACGCTGGTGGCGGCCGAGCCGGGGACGAAGGCGTCCGGATGCAGATCGATCGACAGGCCCCGGCGGAGCAGGCGCCGCGCATCCGGGCCGGAGAGGCGCGTGACGACATAGCTGCTGCTCTGGTCGCTGACGGAGGCGAGGCCGGGCAGCCGCTCCTGCACCCCGTCCGCCCAGTCCAGCGAAGCGGTCTCGGCCATCGCCAGCCAGGTACCGGGGCCCGTGCCGAGCAGGGCCAGATCGGTGCCGGCGGCGAAGGCGGGACGGGTCGGCGCGGCGAGGCCCAGCGCCTCGCCGATCGCGGCGGCGCCCACGCCCTTGCGCCCCATGACGCTGGCGATGGCGAGGCTGGGCCGCTCGGTGATGGTCAGCGCATCAGCCATGGAGGCGCGCTCCTTCGGGATCGACGAAGATGGGGGAACAGACCTCCGCTTCGATATCGCCATCGCGCACAGGATCGTGGACGATCACCCGCTCGCCATGCCGCGCCGGGCCGCTCGAAAGCAGCGCGAGGCCGATCCAATGGCCCAGCGTCGGCGAGAAGGCGGCGGAGGTGACATAGCCCTGGTCATCCGCGGCGGTGCGGGTGGCGATGCTAGCCGGCAGCAGATGTGCGCCCGCCCGGATGCGCGCGCCGCCGACCGGCTTCAGCCCCACCAGGCTGGGGCGGGCGGGATCGACCAGCGCGGGGCGCTGCGCCATCGCCCGGCCGATGAAGTCCTTCTTGGTCGAGAGCATCCGGCCCAGGCCGAGATCGGCAGCAGTGGTCTGGCCGTTCAACTCGTTGCCCGCGACATGGCCCTTCTCGATCCGCATCACCCCCAAGGCCTCCGTGCCATAGGGGACCACGTCGAACGGGTCGCCCGCCGCGAACAGGTGCCGCAGCAGCGCGGCACCGTGGCGCGCGGGCACGCTGACCTCATAGGCCAGCTCGCCCGAGAAGGAGAGGCGGTACAGGCGGCCCGGAACGTCATGCCAGCGGAACATCGCCGCACCCATATAGGGCAGCGCCGCATCGTCGAGCGGGACGTCGGGGAATGCCGCCTGGAGCAATGCGCGCGCCTTCGGGCCGGCGACCGCGTAGGTTGACCAATTCTCCGTCACCGAGGTAGCCTGCACGTCCAGCCCGGGCCAGGTCACCTGCCGGGCATGGTCGATATGCTGCATCACCCGCGCCGCATTGGCGGTGGTGGTGGTGACGAAGAAGCGGTCCTCGGCAAAGCGGGTGACGGTGCCGTCGTCGAAGACGAACCCGTCCTCGCGCAGCATCAGGCCATAGCGCGCACGACCCAGCTTCAGCGTGGACATCATGTTCACATAGAGCCGGTCGAGCAGCAGCCCCGCATCCGGCCCCAACACATCGATCTTGCCCAGCGTGGAAACGTCGCAAATGCCCACGCAGGCCCGGGTGGCGGTGACCTCGCGGTTCACCGTCTCCAGCCAATCGGTTTCGCCCGGGCGGGGGAAATATTGCGCGCGCTTCCACTGACCCGCATCCACGAACACCGCGCCGCGTGTCTGCGTCCAGTCGTGCGCGGCGGTGTGGCGCTCGGGGCGGAAATGCGTGCCGCGATGATGGCCGGCGAGCACGCCCAGCGACACCGGCAGATAGGGTGGCCGCGAACGGATCGTACCCGCCTCCGCGATCGACTTGCCGGTTGCGGCGGCGAGCAAAGCGTGGCCGTTGAGCTGGCCCGTCTTGCCCTGGTCGGTCGCCATGCCCAGCGTGGTGTAGCGCTTGAGATGCTCGATCGAGACGAAGCCCTCGCGCGCGGCGAGCGCAATGTCCTTGTCCGTCACGTCATGCTGGAAATCGACGAATGCCTTCCCCTTGCCCCCCGGCACATGCCACAGCGGGGAGACGCGCGCGGGATCATCGCTGGCATCGGGCACCGGCATTGCCGCGGCGGTACGGCCCAGCGCAGAGGCGATCTCCCCGGCGGCGGCGATGCCGCTGGCCAGCGCGTCCCGCAGGGCCATCCGCCCCTCCGCCGCGCCCACCGTTCGCAGACCGGGTGGGCCATCGCGCAGCACGAAGGCGTGCAGATCCTCCGACCAGGCCGGCTTTGCCCCCATGTTGCTGCCGATGCCGATCGCGGGGTTCCAGCCGCCCGCCATGCCCAGGAAGTCGGCGGCGATGCGATGCTCACGTCCGCCGGCGTCGCGGATCGTCGCGCCGCTCATGCTGCGGCCGTGAACCTCCTGCACCACCGCGCCGGCGAACACCTGCACTCCGCCGCGGCGTACCTCCTCCGCCAACGGCGAAACCTCGGCCCGGCTGTCCACGACCGCTGCCAGCGATACGCCCGCCGCCACCAGGTCCGCCGCCGCGCTCCAGCCGCTGTCGCCGGTGGTGAAAATGATGCCGCGCTGCCCGGGCGCCGCCGCATGGCGGGTGGCATAGGCTTGCGCCGCGGAGGCCAGCATCACGCCGGGGCGATCATTGTTGGCGAAGGTGATCGGCCGCTCGGTCGCGCCGCTGGCGAGGAGGGCATGGCGCGCGACGATTTTCCACAACCGTTGCTTCGGCTGGCCGGGTAGCGGGACGGCGAGGTGATCGGACACGCGCTCCACCGCGCCATATTCGCGCCCGTCGAAAACGCCGAACACCGTGGTGCGGGTCAGCACGCGGACGTTGGACATCGCGCGCAGCTCCGCCAGCGCGAAATCCACCCAGGCGACGCCGGACATCCCCGCCACCTCGTGCCGCTCCGCCAGCAGCTGGCCGCCGACACGCGCATCGGTCTCCGCCACGATCACGCGCAGCCCCGCGCGCCCCGCCGCCAGCGCCGCCGCCAATCCGGCGGGCCCCGCGCCGATCACCAGCAGGTCGCAGAAATCATGCTCGCGATCATAGGCATCGGGATCGGGCAGGCCGGAGAGCGCGCCCAGCCCCGCGGCACGGCGGATCACCGGCTCGTACAGCTTCTCCCACGCCTTCGCGGGCCACATGAACGTCTTGTAGTAGAAGCCCGCGACGAAGAGCGGCGAGGCGAGCTGGTTCACCGCCATCACGTCCAGCGCCAGGCTGGGCCAGCGGTTCTGGCTAGTGGCGGAGAGGCCCTCGAACAGTTCGATCGTGGTCGCGGTGGTGTTCGGCTCGGCATATGCGCCGCTGCGCAACGTCACCAGAGCATTGGGCTCCGCCGGTCCGGCGGTCAACACCCCGCGCGGGCGATGGTATTTGAACGAGCGGCCGACCAACCCGACCCCGTTCGCCATAAGCGCAGAGGCGAGCGTGTCCCCCGCCAGCCCGGTCATCGCGCGCCCGTCGAAACTGAAGCGCAAGGGCGCGGCGCGATCGACCAGACCGCCGCTGGCGAGACGATAGCCGCTCATGCCGCGGCGCCCCCGGCGAGGGTGCTGGCCAGGATCGCATGATCGCGGGTGTCGCGCGTCACCTCGATCCAGGTGCGGCAGCCCTGGGCGTGATACCACAGCTCGCGCATCGGCCCGGCGACATTGGCGCGCAGATAGACGAAATCGTGGAAGTCCTCCGCATCGTCGGGCCGGCGCGGGGCGGCGTCGCCGCGATAGACGAACTCCTGGGCGTCACGCTCGCCGCAATAGGGGCAGGGGATCCTCATGCGTGTCGCCTCAGTGCAGGTTGGGCTGCGCGCCCTGACCCTTCTCATCGATCACCGCGCCAAGGCGGAAGCGATCGAACCGGAAGGCGGCGGCGGTGTCGTGCGGCGTATCGGTGGCGAGCAGGTGCGCGAAGCACCAGCCGGAGGCAGGGGTCGCCTTGAACCCGCCATAGCACCAGCCGGCATTGACATAGAGGCCGGGGACGGGGGCGTGGTCGATGATCGGGGATCCATCCATCGTCATGTCCATCACCCCGCCCCAGGCGCGTAGCAGGCGGGCGCGGCCGATCATCGGCATCAGCGCCATCCCGCCCTCGCACACATCCTCGATCACGGGCATGTTTCCGCGCTGGGCGTAGCTGTTGTAGCCATCGATATCGCCGCCGAAGACCAGCCCGCCCTTATCGGACTGGCTGATGTAGAAATGCCCGGCGCCGAAGGTGATCACGCCCGGGATCAGCGGCTTCAGCCCCTCGGTCACGAACGCCTGGAGGACATGGCTCTCGATCGGCAGCGTCAGGTCCGCCATCGCCGCCACCACGGAGCTGTGCCCGGCGACCGCCATGCCCACCTTGCCCGCGCGGATCGGCCCGCGTGTCGTCTCCACGCCGGTCACCGCGCCGGAGGCATCGCGCAGGAAGCCGGTGACGGCGCAATTCTGGATGATGTCCACGCCCCGGTCCGATGCGGCCCGGGCATAGCCCCACACCACCGCATCGTGCCGCGCGGTGCCGCCGCGCCGCTGGAGCAGCCCGCCCTGGATGGGAAAACGCGCACCCTCGAAATCCAGGAAGGGCGCCATCCGGCGAACGCCATCCTGATCGAGCAATTCGGCATCCACGCCATGCAGCCGCATCGCGTTGCCGCGCCGGGCATAGGCGTCGCGCTGTGCATCGGAGTGATAAAGGTTGAGCACGCCGCGCTGGCTGACCATCGCGTTATAGTTCAGGTCCTGCTCCAGCCCTTCCCACAGCTTCATCGACCATTCGTAGAAGGGCTCGTTGCCGGGCAGACCGTAATTGGAGCGGATGATCGTGGTGTTGCGCCCGGCATTGCCCCCGCCGATCCAGCCGCGCTCCACCACCCCGACACGATTGATGCCGTGGTTCTTCGCCAGGTAGTAAGCGGTGGCAAGGCCGTGGCCGCCGCCGCCGATCACCAGCACGTCATAGGCCGGCTGCGGCGATGCGTCGCGCCAGGCGGGACGCCAGCCGCGATGCCCGCGCAGGGCGTTGGTAAGCAGGCTGAAGCCGGAGTAGCGCATCGGTGGAGTGGGCCGATCCCTAAGATGTTGCCTGTGGAGAAAGATATGTTCTTCCACGGGACCATGCTTGTCTCTATGCGGCATGAACATGCCTGCCAGCGACGCGCAATCTGAAATCCATCTCGGCCTGCTGCTGATCGACGATTTCGCCTTGCTCTCCTATGCCTCCCTGATCGAGCCGTTTCGCGCGGCCAACGCGCTCGGCGGGCGGGCGCGTTATCGCTGGACCCACTTCTCGGTGGATGGCGGGCCGGTCGCCGCCTCGAACGGGGCGATGGTACTGGCCGATCGCCGGGTAGGGGAGGAGGCGCCGTGCGACCTCCTGTTCGTGGTGGCGGGGGGCGACCCTCGGCGCTTCGCGGACGCGGCCACCTTCGCCTGGTTGCGCCGGCTGGCGAGCCGGGGCGCGGCGATCGGCGGCGTCTCGGGCGGCCCCTATCTGCTGGCGCGCGCGGGGCTGCTCGACGGGCATCGCGCGACGGTGCACTGGGAACATGCCGATCTGCTGCGCGATGCCTTCCCGCGCGTCGCGCTGGAGGGCGGCCTCTATGTGATCGACCGGCAGCGGATGACCTGCGCGGGCGGCACCGCCGGGCTTGACCTGGCGATCGCGCTGATCGGGCGCGATCATGGCCCCGGCCTCGCCCTGCAGGTGGGCGAATGGTTCATCCGCACCGATGCGCGCGGGCCCGAACGGCCGCAGCGCGCGGACCTGGCGGATCGCTTCGGGGTGCGTGACGCGCGGCTGCTGCGCGCGCTCGCCGCGATGGAGGGCGCGCTGGAGGAGCCACTGGACGGCGATGCGCTGGCGATGGTCGCGGGCCTCTCGCGCCGGCAGCTGGAGCGGCTGTTCCAGCGCCTGCTCGGCACCAGCATCGGCGAGGTGTATCAGCGCATCCGGCTGGATCATGCGCGCCACCTGCTGCGCGCCACCGGCCTGTCGGTCACCGACGTGGCGGTGGCATCGGGCTTCGCCAGCGCCAGCCACTTCTCCCGCGCGTTCAAGGCGCGCTTCGGCCTGGCGCCGCGCGACGCACGCTCCTCCGCGATGGACCAGAAACGGGCCGACAGCGCCGCCGCGTTGCGCTAGGAGAAAGAAATTTCACGCTTGATGATACAGATGTTCGTGACGAGGAGTTGGCAATGAGCAGATCGCTGCGGGCAGCCGAGCAGGCAGCGCCCGAACCGGAGGATTATCGCACCGGCTCCGGCGCACCCTCGGTCGATCCGCGCCAGCTGGAGAAGGAGCTGGGCAACCAGATCCGCCTGCTCCGGCGTCGTCAGGACCTGTCCGTCTCCGATCTCGCGAGCGCGGCGAACATCTCGCTGGGCATGATGTCCAAGATCGAGAACGGCGGCATCTCGCCCTCGCTCACCACCATCCAGTCGATCGCGCGCGCGCTGTCGGTACCGATCTCCACCCTGTTCAGCTCGGTCGAGGAGCGGCAGGATTGCTCGTTCGTCCAGGCCGGGCAGGGGGTCAGCATCGAGCGGCGCGGCACCAAGTCCGGCCATAACTATCAGCTGCTCGGCCACCTGCTGCGCGGGGAGGTGATGGTGGAGCCGTACCTCATCACCCTGCGCGAGGGCGCGCAGCCGCACACCAGCTTCGCGCACCAGGGATCGGAACTGATCTTCATGCTGGAGGGCGAGGTTTCCTATCGCCACGGCAGCGAGACCTATCACCTGCGCCCGGGCGATACGCTGCTGTTCGATTCGGGCGCGCAGCACGGGCCGGAGGAGCTGTTCGGCCAGCTGACCCGGTACCTCTCGATCATCATCTACCCGCGCAGCGCCGCCTGACGGCCCTGCGCGGGCAGGGCGGTCGGATCAGCTCAGGCGATAGCCGCTTTCGCCATGGGAGGTGATGTCCAGGCCGCCCTGTTCCTCCTCCGGCCCCACGCGCAGCCCCACGGTCAGGTCCGCGATCTTGAGCGCGATCAGCGTGGTCACCACGCAGACCAGCGCGCTGAACGCCATGATCCCCACCTGCACCGCCATCTGGGCGAGGAAGCCGCGATCCTGGAGATAGCCTGCACCGCCCAGCGCGGGGGTGGCGAACACGGTGGTCAGCAGCCCGCCGACGATCGCGCCCACGCCGTGCACGCCGAACACGTCGAACGAATCGTCATAGCCGAAGCGGTGCTTCAGGCTCTCCACCGCCCACACGCACACCGGGGAGACCAGCAGGCCCACCCCGATCGCGCCCATCGGCGAGACGAAGCCGCACGCCGGCGTGATCGCCACCAGCCCGGCGATCGCGCCGGAGACCGCGCCCAGCGTGCTCGGTCGACCGCGATGCTTCCACTCGACGGCCAGCCAGGAGAGCGCGCCCGCCGCGCCGCCCAGCAGCGTGTTCACCATGATCAACATCGCGAATCCGTTCGCCACCAGCGCGCAGCCGCCGCAGAAGGCCAGCCAGCCCACCCACAGCATCGCGCCGCCGGTGAACACCATGGTCATGTTGTGCGGCGCCATCGCCGGGGTGCCCAGGCCATGGCGCGGGCCGATCACGATCGCCGCGACCAGAGCGGCGATCCCCGCGTTCAAGTGCACCACGTTGCCGCCCGCGAAATCCTGCACGCCCACGCCGAACACCCAGCCGCCGCCCCAGGCCATGTGCGCCATAGGGACGTAGTTGATCAGGAACCACACCGCCATGAACACCAGCACCGCGGAGAAGCGGATCCGCTCCGCGAAGGCGCCGACGATGATCGGCGGCGTGATCGCCGCGAACAGCATCATGAACAGGTAATAGAGATATTCGGGGATGGTGCCGACCAGCGATTCTTGCGTCACCCCGTTCAGGAACAGCTTGCCGGTGCCGCCGATGATCGCAGGGAACGCGCCGGTGCCATCGAACGCCAGCGAATAGCCAACCAGCGTCCATAGCACGCATACCATCGCCGCGGTGGCGAACACCTGGGTCAGGATCGAGAGGACGTTCTTGGTCCGCGCCAGCCCGCCGTAGAACAGCGCCAGCCCGGGCAGCATCATCAGCATCACGAACAGCGCGCAACAGGCGACGAAGGCGGTATCCGCTCCGCTGAGCACCGGAACCGCCGTCGCCTGCGCCATCGCCTGCCCCGGCAATGCCGCGACGAGCAGCCCGACGCACGCGGCCGTCCGCCGCAAACCTTCAATCCCCATCGTGTCGCAACCCCCTTTTCGTTCGGCCGCGGCACCCCTCCCGTGGTGCGTGCCGATCAGGCCCGCACGCGCGTCTTGTCGGGGTCATAGTGCGGGAACCGCACCACCTTCGCCCCGATCCTTTTCTGGTGCCCGTCAAGCTTGCCGATTTCCAGCGCGGTGCCAAGCTCGGTCGCCGAAACATCCACCCGCGCCAGCGCGATTGTCTTGCCCAGGATCGGCGATCGGGTCGCGCTGGTGATCACGCCCATCTGCATCCGGCCGCGATAGACCGGGTCGCCATGGCCCACGGGCTCGCCGCCCTCGATATCCAGCCCCACCAGCGCGCGTTGCGGCGCTTCGCGGCGACGGCGCAGCGCCTCGTCGCCGATGTAGCGCGCGGTCTTCGCCTTCGGCACGGTAAAGCCGATCCCCGCCTCGAACGGATCGGTCTGGTCGCAGAAATCGTATCCGGCAAAGACCAGCCCCGCCTCGATCCGCACCATGTCCAGCGCGTCCAGCCCGAACGGCAGCATGCCGTGCGGCGCCCCCGCCTCGAACAGCGCATCCCACAAGGCGGGCGCCTTCGAGGGATGGCACCAGATCTCATAGCCCAGTTCGCCGGTATAGCCGGTGCGCGAGACCATCACGGGCACGTCGCCGATCCGCCCGGTGGTGAAGCGGAACCATTTCAGCTCCTCCACCGTCGCCAGATGGCGCGGCGTGGTCACCAGCGGCGCCAGGATCCGGCGGGCGAGGGGGCCCTGCAGCGCGACATTGTGCAGCTGGTCCGTCGAGGACTTCACGAAGACGTTCAGCCCCTCGCGCGCCGCCAGTTCGCGCAGCCACACGCCGCTGTAATCGTCCCCGCACACCCAGCGGAAGGCATGGGTGCCCATGCGGAACACGGTGCCGTCGTCGATCATCCCGCCGGTTTCATGGCACATCGCGGTATAGACGATCTGGCCCACCGCCAGCTTCGATATGTCGCGCGTCACCGCCAGCTGCATCAGCGCCTCGGCATCCGGCCCGGTCACCTCGAACTTGCGCAGCGGGGAAAGGTCCATCACCACCGCGCGTTCGCGGCAGGCCCAATATTCGGCGATCGGCCCTTCGCCGGTGAAGCAGCCGGGCAGCCAGAAGCCGCGATACTCCACCATGTTGCGGGTCAACGCCGCGATGCGCGGGTGGAATCCGCTCTCGCGGGTCAGGCGCGGCGGGGCATCGGGGGTCATGCGATGGGCGATCCCTGGGCTTAGCGCGGCGCCTGCATCATAGACGCGCACATGGATGTCGGTGGGGTTCCAGCCGTTCGCCGCATCGATATCGTCGGCGCAGGAGGAGGAGGCGCAGACCAGGTCGGTCAGCGCGCGCAGCAGCACATAGTCGCCAGGGCGGGACCAAGGCTCGTCGAACCCGATCTGCTCATGCTCGTCCACGGCGGTATTGTAGAAGAAGTTGATCGCCGGCCACCCCTTGCGCGGCGCCACGCCGTGCGGCTCCAGCTCGCGGTTGAAGTTGTCGGTGCAATTGTCGTGGCCCGGGTAGCCCAGGTCCTCGTAATATTTCGCGCTGCACGCCAGCAGGAAGGTATCGTGCCGGCCCACGGTGTCGCGCACGATCTCCACCAGCGGGCGCATCTGCGCGTCGAAATAGCGCGAATGCAGGCCGGGCTTGGCAAAGGCATTGCCCATCAACGTGCGGGTGACGGTGGGGTCCAGCCCCAGCTCGGCGCCGTGTTCCAGCGCCGCCGCATCGAAGGCGAGGAAGTCGGAACACTGCTTCCCCTCGACATCGATGATCTGGATATAGTCCCCCGCCTTCACGCGATAGGCGCGGGCATTCGCGGCGGGTACGCGCAGGTCCAGCGTCGGCTGCGCCAAGGGGGGAGGGGCGTCCGCCGGGCCCGCGCGTTCGATGATCAGGGTCAGGTCGGTGGGCGGCGCCTGCGTGTCGGGCGTCATCGGTTCGCCCGGCGCCTCCAGCGTGCACTGGACCGGGGCAGTGGCGGCGAAGGCGGCGGACTGGCCCACCGGGCCATCGGCGGCGAGCAATGCGATGGTCCCCGCCTCGTCGGCGGTCAGGCCGGAAATCGCGGCGGGATCGGAAAGGCGCAGCAGGGCAGGCTGCAACCCCTCCGGATCCACCACGCGGACCCGATCCCCCGATGCCAGCGAGAAGCGCAAGGCGCCCCCGCCGGCGACGGTCAGCCGCTCGACGATGGGGGCGGTCATGCCGCCTTTTCTACGGAAAGGAAGGCTTCCAGCGAATCGTCCATCGCCTGCATCCACGGCGTATGATGCACCGGCGCGGTGTTGCCGGTCAGCACCGATCGATAGCTGTGGTCGCGATAACCAAGGATGTCCTCCTCCTTGTGACGCTTCCACTCCTTCAGCAGCTCGGCCACGCCATCCACGTCCAGGTGCGGATAGTCGGTGTCGGTCAGCAGATCGCGGACATAGTCGGTCTGGAAGTCGATCTCGTCCGAGGCGCTTTCCAGCTTCTCCTCGCGTGCCCGCCATTCCAGCGTCTCGGCGGTCTGCACGTCGGGGGCGGGCAGAGCGTAGCGGCCCAGGATGAAGTCCCGCGCCAGCCACGCCTGCGCATCGAACATGTTGAATGTATAATATTGGTCCTGCATGCCCAGGTAGATCAGCTTGGGATCCTCGATCCAGAACACACCCTTGTACAGGCCCAGCGGCCACAGGCGGTTGTTGGTCTTCAGACGCAGCGAATCGGGCAGGAACGGGAAGCTGTGGAGGTAGCCGGTGCACAGCACGATCGCATCGACATGCCGGTGGGTGCCATCCACGAAATAGGCGGTGTTGCCGACCAGCCGGGTCAGCAGCGGCTTCTCCTCGAACCCCTCGGGCCAGTCATAGCCCAGCGGGCGCGAGCGATAGCTGAAGGTGACGGATTTTGCGCCGTACTTGAAGCATTGGGTGCCGATGTCCTCGGCCGAATAGGAGCTGCCGACGAGCAGCACGTCCTTGCCCGAGAACTCGTCTGCCGAGCGGAAATCATGCGCATGCAGCACGCGGCCGGCGAACAGCTCGAACCCCTCGAACTCGGGCACGTTGGGCGTCGAGAAATGGCCGCTGGCGACCACGACATAGTCGAAGACCTCGGTCTGCTCCTCATCGGTGCGCAGATCGTGCGAGCGCACGTCGAACTTCCCGTCCTCGCGCTTCTCCACCCAGCGGACGGGGGTGTTGAAGCGGATGAACTTGCGCACGTCGCTCTTGGCGACGCGGCCCATGATGTAATCGTGCAGCACCGCGCGGGGCGGGTAGGAGGGGATCGGCCGGCCGAAATGCTCCTCGAAGGAGTAATCGGCGAACTCCAGGCATTCCTTCGGGCCGTTGGACCAGAGGTAGCGGTACATGCTGGTGTGCACCGGCTCTCCGAAGCCATCCAGGCCGGTGCGCCACGTATAGTTCCACTGGCCACCCCATTCGGATTGCCGCTCGAAGCACACCATCTCGGGCACGTCGGCACCCTTGGCCTGCGCGCTCTGGAATGCGCGGAGCTGGGCCAGCCCGCTCGGACCCGCGCCGATGATTGCCACCCGTTGCGTCATCTCAGCTGAAACCCCTTATAATTCCCCCGATCCGGATGCGGCGCCCGCTTGCCAGCGCGTACCATCACCCTATTCCTGGGGGAAACTATCCTGCCTGACAGGAATAGCGCAGCGAAATTCGATTCGTCGAGAGATTTCCTGCGAAGAAAACAATTTTCCTGTGATTGACAGTGGCGAACCGCCCTCATATCCATCGGGAGAACCGATTGGCGGGGTGGGGTGCACATATGTGCGGCATTGTTGGACTGTTTTTGAAGGATCGTGCGCTGGAGCCGCAGCTCGGTGGGCTGCTCGCCGGGATGCTCGAGGTGATGACCGATCGTGGCCCCGACAGCGCGGGGTTTGCGGTCTATAGCGACGGCGCATCCGGCTCCGCGAAGCTCACGCTGCGCGGTGGCGATGGCGAGGCGATCGCGGCCGCGCTGGGCAAGACGTTGTCGATCACCGCAGGCGTGCGCGCGATGGATACCCACGCCGTCCTGTCGGTTCCCGCCGCACAGGAAGAGGCCGTGCGCGCCTGGCTTTCGGACGCTTATCCCGAAGTGGCGGTCACCGGTGCCGGCAAGCGGATAGAGCTGTACAAGGAGGTTGGCCTGCCCAAGGACGTCGCCGGGCGCTTCGGTCTTTCGGGCATGAGCGGCAGCCACGGCATCGGCCATAC
>JBELMF010000108.1:0-12044 GCA_042096015.1 Sphingomonas sp.
CGATGCGCAGCGCCTCTCCCCTGCCCGTCGGCTCGATCTGGACGCGGCGCGTGCCGGCCTGACGATCGAGGCGGCGCTCGCCTCCCGGCCCGGCGACATAGGGCTGGCGCTGGGCAGGACGCTGGGTTCGGCGGACTCCGATGCCGCCATCCGCCGGCTTGACGCCGCACTGGCCGATCTGGAGACGCGCGCCATGCGGCTGAGCGACGACCTCGGCATTACCGGCGCGAGTGTCGGCGCGCGCTTCGCACGCCTGTTTGCTGACCCTGCCGATCATTATGCCGCCACCGATCAGGGTCGCGCCCGCGCCATTGCCGATATGAGCGCGACCCTCGCCGCCGATCGCGCGGCAACGTCGCGGCTGATCGCGGAGGTGCCCGCTTTCTGTCTCGACGTCAGCGTCCGTGCGCTCAGCCCGGCCGAGATCGCGTCCGGCAAGCAGGGCTTTCGCCAGCCGCCCGCGCCGGGCAGCAAGGGCGTGTATGTCGTCGACCTGCGCGACATCGCCCGCCGGCCGGCCTGGTCGCTGCCCAGCGTCGTCGCGCACGAGCTGCTACCCGGCCACATGGTACAGCTCGGGATCGAGGAGGTGGCGCGGCCCCATCCCCTGCGCCTGCGCTACGCGTCCGCCTTTGTGGAAGGCTGGGCGACCTATGCCGAGACACTGGTTGCCTATCCGGATCCCCGTGCCATGCTCGGCCACCTGCACTGGCTGATCTTCCGCGCCGCGCGCGGGCGCGTCGATTTGGGGATTCACCGCCAGGGCTGGTCTCTCGACGAAGCGCAGGAACGGCTGCGCGCGTGGCAGGGCGAACCGGTCTATTTCGCCGCATTCGACACGGACCTTGCGCGCATCGCCAAGGATCCCGGCGTCCGCGCAGCGGAGGCGCTTTCGTGGCTTGCGCTCGCCGACCGGGCGCCGCGTTCGCCCGGCGCCCGGCGCTCCTGGCATCGCGCCGTACTGGCGTTCGGCCGCAAACGATTGGAACAACTGCCATGAACCTGACCCGCCGTGCCACGCTGACCGGCGCGCTCGTCGCCGGAGCCGTGCTTCCCGCCGGCGCACAGACCTGGCGGCGCGGCATCGATGGGCAGCGCATCGCCGACCTGGGCGACGGGCGCTTCCTCAATCCGGTGATGGCCGGCGATCGGCCCGATCCCGCCATCCTCAAGGACGGGCGCGACTATTACCTGACCTTTTCCAGCTTCGATTCCTATCCCGGCTGCGTCATCTGGCACAGTCGCGATCTGGTGAACTGGCGACCGATCGGACCGGCGCTGACGAAAAACATCGGCTCAGTCTGGGCCGTCAGCCTCGAAAAGCATGAGGGGCGGTACTTCCTCTACATTCCCGTCAAGGCCAGCCCGCGGAACGGGATCTTCGTCATTCACGCCGGCCGCATCGAAGGGCCATGGAGCGATCCGATCGACCTCGGCCTGCCCGATCACATCGACCCGTGCCACGCGGTCGGCGAGGACGGTAGCCGATGGCTGTTCCTGTCGGGCGGGGATCGGATCAAGCTGGCGGACGACGGGCTGTCGACTGTCGGCAAGGTCGAGCATGTCTATGACCCGTGGCGCTATCCCGCGGACTGGGTGGTGGAAAGCTTCTCGCCCGAAGGACCCAAGATCCACCGGCGCGGCGATTGGTTCTACATGCTGACCGCGGTGGGCGGCACGGCCGGGCCGCCGACCGGCCATATGGTGATCGCCGCCCGCGCACGCTCGATCCACGGTCCGTGGGAACAGCATCCAGGCAACCCGCTGGTGCGAACCCGGTCGGACAAGGAGCAATGGTGGTCGCGCGGCCACGCTTCGCTGGTCGAGGGGCCGGCGGGCGACTGGTGGGCGCTCTACCACGGCTATGAGGCGGGCTATTGGACGCTGGGGCGGCAGACGTTGCTCGACCGCGTCGAATGGACCCCCGACGGCTGGTTCCAGATGACCGGCGGCGACCTGTCGCAGCCCCTGCCGGCGCCGCGCGGCGGCAGCACGGTGCCGCATGGCCTGGCGCTCTCCGACGATTTCTCCCGCCTGGACCTTGGCACCCGCTGGAGCTTCTTCCGCCCGCGACCTGATGAGGCCGCGCGCGTGCGGGTTTCGGACAATCGGCTGTTCCTCTCCGCCTCCGGCACGGCGCCGGTCGACTCCTCGCCGCTGCTGCTGGTCGCGACCGATCGCGCGTACCGGATCGAGTGCGACATCGAGATTGATCCCGGCACCACGGCGGGACTGATCCTGTTTTACGATGACCGGCTATATTGCGGGCTCGGCTTCGACGAGCACCGCTTCTTGACGCATCAATATGGTCAGGAGCGCGGCCGCCCCAGCAATCCGCACGGCCGGCGGATGCGGCTGCGGGTCACCAATGACCGTCACATCGTCACCTATGACACGTCAGCCGACGGAGGCCGTACCTGGCACCGGTTCGACCGCGGCATGGAGGTGTCGGGATACCACCACAATGTCCGCGGGGGCTTCCTGATGCTTCGACCGGGGCTGTACGCGGCAGGGCGTGGTGAGGCGCGATTCTCCGATTTCCGTTACGCCGGGCAGTGAAAAGGCGCCCCTGCCGACTAGCAGATGCGCACAGCGCTGCAGGACCAGATTGCGATGTTCCTGAGTCTGGGTGGCGGGTGGCGCTGACCCGTCTGGCGCTTCAGACGTCGGTGCGAAGCCGGTAGCCGACCCCAAGTTCGTTGGCGATGATGCTGCCGACCGGGCCCGGTGCTTCCAGCTTCTGGCGAAGGTTGCGGATGATGATGCGTAGATATTCGACGCGGCGCTCTTCATCGGCGCCCCACGCCGCGGCGAGCACGCGCTGATGTGTCACCACGCGGCCGATGTGGCGCGCCAATAGGCTCAGCACCTCATATTCCTTGCGGGTGAGGTGAAGCTCTTCGTCACCGCGACAGACGATCCTCCGATCCAAATCGATGGTGAGATCGCCGCGCCTGACGATCTTCGGCGTAGCATCCGACGCCGCCTGGTGACGCAGCGCGACCCGCAGCCGGGCGAGCAGTTCATCGGTGTCGAACGGCTTCGTCACGAAATCATCGGCGCCCAGGTCAAGCGCCGCAACCTTCTCGTCGACCGCGTCACGTGCCGACACCACGAGGATCACGGCGTCACCATGGGTGCGCAGCAGCGGAATGATGCTGAGGCCGTCCCGATCCGGAAGCCCGAGATCGAGGAGGATCGCATTCGGATGTTCAACCGCAGATTGGCGTAGCGCTGCCTTCGCGTCTTCCGCTTCGACGACGGCATAGTCCGCCCGCGTCAACGTGTTTCGGAGCAGACGACGGATGGCGGCATCATCATCGATCACCAGGATCTTGGCAGGCATGTCAGGAAACGCTCCCCGCGGGAAGATCACGAACGATGAGGGTTGGCGGGAAGACCAGAGCGAAAGCAGCACCTTTCCCGTCGGCCCTGTTTGTGGCTTCAACGGTCATTCCCATCGCCTCTGCGAAGGCCTTGACGATGGCCAGTCCAAGCCCGGTCCCGCCGATCGCGCGGTCGGAGCCTTCCAGCCGCTTGAACGTCTCGAAGACCTCGCTCTCCCGCCCCGGCAAAAGGCCCGGTCCATGGTCAAGAACGGCAAGCCGGATCTCGCCGAAGCGATTACGCCCCTCGATCACGACTTCGGTGCCAGGCTCGCCATAGCGGCCGGCATTGTCGAGAAGATTCAACAGACAATGATGGAGAAGCTGGGGATCGGCGCGGACCAGCGGCAGGTCCGGCGGCACATCAAGGCGCACGTCATGGCCCTCCAGCGCGCGTCGCGCATCGTGCGCCGCGCCGGTGACGGCGTCGCTGAGATCGATCGCATCGACGTTGAGCTTGAGCGCGCCGGCCTCCACACGGGCCATGTCGAGGAGATTGGCGACGAAGCGGTTCAGCCGCTGCGCCTCGGTCTCGATCGTGCCGATCAACTCAGGCGTTGCGCCGTGGTGCAGCTGCGCTGCTGCGGCGATCACCGCGGTGAGCGGCGTGCGCAGGTCGTGGCTGACCGAAGAGAGCAAGGCGGCGCGCAGACGGTCTCGGGTGCGTACCACATCCACGTCGCGCATCTCCGCCTGCAGACGCAAGCGTTCCAGCACCAGCGTCGACTGATCGATCAGGCTGCTGAGCAGGGGAAGCTGATCGGCGCGCACGGGATTGCCGGCCGCCTCATTGGCTATGCCGAGCACGCCTAGCACGCGGTCGCCCGTCTTCATGGGATAGAATAGCCATTCCGAAGCGGCGAGCGTGCCGGAGCCCTTGCCCGCCGGGTTGCCGGTCTCGAACGCCCAACTCGCGGCGGCGTTGTCCATCGCATCAAGACGATAGGCGGGATCACTCGCGGCGAGGATTTGGAGATCGGCGCCATCGCCACGGGCGAGCAGCACGACCTGCACATCGAAGAGACGCCGTACATCGTCGCAGATCATTTGCGCCGCGGCATCGAGATCATTGACCCCGGCGATCTGACGCAGGAACCCCGCCAGCGTGGCATTCGTCCTGGCACTTGCTGCGGCAAGATCCGCCTGCGCCCTCACGCGCGATGTCAGCTGACTTGTCGCGATGGCGATGCCGAGCAACACCACGACCGAGATCAGGTTTTCCGGGTTGCTGATCGTCAGCGTGCCCGTAGGGGGCAGGAAGAAGAAGTTGTACGCAAGGCTGGATGCGATACCGGCGTAGAGGCCGGTCCGGAGCCCGAACAGGCTCGCGGCCGCCATGACCGGCAGAAGATAAAGCAACGCCACGTTGCCGAGATCAAGGATCTGAAACAAGGCGCTGGCGAGGACGGTGACGCCCGCCACCAACGCGGTCGTGACCGCATAGCCGAGCCGAGTGCCCCTCTGCGCCGGTCGCCGTCCGGCGCGCTCTCGAACCGAGGGGGCAGCGGGCATCGGCAGCACGTGAACGGTGACGTTCGGCGTTTCACGCACCAGCCGGTCGACCACGGAGCCGTGGCGAAGCTCGAACCATCGTGAACGGCTCGACTTGCCGAGCACCAGCTGGGTCGCGCGGAGATCGAGAAGGACCGATTGTATGCCGTCGACGACGGTCGCGGCAGGGACGGTTGCGACCGCGCCGCCAAGCTGCGTCGCGAGCGTCATTGTCGCTGCAACCCGCGCGAGTTGCTCGTCACTGAGATGCGCCGCGCGCGGGGTCTCGATGAATACCGCCGTCCACGGGCCGCGCAGGCCGTCAGCGACCCGTTTGGCAGCGCGGACCAGCGCCTCACAACCGGGCAATTCGCTGATCGCGACCACGATGCGGTCGCTTCCCGCCCAGGTGCCGCCAAGCCCGAGCGCTCGCACATCATCGAGCATCCGCGCGTCGACCGCTTGCGCGGCGCGCCGCAGTGCCAGCTCGCGAAGCGCCGACAGGTTGGATTTTGAGAAGAAGTGGCCGAGCGCGCGCGTCGCTTCCTGCGGAAGATAGACTTTGCCAGCTTTCAGCCGCTCGATCAGTTCGTCGGGCGGAATATCGACAACTTCGATCTCCGCCATTTCAAGGATGCTGTCGGGCACCGTCTCGCGGACGCGCACCCGCGTGAAACTTGCGACGACATCGTTCAGGCTCTCGACGTGCTGGATATTGATTGTCGAGTAAACGTCGATGCCGGCGGCAAGAAGTTCCTCGACATCCTGATAGCGCTTCGGATGGCGGCTGCCCGGCGCGTTCGTGTGCGCAAGCTCATCGACCAGAACCAGGCGAGGCGCCCGCTCAAGAATGGCGTCGATGTCCATCTCGCACAGGGTGCGGCCTTCATAGGACACGTCACGCCGGGCAATGATTTCATGCCCGCGGACCAGCGCTTCCGTTTCGATGCGACCGTGCGTTTCGACAACGCCGATCACCACATCGACGCCGTCCCGCCGCCGCGCGACACCTTCGGACAGCATCTCATATGTCTTGCCGACCCCCGGCGCCGCGCCGAGAAAGATCTTGAGGCGCCCCCTGCCCTCCCGCGCTGCCGCGCGCAGAAGGGCATCAGGATCGGGGCGTCCTTCGTCCGGTCCTGATCCGGGACCCGGCATCAGCCGACGGGCGCCTGGTCTGCGACAGCCGCCGCCTGAACGTCGAGCGCCTGATTGAGCGACAGCACGTTGACGTGGGGCTCACCGAAGATCGGACGTCTCGTTTCTTTATCCACGAGTGAACGGACGCGGTCGAGAGAGAGACCCCTGACCCGCGCGATCCGCGGCACCTGTGCCAACGCGGCGGCAGGCGACAAGTCGGGATCGAGCCCGGAGCCGCTGGCGGTGACGAGATCGGCCGGCACCGGGCCAGTCAGGCCCTCAGCACGATGCCTGTCGATGTCCGTTTTGACGCGATCGGCCAGCGTCTGTGCCGCAGGGCCGAGGTTCGAGCCGGATGAGGCGAGCCCGTCATAGCCCTGACCGGCTGCCGAGGGCCGGGTCTGGAAGTAACGATCGTCGGTGAAGGCTTGGCCCACCACCGTCGAGCCGATCACCTTGCCCCCCGCGTCGCGAACCAGGCTGCCGTTCGCTTGTGCAGAGAAGACCGCCTGCCCGATGCCGGTCATCGCCAGCGGATAGGCAATCCCGAGAAGCGCAGCGAACAAGATCGTCATGACGATCGCGGGGCGCAGCGCCGAGGAAATGTCATTGCCCATGTCTGTCATCCTTTACGCGAGGCCGAGGCCACCGACCACCAGGTCGATGATCTTGATGCCGAGGAACGGGGCAACGAGGCCACCGATGCCGTAGATGGTAAGATTGCGAGCGAGCAGCGGCCCCGCGGCCATCGGCTTGTAGGCGACGCCCTTCAGCGCCAGCGGCACGAGCAAGGGGATGATCAGTGCGTTGAAGATGATCGCGCTGAGGATCGCTGACTCGGGAGTCGCCAGTCCCATCACGTTGAGGACGCCCAGGCCGGGATACAGCGCGACGAACATCGCCGGGATGATCGCAAAATACTTCGCCACGTCGTTGGCAACCGAGAAAGTCGTCAGCGCGCCGCGGGTCATCAGCAACTGCTTGCCGAGCCCCACGACCTCAATCAGCTTGGTCGGATCGCTGTCGAGATCGACCATGTTGCCTGCCTCGCGGGCCGCCTGCGTGCCGGTGTTCATGGCCACGCCGACATCGGCCTGCGCCAATGCGGGTGCGTCGTTGGTGCCGTCGCCGCACATCGCGACGAGCTTGCCGCCGGTCTGCTCCTTGCGGATCAGCGCCAGCTTGTCCTCCGGCGTCGCCTGGGCGAGGAAGTCGTCCACCCCGGCTTCTGCGGCGATGGCAGCGGCGGTCAATGGATTGTCGCCTGTGATCATCACCGTCCGGATGCCCATGGTGCGAAGCTCGCCGAAACGCTCGCGGATGCCTGCCTTGACCACATCCCTGAGCAAGATCGCACCCAGCAGGCGCCCGTCCTTCGCCACGGCCAGCGGCGTCCCGCCGGCGCGGGCGATCTCATCCGTGATACGCCGCAGCTCGGTCGCCGCGGCGGTTTCGCCCGATCCTGCATGTGCCTTGAAGATCGAGTCTACTGCGCCCTTCTGGATCAGCGTGTCACCGATCCTGATACCCGAAACGCGCGTCTGCGCGGTGAAGGGGATGATCTCGGATCCGTCGGGCATCGGACGCTGCAGGTTGAACTTCCCGCGCGCCAGCAGCACGATTGAGCGGCCTTCGGGGGTCTCGTCGGCAAGGCTGGCGAGCAGCGCGGCTTCGGCGAGCTCGGCTTCGCTTGCCCCACCGATCGCGCGGAACTCGGTTGCCTGGCGGTCGCCGACCGTAATCGTGCCGGTCTTGTCGAGCAGCAGCACGTCGACGTCACCCGCCGCCTCGACCGCCCGGCCCGACTTGGCGAGCACGTTGAAACGGACCAGCCTGTCCATGCCCGCAATGCCGATCGCCGACAACAGTGCCGCTATCGTCGTGGGAATAAGGGTGATGAGCAACGCCGCCAGGACGGCCACGGAGATGCCGCCGCCGGCATAGCTGGCGAAGCCGGGAACGGTGGCGACCGCGATCAGGAATATGATGGTCAGGCCGACAAGCAGGATCGTCAATGCCACTTCGTTGGGCGTCTTCTGCCGCTCGGCGCCTTCGACCAGCGCGATCATGCGATCGAGAAAGCCCTTGCCGGGCTCCACCGTCACCTTGACGCGGATCTCGTCGGAAATGACGCGCGTGCCGGCCGTCACCGCAGACCGGTCCCCGCCCGCCTCACGGATTACGGGCGCGCTCTCGCCGGTGATAGCCGCTTCGTTGACCGAGGCGACACCGGACACGACCTCGCCGTCCGACGGGATCAGATCGTTCGTCTCGACCAGCACGATATCGCCGACCCTGAGCGCGCTGGCGGGCACATTGTCGAAAGCGCGGCCGTCACCCTTCAGCCGTTTGGCGGTCAGTTCCGCCTTCGTCGCGCGCAGGCTTGCAGCCTGGGCCTTGCCACGGCCTTCTGCCAGCGCTTCGGCGAACGTGCCGAACAGCACCGTCAGCCACAGCCAGACGGCGAGCTGCGCCTTGAAGGCGATGCTCAGATCGTCCTGCCCGATGATGAGCAGCATCGTCATCAACGCGGCGACGACGGCCGTCACGAACATGACCGGGTTGCGCACGAGTTCGCGTGGATCAAGCTTCAGGAACGATGCCTTTATCGCCGGCACCACAAGGTCGGCCGTGAACAGGCTCTTGGATTGAGATTTTGCCATGGTGGCCCCCGATCAGGACAATTGGCCGCGGATCATCGCGAGATGATCGGCGATAGGACCGAGTGCGAGGCTCGGCAGAAAGGTGAGACCGCCCAGGATCAGCACGATCCCGACAAGCAGGCCCACCCACAGGCCGCCGGTGGTGGGGAACGAACCTGCGCTCTCCGGCGTGTATTTCTTCGCGGCGAGCGAACCGGCGATCGCCAGCATCGGGACGATGACGAAGAAGCGCCCAAACCACATCGCAACGCCGAGCAACCCGTTGTAGTAAGGCGTATTGGCGGTGAGGCCCGCAAACGCCGACCCATTGTTCCCCACCGCGCTGGTGAAGGCGTACAGGATCTCCGTGAAGCCATGCGGCCCCTTGTTGAGCGGCCCGGCCAGCCCCTGTTCGAGCACCGACGAGAGCGACGTCAAGCCGAGGATCACGAGCGGAAGCACCGCGATCGCCAGGACGGCGAGCTTCACCTCTCGGCTCTCGATCTTCTTGCCGGCATATTCCGGCGTGCGCCCGACCATCAGGCCCGCGACGAAGACCGCAAGGATGGCGAACAGGAGGAAACCGTAGATCCCCGCCCCGACACCGCCGATCACGACTTCGCCGAGCTGGATGTTGAACAGCGGGATCATGCCGCCCAGAGCGGTGAAGCTGTCATGCATGCTGTTGACCGCACCGCACGACGCCGCCGTCGTAACGACTGAAAAGAGTGCACTGGCAGCAATGCCGAAGCGGACTTCCTTGCCTTCCATGTTGCCCCCGGCGACGCCGAGCTGCTGGAGCACGGGATTGCCCGTCGCTTCCTGCCAATAGGTGATCGTTACGCCGGCCAGGAACAGGATCATCATGGCCGCCAGAATGGCCCAGCCCTGACGCGTGTTGCCGACCGCCTTGCCGAACGTCCAGGTGAGGCCGACGCCAATCAAGAAGATCGACAGCATCTGCACCAAGTTGGTCAGCGCGGTCGGGTTCTCGAACGGGTGCGCCGAATTGGCATTGAAGAAGCCGCCCCCATTGGTGCCGAGCATCTTGATTGCTTCCTGGCTGGCGACGGGGCCCAGCAGGATCGATTGGCGCGCGCCCTCCAGCGTGGAAATTTCGACCGCACCGCCCAGCGTCTGCGGCACGCCGCTAGCGATCAGGAACAGCGTGTAGACGACACAGATCGGCAGCAGGAGATAGAGGGTGATCCTTGTGACGTCGGCCCAGAAGTTTCCGATCGCCCCCGTTCCGTTCTTTGGCGCATCACGCCGGGCAAAGCCGCGGAACAGCGCAAAGGCGAGCGCGATACCGGTCGCTGCCGACATGAAGTTCTGGACCGCCAGCGCCAGCATCTGGCTGAGGTTCGACATGGTGCTTTCACCGCCGTAGCTCTGCCAGTTGGTGTTGGTGGTGAAGCTCACCGCGGTGTTGAAAGCGAGATCGGGGGAGAGCCCGGCGAGCCCCTGCGGGTTGCCCGGCAGCACGCCCTGCAGTCGCAGAACGACATAGGTCAGGATCAACAGCGCGACGTTGAACAAAAGCATGTGGATCGCGTAGCGCCGCCAGCTCTGCTCCACCGTCGGATCGATTCGGGCCAGCTTGTAGAACCCGCGTTCTACGGGTCCGAGCACGAGGTGGAGCGGCGTCCGCCGCCCCTCGTAGAGCGCGTGGAGCCACAGCCCGACGGGCTTCGCCAGCGCCAGCAATATGCCGACGAACAGAAGGATCAGGAACCAGCCCTGAAGTGTCATGGTGCCGCCCCTTTCAGAAGCGTTCGGGGCGGATCAGCACCGCCACGAGATAGGCAAGAAGGGCGAGCGCGGTCAGCGCCGCCAGCCAGAGATCAAGAGTCATCGCCAGGTCTCCCTCAGGCGTTGTCGCACAAGCGGGCATAGGCAAGCGTGAGCGCGAACAGCCCGGCGATGATCGCGATCCAGAACAGATCCTGCATGGGTGTCCTCCGATGGTCAGAGGGCGGCGGTCAGCGAGATCACGACTGCACCTTGAGCAATGTTGCCGGTGCCGTCCTGCCCCTTACTGAAGCTCGGCCGAAGATAAGCCGCTTCACGATCCGAGATATCGGTGTCGATGTAACTGACGTTGAACGTCAGGTTCCTGTACGTAACATCCGCGCCCAGCGACCAATCCCAATATCGACCAGTCGGCGACACCGCCGTTGCATTGGGCCCGAGGCCATCCTGGCCCCAACTATGTCCGATGTGCGCCTTGGCCGTGATCGGTGTCCCGGGCACCGCCAGGGCACCATCGCCCCAGAGGTACAGGTTGTCGTCCTTGGCCCCAGGGTGGTTGTACACCCCGTTCGCGGCGTCCGATCCGGTGTTGTACCACTTGCCGATCGCCTGCTGTTCGGGTGCATAGGCGGCACCGGCGGTCAGCGTCGCGGCACCGGCGGTGCCCGTCAGCTTCGCATAAGCCTCCGCGAAGTCGGTGTTGTCTGCGCCGCCCGGATACATGTACCAGGTCAGCCCCACATCAAGGATCGCATGATCGGCCAGCGCCGCTCGGTAGCCGCCGATCAGATCAAGCTCCATGTTGGCGCCGCCGAAGGTGCCCCAGCCGGCAAGATTGGAGGCCCAGGTGCCGACATAGAAGCCGCTGTCGTGGGAGGCAGTGATCCCTCCCTGGACGGCCAGTTGCTTGTCGGACTGCGATACGCCGCGGAAGCGGTAGTCGGAGACGATGGTGCCTGACCCGCTGACGGTGATCGCCGGGTCAGCCGTTTCAGTAACCGTCGACTGTGCCTGTGCGGTAACCGGCAGCGCGAAAAGCGCGACGGCGGCAATTGCGTGTTGGACCTTCATTTCTTGCATCCCATGGGAAGCGATCGTCACGTGACGACGCCTTCAGGGACGCGCGATTAGGCCCATGCCGCGTAGCAATTCGAGAGCGATTCCCCGAAACCGCATAGTGCGCGCATATAGATAGCAGATTTTTCCAGAGCCGATGGGGGCGGCTGAACCGCCTGATCCCACCGTCAGCCGGCCCGCGGGCGTCCGGCCTCTCCCGTTACGTCCGGCTCCTGTGCCGGTGCTGCAAACAGCCAGCGATAGATCAATCCGCCGATGATCCCGCCCGCCGCCGGTGCGACCCAGAACAGCCAGAGCTGGCTGAGCGCCAATCCGCCGACAAGGAGCGCCGGTCCCGTGCTTCGTGCAGGGTTCACCCAGGTGTTGGTGACGGGAATGCTGACAAGGTGGATGAGCGTAAGGGCGAGACCGATCGCGACGGGAGCGAAGCCGACGGGAGCCCGCCGATCGGTTGCGCCGATAATCACCAGCAGGAAGCCCGCGGTAAGCACCAGTTCGATCACGAATCCGGAGGCCAGATTGTAGCCGCCCGGAGAGGCGCTGCCATAGCCATTCT
>JBELMF010000109.1:0-11968 GCA_042096015.1 Sphingomonas sp.
CCGCGCGCAGGCCATAGACGTTGTCGCCGAAATAGACGTTCGACAGATAACGCGAGAGGATCTCGTCCTTCGTCAGCCACGCCTCCAGCCAGAAGGCGATGAACACCTCGCGGATCTTGCGTGCGGCGGTGCGGTCAGAATCGAGAAAGGCGTTCTTAGCGAGCTGCTGCGTGATCGTGCTGCCGCCCTGGCGCACGCCGCCCGAGCCGAGATTCGCGTAAGCGGCCCGCGCGATGCCGCGCGGATCGATACCCCAGTGCGAGTAGAAGCGGCGATCCTCGATGGCGAGGAACGCCTCCCGGACATGGGCGGGCAGTGCTGCGGCATCGACGGGTTCGCCGATGATCGCGCCGCGCCGGGCGATCGGCGTGCCGTCCGCCGCGGTGAGGGTGATCGAGGGAGGGGTGGGCGGCTTGAGTGACTGGGACAGGGGAGCCGTCACCGCGAGCCAGATGATCGTCAGTACCAGCAGGACGATGAGGGCGCCGAAGCCGCGCATGATCCAGCGCAGCGATACGCGCGGCAGGCGCCGGGCCGGGGGCAGATCGGAGACCGGTGCGGACGGATCGGATTGCCAGGCGGCAAAATCCGGCATCGGCGAACGCGGTTCGCCAGGCGAATGATTGTAGCGGATGCGGCCGCTGTCGTACGGATCAGGGCGCAGGTCGTCGTCTCGGCGGTCGGCCATCAGGTGTTTTACTTCGGTATGACAGTTGCCGCAAGGATGCGCATCGTGCGAGGGGATAGAGCCATGAGCGGCGAAGCGGAAGCACTTCAATCGGACGAGCGGCCTCTGGTCGTGGGTATCGGCGGCACGATCGGCGGGGTTTCTTCTACGGAGCGGGCCTTGCGGATCGCGCTGGACGCGGCAGGCGAACAGGGATTTCGTACGCGATTGTTCGGTGGGGCCGACATGGCCAAGCTGCCGCTGTACGATCCCAAGGCGCATGCGCGTACCGCGGAAGAGCAGGAGTTCGTCGCGGCGGTGCGCGGCGCGTCGGCGCTGATCATCGCTTCGCCCGGCTATCACGGCAGCATTTCGGGCGTGGTGAAGAACGCGCTCGACCTGCTAGAGGAGACCGCGCGCGATCCTGAGCGGACGTACCTCGCCGACATGCCGGTGGGGCTGATCGCGACGGCCTATGGCTGGCAGGCGACGGGATCGACGATCGCGGCGCTGCGATCGATCGTCCACGCGCTGCGCGGCTGGCCGACGCCGTTCGCCGCGGCGATCAATACACAGATCACCAAGTTCGACGACGAGGGCGGCGCCAATGACGCGGCGGTGGTCGAGCAGCTCCGCATGGTGGGCAAGCAGGTGGCGCGGTTTGCGCCGCTGGCGGGGGCGGAATAGCGGAAGCCTGAATGTTTCCCCTCCCGCTTGCGGGAGGGGTTAGGGGAGGGGCTGTCTTCTACTCCATTGCCCTCCGCCAGCCGACGTGCCCTCCCCCGACCCCTCCCGCAGGCGGGAGGGGAGAAATTGGGGAATGGCTGACGAAGCCACCACCTACGTAACTTCTGTTATCTTGCCGTTGACAGCGCCGCCGCCGCTGGTCCACCTCCGCACCGAGCCGGCACAGACCGGCCCCCAGTCGGAGAGCGGGCATGGTGCTGACCAAGGGCGACGAATATCCCATCCACCAGACGGCCGAGCCGGTCGCATATGCCGGCACCGACCGCAATTTTTACGACCGCTTCTTCTTCAACGGCTATGCGCCGGGCGTGGGGGAGGACGGCTTCTTCGCCGCCGCAATGGGCATCTATCCGCACATCAACATCATCGACGCGAGCTTCTGCTGGTTGAAGGACGGCAAGCAGGTGAACCTGCACGCCAGCCGCGGGCTCGGCATGGAGCGGATGGACACGCAAGTCGGCGGCATCGCCGTCGAGGTGCTCGAGCCGCTCAAGTCGGTAAAGCTCAGCGTCGATTCGCCTGAGCACAAGATGGCCGCCGAACTGGTGTTCACCGGCCGCGCCTTTCCGCTGGAGGAGCCGCGCTTCACGCGGCGCAACGGGCCGCGCGTGCTGATGGACGTCACGCGGATGACGCAGAACGGCAGCTACCAGGGCTGGATCGAGATCGACGGCGAGCGCACCGAAGTGGCAGGCTGGCTCGGCACGCGCGACCGCTCCTGGGGCGTGCGGCCGATCGGGGCGCCCGATGCGCAGCCGGCGAGCCCGCCGATCGCGCCGCAATTCTTCTGGCTGTGGAGCCCGACCGCGATGGAGGACGGCGACTTCTACTTCCACACCAACGATGACGAGCATGGCCGCTTCTGGAACCGCCGCGCGGCGTGGAAGCCGCTCGGCGGCGGGATCGAGGACGAGACGCACTTCGAATCGACCTATGAAATTCAATGGAAGCAGGGCTCGCGCCACGCGCAGGGCGCCAGCGTCACGCTGAAGGACGAGCAAGGCGCCGAGACCAGGGTCGAGTTCGATCTTGGGCAGCAGTTCATGATGCTGGGGCTCGGCTATACGCACCCGAAATGGGGACATGGCCGCCATCAGGGCGACGGACTGACGGTGGAGCGCGAGGATTTCACCCCCGCCGACATGGACCCGATGCAGCCGCACTACCTGCATATCCAGGCGGTCGCCGGCGTCACCATGACCGGCCCTGACGGGAAGGTGCGGCGCGGCAAGGGCGTGCTGGAACAGCTCGTGATGGGCCCGCACGCGCCGTCGGGGTTCAAGGGCGTGCTCGACCCGGCATGAGCGCGATCGCCGCTTCCGAGATCGAGGCGTACCTCACCCGCATCTGGGACCGGCCGGTGCGGGTGGAGGCGCTGGCGCGCATTCCGGGCGGGGCGAGCCGCGAGACGTATCGCTTCGATGCAATCGCTGGCGACGAGACGCACGGGCTGATCCTGCGCCGCGAGCCGGCCAAGGGGCTGATCGATACCGAGAGCGCGACCGAGTTCCGCGCCTATCAGAGCGCAGCGGGCGTCGTGCCGGTGCCGCGTGCGGTGGCGCTGGAGCCGGACGGCGCGGAACTGGGGCGGCCGTTCTTCATCATGGAACGGATCGAGGGCGGCGAGGTGGCGGGCAGCTTCGCGCGCGATCCGTTCGGGGTGCATGGCGCGACGCTGGGGGAGGCGTTCTTCGGCGCGCTCGGGCGGCTTGCCGCGCACGATCCTGCCGGTACGCCGCTCGCCGAGCACGCCGCGATGCCAGCGCCTGACCAATGCTGGCAGGTCGCGCTCGACTATTGGGAAGGCGTCATCGAGGAGGACGCGCTGCAGCCGCAGCCGATCGCGCGCGCCGCGATCCGCTGGCTGCGCGCCAACCCGCCGCCTCCGGCGCAGCGCGTCTGCATCGTCCACGGCGATTATCGTTCGGGCAATGTCATGCATGACGGCGCGGGCGGGATGCGCGCCATGTTCGATTGGGAGATGGCGCATCTCGGCGATCCGCTGGAGGATCTGGGCTGGGCGACCGACCCGATCTGGGATCATTTCATCCCCGGCTCGGCAAGCGGCATGCTGCCGCGTCCGGACGCGATCGCGGCGTGGGAGCGGGCGAGCGGGCTGACGGTCGATCCGGTGGCGATGCGCTGGTGGTCGCTGTTCGCCTCGGTCAAGGGGGCGGCAATCTGGCTGTCGGCGTTCCGCGAGTTCGTCGATGGGGGGCGGCAGGATCCGGTGCTGGCGGTGTCGGGCTGGTACACGCTCAGGCGGCAGGATGCGATCATAGCCGCGCAGCTCGGCGGGCGGCATCATGATCCGGTGCCGGTGCTGCCGACCAGCGATCTGGCGCAGGTGCTGATCGGCGCGGGGATCGCCGCGGCCGGGGCAGGCGAGAAGATCGGCGCGGTGGATGCGTTCGCCGGATCGACGCTGACGGTGGCGGCACTGCTGGCGCTGCTGGCTGCGCAGGAGGCGGAAAAGGCGGCGGCGTGGCGCCGCGCGGACCTCGCCGACATGCGCCGGCTGCTCGGCGACGATGCACCGGTGACCAACGAGGGCGAGACGCTGGACGCGCTCGACGGCGCCTGGGCGACGCTCGCCGACGCGTTGATCGCGCATCACGACCAGCTGGCCGAGACCGGCGGAGATGAAGCGGCGCTGCTCGATTTCTACCGCGAGAGTGCCGCGCGCCGGGAGCTTGCCTGGCCGTTATGACCGATCTGCCGCTCACCGGCGTTCGCGTCGTCGATGCTGTGCCCGGGCCGCTGGGGTCGGTCGGGCGATTGCTGGGGGAACTCGGCGCCGAGGTGATCCGGATCGAACCTCGCGATGGCGGCGGCGACCGGCAGAAGCAGCCCATGATCGACGGCGTGAGCCTGCCGTTCGTCGCGGCGAACTTCGGCAAGCGGGCGGCGGCGATCGATCTGCCGGCGGACAGCGAACGGCTGCTGGATCTGGTGCGCGAGGCGGACATCCTGCTGGAGGCTGGCTTGCCGGGGCTCGATCATGCGGCGGTACGTGCGGCGGCGCCGCGGCTGGTGCTGGTGTCGATCAGCGACTTCGGCAGTATCGGCCCGTGGCGCGACTGGCAGGCCAGCGATGCGGTGCTGCACGCGCTGACCGGCGGATTGTCGCGGTCTGGCCTGCCCGATCGCCCGCCGCTGCTGCCGCCGGGCCAGCTGACGATCGAAACGGCGGCGGCGCAGATCGTGGTGGCGACGCTGGGCGCGTTCATCCGGCGCTTACGCACCGGGGAGGGCGACCGGCTCGACATGTCGCTGCTGGAGGCGGCGATGCAGTCGCTCGATCCCGGCTTCGGGCTGAACGGCAGCGCGCAATCGGGCGTGCCGAGCTGGAAGCAGCCGCGCGGGCGCACCGATGAGCGCTATCGCTACCCCATCCTGCCGTGCGCGGACGGCTTCGTGCGGCTGTGCGTGCTGGCGCCGCGGCAGTGGCGCAGCATGTTTGCCTGGATGGGCGAGCCCGAGGAGTTCGCCGGGCCGGAGTGGGAGAAGTTGCTGGTCCGCTTTCGCTCGACCACGTTGCTTCCCGCGATCACGCGCTTCTTTGCCGACAAGACGCGCGCCGAGATCGAGGAGGAGGGGGCGCGGCGCGGCATTCCTGCCGCCGGGCTGCTGTCCGTCGACGAAGCGATCGTCACGGCGCAGATGACGGCGCGCCGTGCCTTCCTGCCAATCGAGGTGGCGCCGGGTGTGTCGCTGCCCTTTCCGAATGGGACGATCGAGATCGACGGTGCGCGGGCGGGCATCCGTGGGCCGGCGCCGGAGGCGGGCGGCGACGCGCGGTTCACTGGTGAGCGGGCGCGCTTCGACGTGCCGGTGGCGGCGGATTACCCGCTCGCCGGCGTGCGCGTGCTCGACATGGGGGTGATCGTGGTTGGCGGGGAGGCGGGGCGGCTGCTCGCCGATCTGGGCGCTGACGTGGTGAAGGTGGAGAATGCAGCTTTCCCCGACGGCCAGCGCCAGTCGCGCGACGACGATCCGGTCAGCCTGACCTTTGCGGCCGGGCATCGCAACAAGCGCGGGCTGTCGATCGACCTCAGGTCAGAGCGCGGCAAGGCGCTGTTCCTCGATCTGGTGCGCGAGGCGGACGTGCTGCTCTCCAACTTCAAGCCGGGGACGCTCGACGCGCTGGGCTTCGATAAGGCGACGCTTGCCGCGGCCAATCCGCGGCTCGTCGCCGTGGACAGCTCCGCTTTCGGGCCGACCGGGCCGTGGTCGGGGCGGCTCGGCTATGGGCCGCTGGTGCGCGCCTCGGCGGGGCTCTCCAAGCAATGGACCTATCCGGACGAGCCGGAGAGCTTTTCCGACACCGTCACCGTCTATCCCGATCATGTCGCCGGGCGGGTCAGCGCAATCGGGGCGCTGGCGCTGCTGGTCCGGCGGATGCGCACCGGGCGCGGGGGCACGGCGAGCGTGAGCCAGGCGGAGGTGATGCTGGGCCACAAGGCGGTGGAGATCGCCGCGGCGGCGGTGCGCGCGGCCGGGATGACGGTGGAAGCCGATCCGCGAGAGGACCTGTTGCTGGCCTGTGCGGGTGAGGACGAATGGTGTGCGGTGACCTTGCGCGATGCCGCGGATCGGCGGGCCTTTGCCGAGGCAGTCGGCGATGATCCGGCCGGCTGGGCGGCGGCGCGATCGCCGCAGGAGGCGATGGCCGCGCTGCAGGAGGCTGGCGTGCCGGCGGGGATGATGGTGCGCGTCGTGGACTTGCCCGATCTGCCCGGCTTCCGGGCGCTCGGCACATTTCGCGAGGCGACGCATCCGCTGATCGAGGGCGCCTTTACCGTGGAGGGCGCACTGACCCGGTTCGCGCGCGTGCCTGCGCCCGACCAGCGGCCGGCGCCGCGGATCGGGGAGGATAGCGTGGGTATCGTCAAGGACTGGCTGGGGCTGGACGAGGACGCGGTTGCGCCGCTCCTCGCCGACAGGATCATCGAACAGGCTGCATAGGAAGGGATTGAACATGGCCGAACTGGGGAACGAAGCCGTCACCGTCGAGACGCGCGGCAATGTGATGCTGATCACCATCAACCGCCCCGAGGCACGCAATGCGGTCAATCGCTTCGTGCATGAGGGGGTGGGCGACGCGCTGCAGGCGGCGGACGAGGACCCAGAGATCCGCGTGGTGATCGTGACGGGGGCGGGGGACAAGTCGTTCTGCGCCGGTGCCGACCTCGTCGCGCTGTCGCGCGGCGAGAGCCTGGCGCCCGAGGACAAGGTGAAGGCGGCGTGGGGCTTCGCGGGCATCGTCAGCCATGCGATCTCCAAGCCGGTGATCGCGGCGGTCAACGGCATGGCGCTGGGCGGCGGGCTGGAGATCACGCTGGCGTGCGATCTGGCTGTTGCGGTCGACGAGGCGAAGTTCGGCCTGCCCGAGCCGAAGCGCGGCCTGTTCGCGGCGGCCGGCGGCGTGTTCCGCCTGCCCGAGCAATTGCCCAAGAAGATCGCGATGGAGATGATCCTGACCGGCGATCCGATCGATGCTGGGCGCGCGCTGGAGCTCGGGCTGATCAATGCGGTGGCGCCGCGCGAGAAGCTGCTCGACACAGCGTTCGCGCTGGCCGAGCGGATCGCGGTCAATGCGCCGCTGTCGGTGCAGGCGTCGAAGCGGATGGCGCAGGGGATTTCGGGCGGCAAGGTCGCGCGCGAGGAAGCGGCCTGGGCGCAGAACCGTGACGAGACCAAGATCGTCTTCACCAGCGAGGATTCGCGCGAGGGGCCCAAGGCGTTCGCCGAGAAGCGCGCGCCGGTGTGGAAGGCGAAGTGATGGCAGCCGATCCGGAGAAGGTCGCGGTGATCGTCGGCGTCGGGCAGGTCAACGACCGCCCGGCCGATCCGATGGCGGGCAAGGATTCGCTCGGGCTGATGATCGCCGCGCTCGAGGAGGCCGACAAGGATGCGGGAGGCGGCTGGCTGGCGGATGTCGAATCGGTCGCGGTCGTGCAGCAGATCAGCTTCCGGCAGGACAATCCGCTGGCGCAGAAGGTGGCGGACGGGATCAGCTGCAAGGCGGGAATCGTCTATGAATCGGTGGGCCCGAACGGCGACAGTCCGATCCTGCTCTTGAACGAGGCGGCCAACCGAATCGCACGGGGCGAGATCCGGATCGCGGCGGTGACGGGCGGGGAGGCGCTGCGCACCGCGAGCCAGCGCGCGGCGCTGGCGGCGAAGACCAGCGTGGCGGACCAGAATCCGCTGCGCAATCTCAGCAAGGGGCGGGCGCCGGGGTATCGCCAGATCTATGGGCTGACGACGCCAGTGGATGTGTATCCACTGTACGAGAATGCCGGGCGGGCTTCGTACGGGCAGAGCCTGGCCGAGGGGCAGCGTGAATCGGGCGAGATCTGGGCGCGCTTTTCCGAGGTGGCGGCCAAGACCCCGGCGGCGTGGATCCATGCGCCCAGGACGCCGGACGAGGTGGTAGAGCCGACCGCCGACAACCGGCCGATCGCCTTTCCCTACACCAAGCTGATGGTGGCCAATTCGAGCGTCAACCAGGGCGCCGGGTTCATCGTCACCAGCCTTGCCGAGGCGCGGCGGCGCGGGGTGCCGGAGGAGCGGATCGTCTATGTCGGGCGCGGCGCGAGCGCGCATGAGGCGGACGACTTCATGGCGCGTGACCGCTACGACAAGTCGCCGAGCATGGAAGTGTGCCTCCGCCGCACGCTTGAGTTCAACGAGGTGACGGCGGACGATCTCGACCTCGTCGAGCTTTATTCCTGCTTCCCGTGCGTGCCCAAGATGGCCCGGCGGGTGATCGGCTGGCCGGTGGAGAAGCCCGCGACGGTGTTCGGCGGGCTGACCTTCGGTGGCGGGCCGATCGGCAATTACATGGCGCATGCCGTGGCCGAGATGGTCGACGCGCTTCGGGCAGGCGAGGGGCAGAAGGGGCTGCTGTTCGCCAATGGCGGGTTCGCGACGCATAACCACGCGATCGTGCTTGGGATGGAGCCGTTGCCCGGCGCGGGCGAGGCGCATGACTTTGACTTGCAGGCTGAGGCGGATGCGGCGCGTGGGACCGTGCCGAAGTTGGTGAAGGATTATGCCGGGCCGGCCGAGGTCGAGACCTATACCGTGTTCTACAATCGCGATGGCTCGGCCAAAGCGGGCGTTGTTGTGGCGCGGACGCCGGCGGGGACGCGGACGTTGGTGAAGGTGCCGGGCGAGGATGCGGCGACGATCGCCTTCCTTAGCGATGGGCGCGCGGAGCCGGTGGGCACCAAGGGCGAGGTGGTGCCCGAGGGCGAGCTGATGGTGTGGAAGCGGGCCTAAATCTCCCTCTCCCCGCGAGCGGGGAGAGGGAGACTTGCCTTGCGGTTGCCGGATCGCCTAATCGCTTGCCTGCCCTCCCCAGGCGATTGAGAACCAACGTCAGGAGGATTCCGCATGCAGACCCGCGCCGGCCTTTCGGTCGATGACCGCCTCGCCGCCTTTGTCGAAGCGGAGGCGCTTCCCGGTACCGGCATCGCATCCGAGGCTTTCTGGCAGGGCGTGGCGGACATCTTTGCCGCCTTTGTGCCGGAGAACCGCGCGCTGCTTGCGCGCCGCGACGAACTCCAGGCGGCGATCGATGCGCGCTACGCTGCGGGCGAGCCGGTCGACGCGGCGTTCCTGAGCGAGATCGGCTATCTCGTGCCCGAGCCGGGGCCGTTCACGATCGGGACGCAGAACGTCGATCCCGAGATCGCGACGATGGCCGGGCCGCAGCTGGTGGTGCCGAGCCTTAATGCGCGGTTCGTGCTCAACGCGGCGAATGCGCGCTGGGGGAGCCTGTATGACGCGCTCTACGGCACCGATGCGCTGCCGGGTAAGGCGAAGCCCGGCGGTTATGATGCGACGCGCGGCGCGCAGGTGATCGCGCGGGCGCGGGCGTTCCTGGACGAGACGCTGCCGGGCTGGGAAGCGGCGTTGACCGGGGGCGAGTGCGCGCATCGCTTTGCAACGTTCGATAAGGGCGTGATGTTCGTCCATAACGGACTGCATATCGAGGTGGTGGTCGATCGTGAGCATCCGATCGGCGCAACCGATCCGCTCGGGATCGCCGACGTCATCCTCGAATCCGCGCTCACCACGATCGTCGATCTGGAGGACAGCGTTGCGGCGGTCGATGCGGAGGACAAGGTTGCCGCCTATCGCAACTGGCTGGGGCTGATGCGCGGCGATCTTGTCGAGACATTCGAGAAGGGCGGCGAGACGCTGACGCGGCGACTGGCGGGTGACCGGACCTATACCTCGCCGAGCGGGTCCAGCTTCACGCTGCCGGGGCGATCGCTGCTGTTCGTGCGCAACGTCGGGCATCTGATGACGACGCCGGCGCTGCGCCTGGCGGATGGGGGCGAGGCGCCCGAGGGAATTCTCGATGCGATCCTGACCGCCACGATCGGGCTGCATGACCTGAAGCGGCTCGGCACGGTTCAAAACAGCCGCGCGGGATCGATCTATATCGTGAAGCCCAAGATGCACGGGCCGGAGGAGGCGGCGTTCACCGACCGGCTGTTCGATGCGGTGGAGGATCTGCTCGGGCTCGATCGCCACACGATCAAGGTGGGCGTGATGGACGAGGAGCGGCGCACCTCCGCCAATCTCGCCGCCTGCATCCATGCGGTCCGGGATCGGATCGTGTTCATCAACACCGGATTCCTCGATCGTACCGGGGACGAGATCCACACCGCGATGCGCGGCGGCCCGGTGATCCGCAAGGCGGAGATGAAGGGCGCGGACTGGATCAAGGCCTATGAGGATCGCAACGTCCGGATCGGCCTCGCTTGCGGGCTCAGCGGCAAGGCGCAGATCGGCAAGGGCATGTGGGCCGCGCCCGACATGATGGCGGATATGCTGGAGCAGAAGATCGCGCATCCGCGTAGCGGCGCGAATACCGCCTGGGTGCCATCGCCGACCGCCGCGACGCTGCACGCGCTGCATTATCATGCCGTGGACGTGTACGCGCGTCAGAAGGAGATAGCGGGCGAGGCGCCGCCGGCGCTGGCGCGGCTGCTCACCGTGCCGTTCGCGGCCGGGCGCAACTGGACGCCCGAGGAGATCCGCGAGGAACTCGACAACAATTGCCAGGGGATCCTCGGCTATGTGGTGCGCTGGATCGACCAGGGGGTGGGTTGCTCCAAGGTGCCCGATATCCATGACGTCGGGCTGATGGAGGATCGCGCGACGTTGCGGATTTCCTCGCAGCATCTGGCGAACTGGCTGCTGCATGGCGTGTGTACCGAAGCGGAGGTGGACGCCGCGCTCGATCGGATGGCGAAGAAGGTGGATGCGCAGAATGCCGGCGATCCGCTGTACCGGCCGCTGGTGCGGGGCGGGTTTGCGTTCGAGGCGGCGCGGGCGCTGGTGTTCGAGGGCGTGTCGCAGCCTTCGGGCTATACCGAGCCGTTGCTGCATCGGTTCCGCTTGGAGGCGAAGGCGGCGTAATTCTCCCCGCTCGTCCCGAGCATAGTCGAGGGACATCGTTCGCGGTGAGGGTGCCTCGACTGGGCTCGGCACGAATGGGGAACGGGCACGGGCAGCATCGTGATGCCACTGCTCGCAACGGTGGCATTCTCGTGACACGCCCGCTAAAGGCGCGCGCATCCGTCACCACCGAGAGCATCGCTGACCTTCATGCGAGTCGCCATCGCTTCCGATCACGCCGCCGTTGCGCTGAAGGCGACGCTCGTCGCCTGGCTGCGCGAGGCTGGCCATGACGTTCTCGATCTCGGCCCGGCAACGGACGCGCGCGTTGATTATCCCGATTTTGGCTTCAGGCTCGCCGCGGCCATCGCCGGTGGCGATGCGGAGCGCGGCATTGCGCTTTGCGGATCGGGTATCGGCATCTCCATCGCGGTGAACCGCAACCCCGCGGTACGCTGCGCGCTCGTCTCCGAGCCCCTGTCCGCCGCGCTTGCGCGCGAGCATAACGACGCCAATGCGATCGCGCTTGGAGCCCGCCTCGTCGGCGAAGACATGGCCAAGGCGTGCATTTCCGCTTTCCTCGACACCGCCTTTGCAGGCGGCCGCCACGCCCCCCGCGTCGACAAGCTCGGCGCGCCCGATTTCCAGAAGGAGCCCGCCGCATGAGCACCAACCCGACCACGCTGAACGACGTGCAGCCCGATGGCTTCTTCACCCGCAGCCTCGCCGAGGTCGATCCGGCCGTGTTCGCCGGTGTCGAGCATGAGTTGGACCGCGAGCAGACCCAGATCGAGCTGATCGCGTCGGAGAACATCGTCTCCAGGGCGGTGCTCGAGGCGCAGGGCTCGGTGTTCACCAACAAATACGCCGAGGGCTATCCCGGCAAGCGTTACTACCAGGGCTGCCACCCGTCCGACGAGGTCGAGCAGCTGGCGATCGATCGCGCCAAGCAATTGTTCAGCTGCGGCTTCGCCAACGTCCAGCCGCATTCGGGCGCGCAGGCCAATGGCGCGGTGATGCTCGCGCTGGTCAAGCCGGGCGACACAATCATGGGGCTGAGCCTCGATTCGGGCGGTCACCTGACGCACGGCGCGCGCGCGGCGATGAGCGGCAAGTGGTTCAACGCGGTGC
>JBELMF010000110.1:0-11900 GCA_042096015.1 Sphingomonas sp.
AGGAGATCAAGGGCGTCGTGCAGAGCGAGCTGACCTGCGTGGTTCCGGCAGCCGCATCAGCCTGGGGCTGCGCGCGCAATTCTGATCGGGCGGGCGGGCCGGCAGATTATGCCGGCCCGTCGTTCCGCTTATTGGCGGCGCATCCGGCGACGGGCGCCGTGACCTTCGCCAATCGCGCCAGTTCGGCACGCGCCGCATCCATATCCGCACGAAAGTCGGCACTGGCGTGCAGCCGGCTGGCGATCACCGCGCCGGACATATACCCGGCCTCCACGGCGCTGCGGCTGTGCGAGCCGCAGAGGTAGCGGCTTTCTCCATATTCGCGGCCGCGCTGCAGGATCTCGGTCGCGCGATCGGGCAGCAGCTCGGCGAGGATCAGCGCCGTCAGCCAGCCGTTACTGGTGTGGCCCGACGGATAATCGCCGTTGTTCGCCAGGTGATCGGTCTTTGCCTCGCAGATATCGCCCGGCTGGTTGAGGTATGGGCGACGAACGGCAAACCTCGCTTTCGCGCGGCCCACCATGCCGCCGTCACCGAGCCGGGCGAATACGCGCGCCAGCGCCGGCGCCTTCGCCGCGTCGAGCTTCATCCCCATCGCGCAGGCATAGACGGTGTAGCGATCGTCGGTGACGTCGCTCGTCGCCATCTTCCAGCGCGGCGAGCCGGCGAGCTTGCGCGTATCGGTGAAGGTGGCGCGATCGTCCTGGTTGCGCGCGTCGCCGGTGACGGGCGGCGGCGGAAGGATGCGCACCAGATCGGGCACCTTTGCGCCGGCGAGATAAGGCGTCGGCGTTTTATCGGCAGCGGTCAGCGCCAGCGGAAGGGCGAGGAGGAACAGACGACGCATCACTTCGCCTCCAGGTCGCCGCAGCCGGCTGGGCGGCGGACGGGATTGCAGCGGGCGACCATGCCACTGGGTTTGCTCACGACATAGCCGCCGGCAAGCCGGGGATCAGGCCAGAGATAATCGGTCGACACATATTGCGCGCCGCCGGCCAGCGCAGCGTTGCGCGGCTTCGTGTCGTTGGCGCGCGCCTCTCTGGTGTTGGCGTCGGCGCGGGTGCGTACGATGTAATTGTCAGCGACGGCGCGGCGGATGCGATCGCCGTCCTTCACCGGATCGTTGAGCGTCAGATATGCCGCGGCGGGCGATTCCTCGTCGGTGTTGATGAAGAACACGCGGCCCTCCAGGGACCGGCGCTTGCCGCGGTACATAGCGACCTTGGCGGGCGGCTCGTCGAGCGCGAACAGGAACTTGCCGCGCGATTGCTCCAGCAGCGGCCAGTTGTTGGCCAGCACCGCATCGCGCAGCGTGGGGTAACGGCCCTGCACGTCGTCGGGCGTGACCAGCTTGTCCCGGCCAAGGACGCTGCGGATCTCGGCGTCAAGCGCATCATAGGCCGCCTCGTCGAACGGCAGCGCATCGATGCCGCCGCGCGCGGCGTTGCGCTCATCCTTGGCGTTGAACATCAGCAGGATCGGCACATGCCGGGGGTGCGCGGCGGACCAGTCGCGGATGATCGTCAAGCATTCGGTGAGGAGCAAGCAGCTCGACGAATTGTCGATGCCGGGAATGTGCAGCACCTTGAAGCCGGGCGCCGCCAGCCGCGGATCGGCGGAGCCGGCGGCATAATGACCGCCCTCGGGATCGTAATTGACGTCGATCTCCAGTTGGCGCGCGCCGGCGTCGAGCTGCTCGGCGAGCGGGCGGTGGCCATAGTCCAGTGCGTCGGCCATCTGCGGCGCGGCGGCGCGGACCTTCGCCATCGTTTCCGCCGGCATCGGCAGCTTGTAGCTGTTGTGCGTGCCGATCACTGCAATGTCGTTGATCCGCAGCGGTTCCTGCTTCTCGGCGGCGATGGCGGTGGAGGCGAGAAGGCCTGACGCGAGCGCGAGCGTGGTTCTGACATGGGGCATGCACGCGCTGGTGGCGGCGAAACATTGCGGTGCCGTGACAGCTGCGTCACAGACGATTCACGAACGCACCATAGGCCGCGCCGCGAACGGAATCGCGAGGACACGGTGGCAAGCGAGGCGATCTATCGCGAGGAAGGTAGCGCCTTTCCGGATGGCGCACTGACGCAGGCGTTGCGCGGGTTCGTCCAGGCCCGGCTCGGCCGCCACCATGCGGAGAGCGACGACGTTGTCCAGGAGACCTTCGTCCGCCTGCTCGGCTATCAGGCGTCGTCGCGCGTCAGCGACGTGAAGGCCTTGTGCTTCACGATCGCGCGCAACCTGCTGCTTGACCATCACCGCTCGGAGAAACGGTCGGCGCACGTCGAGCTTGACGAGAGCATCGTGTGCCCGCTGCCGACCGCCGAGCGTATCCTCGCCTATCGTCGTGCGGTGGAGATCATGATCCGCGCCCTGGAGACGATGCCGCCGCTGCGCCGTGAAATCTTCCTGCGCAAGCGGCTGGACGGCTGCACGACCGCCGAGATCGGCTCGAGTCTCGACATGAGCCTGGGGGCGGTGGAAAAGCATGTCGTGCGCGCCTTCGCCGACTTGCGGGCGGCGCTCGCGAAGCGCGGTTTCACCATGGCGGACGGCGCGTGATGCCCGTTACGCGGCAGCCGGCGGTCGATCAGGCGGCGCTCAACGATGCCTTGCAGGCAGCGGCGACGCGCTTCGGGCGGCTGTCCGACGAGCAGGTGCGCGCGATGCGGCGGCAGCGGCGAACGGTGGTGACCGCCGCGGCGTCAACGGGCGCAGCGGCGGTGCTCGCGCTGGTCGGTTGGCCGTTAGTGACCGCTAGGCCAGCTACGCCCGCGGGCTGGTCGCGCGAGGTGGCGACAAAGGCCGGGCAGCAGGGCGCGCTGACGCTGGCTGATGGATCCACTGTGCGGCTCAACGGCGCGACGCGCGTACGGGTTACGTACGAGGGCGACAGGCGCACTGCGCGGTTGCTCGCCGGGCAGGCTTTCTTCGACGTGAAGCATGACGCGGGCCGGCCCTTCACCGTCTACGCCGGCGCCGGACAGGCGCGCGTGCTGGGCACGGCGTTCGACGTCGATCTCACGCGGCGCCAGGTAGCGCTCGCAGTGTATCGCGGCGCAGTTGGGTTCGAGCCGATCGGCAAACCGCATGGCGCCGTGGTGCGGGCAGGCTATCGTAGTGCGATCGTCGGCGGCGTGGCGAGTGCGCCGGCCCGCTTCGACGCCAACTTGCCCGATTGGCGGCAGGGGTGGATCGATACGGCCGGCATGCGGCTGGACGATCTGGTCGAGGCGCTTGACCGGCAGGGGAACGTGCGCATCGCGCGGCCGCAGGGGGCGCTCGCGTCCATAAAGGTGCTGGGTCGCTTCCGTACCGACAATCCGCGGCAGCTGCTCAGGGCGATCGGAGAGGGCTTCGGGTTCACCGTCCGCGAGGCCGATGGCAAGCTGATGCTCGAACCGACGGGCTGAAGCCGCCCTGCCGCCTGCGAAGACCAAGGCGAAAAAAACTCTGTCCGGATCGTTCAGCGTCGCCCGTCTTCTACCCGGAGGCGCTCGGAAGCGCCGGTTTGGGGGATTTCACATGCAACGGTTTCATGGTGTGTCTGCACTGAGCATGGCGCTCGCGCTGATCTCGCCGGTCGTGGCCCAGGCGCAGCCGCAGCCCAATGAACAGGCGTCGGTGCGCAGCTTCGCGATACCTGCAGGCGCGCTCGCGCCGGCGCTATCGGCCTATTCCAACCTTACCGGCGTGCAGGTGATCGCCGCCCCGGCGCTGGTCAACGGCCGGCGCACGTCGGGCGTCAGCGGTCGCCACACGGCGCGCGACGCGCTCGGCATGCTGCTGCGCGGCACCGGGTTGCGGCTCGTGTCAAGCAACGGCGTGATGGTGCTGCGCGCCGGCGAGGAGAGGCCGGTACCACGCCCGGGGGCCGCGGTGGCGCCGGTCGCAGACGCTGCGCCGGTGCAGGTGGCCACCGCGCCGGATGATAGCGCAGCGGGCGATGACATCGTCGTCACCGGCTTTCGCGAAAGCCTGCTCGCCGCACAGGAACTGAAGCGACGGGCAGTCGGAACGGAGGACAATATCCTCGCCTCCGATATCGCCGCCTTTCCGGAGCTGAACCTCGCCGAGGCGCTACAGCGCGTGCCGGGCGTGGCAATCACGCGCGACACCGGCGAGGGCCGTCAGATCGCCCTGCGCGGGCTCGGCCCGGATTTCACGCGTACGCAGCTCAACGGCATGGAAGTGCTGGGCAATACCGCATCAGGCATGGATAATCGCGGCAACGTCAGCCGCACGCGCGGGTTCGATTTCAGCCTGTTCGCGTCCGAGCTGTTCAATCGGGTGACGATCCAGAAGAGCTATGCCGCCAACCAGGACGAGGGCGGCATCGCCGGCACCGTCGGTCTCTTCACCGCCAAGCCGTTCGACTATGACGGTCAGAAGATCGTGCTGTCCGCCAAGGCGCAGACGAACACCAATACCGATGGCGTGACGCCTCGGCTCGTCGGCCTGTTCTCGCAGCGGCAGGGCGATTTCGGCGCTCTGGTGTCGGTCGCCTATTCGAAGATCCGCAACAACGAATATGGCTACCGCAACTGGAACTGGGGCAAGGTCACCTACGGCGCGAACAACATCGGGCCCGAGATCGACGATGCCACGCGCGCGCTGCTGCGCGGCGGCACGATCTTCGCCCCGCAGGCGCAGTCGCCTTCGACCTGGTACACCGATCGCGAGCGGATCGGCGTGACGGCGGCGCTGCAATATCATCCCGGAGACCGCTTCAAGCTGGACGTGGACCTGCTCTACGGCCGGCTCGCCGACGATCGCGACGACTGGGCGATCGCGTCCGGCGGCTATAATGCGCTGACCGGCAACGTCAGCGGCACGCAGGTGATCCGCTCGGCGACGATCGAGGGGAATTCGCTGGTCGCGGCGACGTACACCGGAATCGACCAACGCACCGAGCATCACCATGTCGTCAACTCGACCGATTTCTACCAGGCGGTGGCCAATGCCAATTGGGAGGCGACCGATCGGCTGACGATCACCGCACTCGCCGGCTATCAGAAGTCGAAGTTCGTTCAGCCGGTGTTCGACAAGATCTTCCTGCAGGCGCGCAACACCGGCTTCGGCTTCGACATGCGGCCGGACATGCCGGTCAACAGCTACGGCTTCGACCTGACCGATCCCGCCAACTGGAACGTGCAGCGGCTGGTGACGCAGGAGAATGCGATCAACAGCGACTATACCAACGGCCAGCTGACGGCGGCATATGAGCTGACGCCGATCCTGAAACTAGAGTTGGGCGGCGAGTACAAGCGCTTCACCAACAGCGGCTATCAGTATCTCACCAACATCTTCTACGGCACGGCGGCGACCAGCGACCGGGCGGTCCCGGATTCGATGAAATACGTCATCAACCGCGACAGCCTGATCCCGTACATCGGCGGCGACGTCGACGCGATCTATGCCCTGCTCGGCAACAATCGGAACCTGACGCGCGCGAACCTGACCGCAGGCAGCGACTTCCGGATTGTCGAGAAGACCTGGGCGGGCTTCGCCCAGTTCGACCTCGACACCTATCTCGGCTCCATGCGGCTGCGTGGCAACGCCGGCGTGCGCTATTACCACACGGACCTCACCTCCAGCGGGTCGCTGGCGACGGCGACCAACGGCGTGACCACGCTGGAGCCGGTCACCGTGGAAACGACGAGCGATGACTGGCTCCCGGCGCTGAACGTCGCGCTCGACATCCGGCCGGATCTGATCGCGCGCGTCTCGGCCAGCCGCAACGTCAATCGGCCGGGCCTGCCGCAGCTTGCCGCGGCGGGCACGCTGACGGTCGCGCCCTTCGGCGGCACCGTGTCGGTCGGCAACCCCTATCTCCAGCCGTATCGCGCGACGATGGCGGAGGCTGGCCTTGAATATTACCCGAGCCGCCACGGCTTCATCTCGGCCGGCTTCTTCTGGAAGGACATCGAAAGCAACATCACCTCGGAGACGTCGCAGGTACCGTACAGCGCCACCGGCTTTCCCGTATCCTTGCTGCTGCCCGGCCAGGATGGCACCACCCCGTACAATTACACCCGCCCGATCAATGGCGAAGGCGCCAGCATCCGCGGCGTCGAGCTGGCCGCGCAGCACGATTTCACCTTCCTGCCCGAACCGTTCAACCATTTCGGCATTAACGCCAACGGCACCTGGATCGACGGTGATCAGAACGCGGTCTTCAACGGTGTCAGCCAGCGGATCGCGCTGTACGACCTGTCGAAATGGGCGGCCAACGCGACGCTGTACTTCGAGACGGAGACGTTCGGCGCGCGCATCTCGACCGCCTATCGTGATCGCTACCTGACCGGCGCCGGTGGCAACGCCAATATCGGCACCGGCATCCGCCCGACCAACAACGTGGATTTCCAGATCCGCTACAGCCCTACGCCCAACCTGCGCTTCGTGGTGGAGGGCATCAACATCACCAACCAGGCGATCGAGCAGTTCACCGACATCGAGGGCGATCGCATCCTGGTGAACACCAGCAGCGGGCGGATCTTCACCTTCGGCATCACCACCAGCTTCTGATCGCCTGATCACGGACAATCGAACCGAAACCTCCGCGCCAACGTCGGCGCGGAGGCCGGGAGAGTGCTGCGTACACCTCGACATTTCATGGGAGATGGTATGACGATCCGACACTCATGGCGCATCGCCGCCGCTGCCGCGCTGATCGCGCCGGCCGCTCCGGCTATGGCGCAGGGCTGGCCCGCCCCGGTGGCGCCGCTGCCCGAACTGGCGACGGCGATTGACAAGAAATTCCAGCCGGCGATCGATTTCGACACCGATGTCTGCTTCAACGTGCCGGCGGTGAACGCCTCCGGCGCCACCAGCCCGGCCACCTCGACCTATGCGACGATGCCGCCGGCGACTTGCCGCACCGGCAGCTATCGTACCCAGAGCAACGTCTATTCGCGCAGCCGCTGCAACAACGGCTATTGTGCGCGCGTCTACAGCTACTTCTGGCAGTCCGATTTTTCGCACGCCTATGATTGGGAAACGATCATCGTGTGGACCACGGCGAACGGCATCGACAGCCAGGTCGTGGGCGTGTCGCGCGGCGACCACGGCGATTGGGACACGCGCAAGGTATCCGGAGGCCAGCTGCGCTTTCTTGAGGACGCGACGGGCAAGCATGTGAAGGTGGTGTTCCATTACGAAACCTGGGGTTTCTCGCACCTGTTCCGCTTCGCCAAGACGGACGGCGGGGATGAGCCGCCCGAGAACGGCACCGGCAAGTGGCTGGTCCAGCCGCTGGTCAGCTGGAACGGTTATCCCTCGCTGGCGGTCCGCAACGCGGTGTCCAACGCGAATTTCGGCGGCGCAAACTTCGAGGTGAAGGACGCGCGCTTCGCCAGCACGCTGGCCAAGGCCAACGAGAGCGGCGTGGCGCCTGGGTTCAACCCGAACATCGACAATGGCGTCAACTCGCCCGGTTGCCCGACCGGCTCGACAATGTGTTGACCGACGCCGCCCCGCATCGCTTTGCGGCGAGGCGGGGCGGCATTTCGCATGAGAGTGACGATGCAGAGAGATCATCGTGCCGCGGCGCGGCTCGGCCTGGTGCTCGTCATGGTCGGCGCCGTGGGTGCGGTCGGCTGGCTGGGCGGCGGTCGCAATGCCCCCGCCGGAAAGGGGGCCGCGCCCATCCTGGTGGTTCCGGCAGCGCGCGCCAGCGCGTCACCTGCGCCGTTGCTGGCGGGCGCGGGCTCTCAATCCGACGAACCGCGCAGATCAGCCGCAATCGCTCATGTCCGCCAGGCTTATCCTCTGCTGCGCGACCCCGCCTTGGTGTGCGGCCAGGGACGCTGCGCGCTGACCGGGCTGATCCTGCCCCCAACCGATCAGGCTTACCTCGATCAACGCCAGGAGATGCTGCTCGGCGGCCTCAAGGCCGTCCTTGCGATCCACGGCTATCGGACAAGCGCTCCGGTCCAACTCGATGAGATCGACAGCAACAAATTTCTCCTGAGTGTCGCTGTCGAGTAACCACGCGCGCGATCCCGCCGTCGCGTCGTTCGTCGGGCAGTTACCCTACCATCCGCCCCAGTCGGAGGCCTTGGCCGCGAGGCCTGAGGTCATGCCCGGACCGGAACGACGGCAATGGCGTCCTCGGCCCGCCGGGCGTACCGCCGGGCAAGCGCGGCGCAGACCATCAGCTGCATCTGGTGGAACAGCATCAGCGGCAGGACGATCAGGCCGACCGCACTGGCCGGGAAGATGATGTTGGCCATCGGCAGCCCGCTCGCCATGCTCTTCTTCGATCCGCAGAACACGATGGCGATCTCGTCCTCCTTGGAGAAGCGCAGCAGCCGGCTTGCCGCCGTGGTGGCGACCAGCACGACGGCAAGCATCAGGAGATCGAGGAGGATGACGAGCGCGAGGCTCTGCGGCGTCACCTTGCTCCATATGCCCGCCACCACGCCGGCGCTGAACGCGGCATAGACGACAAGCAGGATCGAACCGCGGTCGACGAGCATCGTCAGCGTCTTCTGCCGGTCCAGCCATTCGCCCACGAGCGGCCGCGCGAGCTGGCCGACGACGAACGGCAGCAGGATCTGGAGCGCGATGTCCCCCACCGCGTCCAGCGACATGCCGCCCGCTCCAGCGCTCAGGAACAGGGTCGCGAGCAGCGGCGTGATGACCACGCCGGCCAGGTTCGACAGCGACGCACAGCACAAGGCGGCGGGAACGTTGCCGCGGGCGATCGACGTGAAGGCGATCGAGGACTGCACGGTCGAGGGCAGCAGGGAGACGAACATCAACCCCGTGACGAGGCCGCTGTCCAGATGTCCGTCGGCCAGCTTCGTGATCGCGAAGCCGAGCAGCGGAAAGAGAACGAACGTGGTTGCGAGCACCAAAGATTGCAGCCGCCAGTGCAGAATCCCCGACCAGATCGCCTGGCGGGAAATCCGCGCCCCGTAGATGAAGAACAGGAGCGCGATGGCGGCATGCACTACCACATCAAGGATGTCCTTGCCCGTGCCCCGGGCCGGGACGATCGCGGCAAGTACCACCATTCCCATGATCGCGAGGATATAGCCGTCGATCCGCAGGCGGCTGAGAATGGCATTCATGGTCAAGATCCCGGTGTACGGTTCGCCCTTGCCGCGCGGGCATGTGCGGTTTGCTTGTGCATCCCTCGCCCTTGTGCCGGGCCAGCCGCCTTGTGAAGGGCGGAATCACCGGCAGCGGGGCGACCATCAGGCTCGTGATCGTCAGCGCCGAACGGCCAAGCCGGCCGGATCGCGTCGGCGACCGGTCAGGCCGCCAGTTCCTTGCGGACGATATCGGCGCCGGCGCCCAGCGCCTTCAGCTTGCCCTGCGCGACGGCGCGGGACAGCGGCGCCATGCCGCAATTGGTCGCGGGGTAGAGCTTGTCCGCATCCACGAAGCGAAGCGCGTTGCGCAGCGTGTCGGCGACCTGGTCCGGCGTCTCCACCGTGTCGGTCGCGACGTCGATGGCGCCGACCATCACCTTCTTGCCGCGGATCAGCTCGATCAGGTCCATCGGCACGCGCGAGTTCTGGCATTCGAGCGAGATGATATCGATGGCCGACTTCTGGAGTTTGGGAAAGGTTTCCTCATACTGGCGCCATTCGGAGCCAAGCGTCTTCTTCCAGTCGGTATTGGCCTTGATGCCATAGCCGTAGCAGATGTGGACGGCGGTTTCCGCCTTCAGCCCCTCGGCCGCGCGCTCCAGCGTGGCGATACCCCAGTCGTTCGCCTCGTCGAAGAACACGTTGAAGGCGGGTTCGTCGAACTGGACGATGTCGACGCCGGCGGCCTCCAGCTCGCGGGCTTCTTCGTTGAGGATGCAGGCGAATTCCCAGGCGAGCTTCTCGCGGCTCCGGTAATGATCGTCGTAAAGGGTATCGATCATCGTCATCGGGCCGGGGAGCGTCCACTTGATCGGCTGATCGGTTTGCGCACGCAGGAAGCGCGCATCGTCCACGAAGACGGCTTTGGGGCGGGCAACGGCCCCCACGACGGTCGGCACGCTCGCGTCGTAGCGGTTGCGGATCCGCACCGTCTCGCGCTTCTCGAAATCGACGCCGTCGAGATGCTCGATGAACGTCGTGACGAAATGCTGGCGCGTCTGTTCGCCGTCGCCGACGATGGTGATCCCCGCCTGCCGCTGATCGTCGACCGCCAGGCGCAGCGCGTCCTGCTTGCCGGCGATCAGTTCCTCGCCCTCCAGCTTCCACGGCGACCACAGGGTTTCCGGCTGGGCGAGCCAGGAAGGCTTGGGCAGGCTGCCCGCGGTCGTCGTCGGCAACAATGTCGTCATGATGGGATACCCTGTCGTGTGCGGGAGGATCAAAGGCCGGCGGTCGCGGACCAGCGCTGCAGCGCTGCGCCATGCGGCTTGATGAAATGCTCTTCGGCGAACCTGCCCTGCTCGACGGCCAGCCTGCTGCGCTCCTCGCGATCATAGACGATGCGGGTAAGCGAATAGTCCTGGTACTTCAGGCTGGGCTGGTAACGCTCCGCCGCCACCGAATTCGCATTGTAGATTTCGGGACGGTAGATCTTCTGGAAGGTCTCCATCGTGCTGATCGTGCTGGCGAGTTCGAGGTTGGTATAGTCGCTGACCAGATCGCCGATATGATAGAAGGCGAGCGGCGCCACGCTATGGGGCGGCATGAAATACCGCACCTTCATGCCCATCTTCGCGAAATACTGATCGGTTTGCGAGAGCTTGTCGTTCCGGTATTCCACGCCCAGAATGGGATGGACGTTTGCCGTCCGGTGATAGATCTCCTTGCTGGAGACGCTCAGGCAGATGACCGGTGCCTTGCGGAAATTCTCGCGGTAGGCGCTGGAATTTAGGAATTGCCTGAACAGATTTCCATGGAGATCGCCGAAGCCGTCCGGCGCCGCGCCGTTTGACGACTTCTTGAGATGTTCCGGCAGGACGACGCTGAAGTCGTAATCGCGCACATAGGATGAGAAGTTGTTTCCGATCATTCCATCGGTGCACTCGCCGCTGCTCGTGTCCGTGATCGTGGTGTGAAGCATCTCGATCAGCGGAAATGCCTCGCCGCTGCTGTCCGCGCCGATCCTGAGCGCAGCCGAGATGATCTTCAGCTCCAGCGAATAACGATCACCCCTGGGATTATCCCAATGCATCAGGGAATTGAAGCGATGGTCGATCATCACCAGCGTGTTGCGCAGGTTCTCCCGGCGGCTTTCTCCGCGCGCGAGATTGGCGAAATTGGTGGTGATGCGCGTGTTGTCGGCCGGGCGATAATCCTCGTTGAAGGGGATGCTGCTTATCGTGAACGTGAACCCGCTATTCGTCATGACCCACCTGCTTGTAACGGGCGGAGGTCAGGCGAGAGCGCGCAAGCCACAGGCAGGCCCTGCTGGCGGTGAACCACGGGCCTTACGTCAAGCGCGATCCACCGGAGGAACCCCCGTCCGAGGAACGTTTTGGCGTCGGAGGCAGGTCTCCTGGCTCACGGGTCAACGCGGTGGCTCCGGCCTTCCCGGGCTCGTTGCAAAGCCCAGTGACACGAATTGAAGCCGCCGCTCGCCGCTTACAGTTGCGGGGGCAGCGCCGGATTCTGCCCCGAAGGACACCACCGGCTTCCCGTCTTAGCCCCATCGCCACGCCTGGGATGGGGAACCTCGACATGGCTGTTCAACACCATGAGCCGGCTGCTGTCAATAAGGATATAAAGATATCTTTATATCGTGATGACAGGTGTTGCCGACCCGCCCGATGCAGGCGGATCAGAGTTCCCGGCGCACGGGATAGGTCCAGCGGAACGGATCGCGTTCGCCCGCCTGCTCCATCACCCAGGCAAGGCGCGCATCGGGATCGGCGGCGAAGCGGGCGTCGGCGGCCAGCTTTGCCTGGAAGGCAGCGCGCAGCTTGGGATCTCCGGCCAGCAGCGCAT
>JBELMF010000111.1:0-11792 GCA_042096015.1 Sphingomonas sp.
CCGGACGCTGCTCGTCGCGGTCGCGGCCGAGATCGGTGCGCTTGATGAAGCCGGTCGCGCCATCGTCGCCCGCCTGAACCTCGAGGCCCGCGTCGCGGACTTCGAGAACGGTGACGGTGACGACCTGGTTCTTGCCCAGGTTGCCGGTCGATGCCGTCGCGCCGCCGGCAACCGGAGCGCCACGCTCGAGCTGCTTCATGCCGAGGCTGATGCGCTCCTTCTCAGGATCGACGTCAAGCACGATCGCCTGGACGGTCTCGCCCTTGCGGTGCAGATTGAGCGCGTCCTCACCCGACACGCCCCAGGCGATGTCGGACATGTGGACCATGCCGTCGACATCGTTGTCGAGGCCGATGAACAGGCCGAACTCGGTGGCGTTCTTGACTTCGCCCTCGACGGTCGTGCCGATCGGGTGCTCGGCAGCGAAACGCTCCCACGGATTCTGCTGCGCCTGCTTCAGACCCAGCGAGATGCGGCGCTTGTCGGCATCGACCTCAAGCACGACGACATCGACTTCCTGCGAGGTCGAGACGATCTTGCCCGGGTGGACGTTCTTCTTGGTCCAGGACATTTCGGACACGTGGACGAGGCCCTCGATGCCCGGCTCCAGCTCCACGAACGCACCATATTCGGTGATGTTCGTGACCCGGCCCGACAGCTTCGCGCCGACCGGATACTTGACCGACGCACCATCCCACGGATCGCTCTCGAGCTGCTTCATGCCCAGCGAGATGCGCTGCGTGTCCTTGTTGATGCGGATGATCTGCACCTTCACCGTGTCGCCGATGTTGATCATCTCGGACGGGTGCTGGACGCGCTTGTAGCTGAGGTCGGTGACGTGGAGCAGGCCGTCAATGCCGCCCAGATCCACGAAGGCGCCGTAGTCGGTGATGTTCTTGACCACGCCGTCGATGATCTGGCCCTCGTGCAGGCTCTGGATCAGGCCCGAACGCTGCTCGGCGCGGGTCTCTTCCAGAACGGCGCGACGCGACACGACGATGTTGCCGCGCTTGCGATCCATCTTCAGGATCTGGAACGGCTGCGGGATGTCCATCAGCGGCGTGACGTCACGCACCGGACGGATGTCGACCTGCGAGCCCGGCAGGAAGGCCACGGCGCCGTTGAGGTCGACGGTGAAGCCGCCCTTCACGCGGCCGAAGATCACGCCCTCGACGCGCGCGGTCTTGGCGAACTCGGTTTCGAGCTTGTCCCATGCGGCTTCGCGGCGGGCGCGGTCGCGCGACAGCATCGCTTCGCCATGCATGTTCTCGACGCGGTCGACATAGACTTCGACTTCGTCGCCGACCTTCAGTTCGGCCTTCTGGCCCGGCGCCGGCGCGAACTCGCGCAGCGGCACGCGGCCTTCGCTCTTCAGGCCGACGTCGATGACGGCCAGATCGTTCTCGATGCCGGTAACGGTGCCGAGCACCACGCGGCCCTCGAAGCTGTCGGCGCCGCCGAACATGTCATCGAGCATCGCCGCGAAATCGTCCCGCGAGGGAGCTGCCGTTGAGGCCATAAAGGTGTGTTTCCTAGTCAGTTCGTTTCCGGCCAAGCGGTTGGTTCCGCTGGTCTTGGCCATCACTGCCGCGCCGGCCTCATACCGCCGCGGCATCCATGCGGAACGGGGCAGGAAGGCCTAGACGCAGCAAATGCGAAAAGGGCGCGAGAGGATCACCTTTCGCGCCACGCCTCCGCGAGCCCCAGCCCGCCGGACGGCGCGCCATACTGCAAGACGCTCGCGGGAGCAAGGTTGACAAAGATTGGCATGGCGTCATGTTTCGGTAGCGAAGGAGATTACTTATGGCGACGATGAACATCTCGCTGCCGGACGACATGAAGGCCTGGGTCGAGGCACAAACCGCAACTGGTCGCTATGGCAATTCCAGTGATGTGGTTCGTGATTTGATCCGTAATGCGCGGACTCGCGAGGAGAAGATCGCCAACATGCAACGGTTGATCGACGAGGGACGAGCGAGCGGGATGTCGGACCGTTCCTTCGATCAGATCATCGCCGGGGCCCGCCAGGAGTATCTAGCGCGGCAGGGCAAGGATGCTGCTTAAGCTATCGAAGGAAGCAGACGAAGATCTTCGCCGTACCTATCTATACGGAGCCGAAACGCACGGCGTGGATGCGGCCGATCGCTACGCGACGCGGCTGGGGCAAGCGCTCGATCTGATTGCCGAAAATCCACGCATCGCACGCCAACGAGACGAATTTGCGGGAGAGGTGCGCGCTTATCCGATCCGCGCTCACATCATCATCTACGAGATAGACGAGGACGCCGTCGTGACGGTGCTACGTGTTCGCCACGGGCGGGAGGACTGGCGGAGAGCTGGCTAAGGCTGCGTTCCCCGCCGTGCCTCCACCAGCGCGATCGCCCTTTCCACTGACGCTTCAATCGACAGGAAACTCGTGTCGAGCAGTGCCGCGTCAGTCGCGGGGACGAGCGGCGCCGTGGATCGCGAACTGTCGCGCTGATCGCGCGCCCTGATGTCGGCCAGCACCTGATCGAAGGTCGTTGCCGATCCGCGCGCCTGCAACTCGGCGTGGCGCCGTCGTGCACGGATCGTCGGCGTCGCACGGACGAACAGCTTGGCGTCGGCATCCGGCGCGATCACCGTGCCGATGTCGCGCCCGTCGAGCACCGCGCCGCCGTCCTGGTGCGCGAACCTCTTCTGCCGCTGGAACAGCGCCGCGCGGACCAGCGGATGCGCCGACACGATCGAGGCGAGCTTGCCGATCTCGTCATCGCGCAGCACAGGATCGGCCAGCGTCAGCTCGTCGAAATCGCAGGCGGCGACCGCATCCGCCTCCCGTGTCGGATCGAGATCCAGCCGCTTCACGGTCGCCGCCACGGCGCGATACAGCAGCCCGGTATCGAGGTGCGGCAGATTATAGTGTTTCGCCAAAGCTTTGGCGATCGTGCCCTTGCCCGAGGCCGCGGGCCCATCGACGGCGATGATCATGCGATCGCATCCTGCCGCGCCAGCCAGGCACGCAGCACGGCTACCGTTTCAACGGGACGATCGTTGAACAGGCCGTGGGCCGCGCCGGGGATCACCGCGAATTCGGCGCCGGGCACCCGTGCGGCAAAGGCGCCGGTGGTGACGGGGCGCGCCTCATCATATTGGCCACAAAGGAACAAGCTACGCTTCCCTTCCAGCTTGGCGAGCAACGGCTCGCCGTCATAATCCTTGAGCGTACCCGTGGAGACGAACTCGCTCGCCCCCCACATCGCGCGATACAGATACGGATTGAACACGCCGCCTTGCCCGCGATAGGCAATCACGTCAGCAGCGGAAGGCTCGCGCCGGTTGAATGCCGCATAGAAGGCGGCCGTCGGCCGGTCGCAGGCGGGCGGCGGCGAGGGGAGGGTGAGCGCGCCGCAACGCTGCAGCTCGCTCCTGATCGCGGGCGGCAGCTGGTCGATCAGTGCCGCTGCATCTGCCAGCCAGCTGCGGGTCGACACCAGCGGACTCGCCAGCGCCAGTCCTCGCAGGGCGGCGGGGCGTCGGGCGCCATATTCCAGCGCTACCGTGCCGCCCCAGCTGGCGCCCAGCACGTGCCAGCGCGGAATGGCGAGCGCGCTGCGAATCGCCTCCAGTTCGTCGACGAACCGCGCCACGCGCCAGTTGGCGGGATTGTTCGGCCGGTCGGACCGGCCGGAATCAAGCTGGTCGTAGAGGATCACGGCGCGTTGGTCGGCAAGCGCCAGCGCCTCCAGGAAGCTGGCGTGCGTACCGCCGGGGCCGCCATGGATCATTACGATCGGCGGGCGTGGGCCGGCAAGGTCGCCATCGACGCGGACATAGATCCGTCCGCCTTCGACGGGCACCATCATTTCTCGCGTCGGGTTTGCCAGATCGCGGGCAATCGCCGGCGAAACGGCCATGCCGGCGGCCATCCCCGCCAGCACCGATCGGCGGTTGATCAACCCCAAGACACGCTCCCGCCGACCGTCTCAAGGAGGTCGAAGAACGTGGGGAAGCTGGTCGCCACCGGGCTCGCGTCGTCGATGGTGATCGGCCGCGCGGCGTGCAGCCCAGCGACAACCATGCTCATCGCGATGCGGTGATCGAGCTTGGAGGCTACGTGCCCGCCGCCCGGGATCGGCTCGCCGCCGGTGCCCTCAATCGTCAGACCATCCTCATGCTCGATGATCGCGACGCCATTGGCCTCCAGTGCCGCCTTCATCGCCGCGATCCGATCAGATTCCTTGACGCGCAGCTCCTCCGCGCCGCGCGCGACGGTGCGCCCCTGCGCGAACGCCGCGGCGACGAACAATGCGGGATATTCATCGATCATCGCCGGTGCGAGCTCGGGCGGCACGTCGATCGCCGACAGGGCGGCATACCGCACCCGCAGGTCTGCCACCGGTTCCCCGCCCACCGTGCGCGCATCCCGTTCCTCGATGTTCGCGCCCATCAGCCGCAGTGCGGCGGCCAGCCCTGCGCGGGTCGGGTTCAGCCCGACATTCTCGATCACCACGTCGCTGCCCGGCACGATCGTCGCTGCGACCATCCAGAAGGCAGCGGATGAGGGGTCGCCCGGCACGACGATCGTCTGCGGCTTCAACTCCGCCTCGCCGGTGATCGAGATGATCCGCCCGCGCGCGCCAGCTTCGACGGTGATGGTCGCCCCGAAGCCGGCCAGCATCCGCTCGCTATGGTCGCGTGTCGCCACCGGCTCGATGACGCGCGTGATGCCGGGCGTATTGAGCCCTGCCAGGAGCACCGCCGACTTCACCTGCGCCGACGCGACCGGCAGTTCATATTCGATCGGTACCGCCGGGCACAGCCCACGCACCATCAGCGGCAGGCGCCCGCCCGGCGATGCGAAAATGTCCGCGCCCATCGACGACAGCGGATCGATCACCCGCTTCATCGGGCGCGACGAGAGCGACGCATCGCCGATGAACGTGACGGTAATCGGGTGACTGGCAACCAGGCCCATCAGCAACCGTGTCGATGTGCCGGAATTGCCCATGTCGAGCGCGCCGGCGGGCTGCAGCAGTCCGCCGACGCCCACTCCATGCACGCGCCACACCCGATCCTCCCCTCGATCCACCGCGGCGCCCATGACGCGCATGGCGGCCGCGGTGGCGAGGACGTCCTCGCCTTCCAGCAGGCCCTCGATGCGGCTCTCGCCGACGGCAAGGGCCGAAAGCATCAGTGCACGATGGCTGATCGATTTGTCCCCCGGCACGCGGATTCGGCCCTTGAGCTGCGGGGCGGCATGGACGGTGACGGGGCGTGGGATGGGGTGCGTCATTGCGCGCGGCGCCTTGCCAGCGGGGTTGCGCTATGGCAAGGCGCGCCCCACTTCGCAGGCCAGACCTGTTGATCCATTTCCATCCGAAAGGCACGAAACGGCATGATTAAGCCGGAATGGGGCACGAAGCGGACGTGCCCGAAATGCGCGACGCGTTTCTATGACCTGCAGAAGGACGAACCCGTCACCTGCATCGAATGCGGCAATACGTGGGATCCGGAACCGATCCTGAAGTCCAAGCAGCCGTTGCCGTTTGAAGCCGCAAAGAGCGAAAAGCAGGCCGCGGACAGCGACCTTGCGGGCGATGACGATAGCGATCTGGTGTCGGATGACGACGAAGAGCCCAATGCCGATGACGAGGTGGATCTCGGCGGTGACGACGATCTCGGCGTCGAGACGGCGAACGACGACGACGATAATAATTGATCGTTTGAGGTAATTTCACCGGAATAGGCAAGCGGCGCGAAAAGGCCGCTTGCCAAGCAATGAGCGCCCCGCTAGTGGGCGCCTTCCCAACGGAATGGGGCCGTAGCTCAGCTGGGAGAGCGTCGCAATGGCATTGCGAAGGTCAGGGGTTCGATCCCCCTCGGCTCCACCATTCTAAGCCCCTAGTCCTGCTAGGTTTTCCTCGGGATCGTTCGCCAGAGTGGTGGCGGTTTGTTCCGATCAGCGGATCGCACACGGATCGCAGAGGCGATTTGTTCGCGTAACGTTTCTATCCTTCTCGACGGTTCGCTGCCGCGCTTCCGGGCGCGGAGAACGGCAGATTGGTCCGCTGCCAGCGGGCTTTACGTAGCGGTCCCCTACTCGCTTTGCTGGGTGGAAAGCGGAATGGCCGCTCTCAGCAGATGACTGGGCTAAGCAGACGCTTGTTCATAAACGTGCGATGGCAGCAACGCGCCCGTGTTGGACGTCGCGGAATGCTCGCTGTCCAGTGGCGGATGTCGATACGCGTCTCCGAACATCCGTCCTTCGCACGGCGACATTGTTTCGCCGCATGTTTCCGCTCCCGCGTTCCGGCCTTATCACGATGAACGGAACAGCTAAGGTCAGGAGACGCACGTGGCGCTGGAGTTTCGGAGAGGCGGTCGCAAGGTGTCACAGAACGACTTCCTCAAGGGGCTCGGAGAAGAGCTTCTCGACAATGCGCTCGAAGCCTATGCCGAGAAGCTTCACGGCAAGGCGGCGTCGGTTGTTGATCCCGAGACCGGAAAGCACGCAGCGGTCTTCGTTCGTCGCGTCGGTCGTGAGCAGTTGACGATCCACACCAGCGGGTCGCCGCGCTTCGCGCGGGCGCTGGAGGAGCGGCTAGGATTGAACAAGGGGGAGGTACACGGCGTGAACGACCCGGCTGAGCGCGAGCGCCTCGTGTATCTAGCGCACGCAAGCGAGGATAAGTCGGTGGCCAAGCCGCTGGCCGAGGGCCTTCTCGAGCGCGGCATCCCCGTCTGGTACGACAATTGGGAGATCGGCTACGGCGACAGCCTGCGCCGAAAGATGGAGCAAGGGCTGGGCGAGTGCACCCACTTCGTCGTGCTGCTGACGGAGACATCGATCAGCAAGCCGTGGGTGAACGAGGAGATCGACGCGGGCCTGATAAGCGCGGTTGAAGGGAGCGCGAAATTCATCGGGCTGCGTTACGGACTGCCGCTCGCCTTCGTTTCCCCGTTCCTGCGCACGCGATTGACGCCAGAGTTCGTGCCCGGTCCCGAGGGTCTCGACGCGCTCGCGGCCGAGATCTTCGGCGTCAGCAAGCGCCCGCCCTTGGGCGAGAAGCCGCGGTACGTTCAGACGCACGAGGCGGGCTCGAGCTGGTCGACGGCAGCGCGAGTCGTCGCGGAATACTTCGTGCGCAACAGCAAGCACGCGCAGTCGATGGACCCTCAGGCGGACTATTCGACGATCGAGCAAGCGACCGGCCTGCCGCGCGTTGACGTTCGGATTGGGGTTCTCGACCTGGCCGGCGCCGGACTGATCGAGAAGCAGGACTATCTTGGCGGCGAGTCAGCGCTTTGGCCGAGGTCCGACCTATTCGTCACCTTCGACAAGATGTTCATGGACTGGGACCCCGAGCAGGACGCCCGCGATCTGGCCGTGCGATTGCTGAACCTCGACACTGACCACATGGACTGCGAGGAGGTCGCTCAGTCGCTTGGCTGGCCGGCGCGACGGTTCAACCCGGCGATCGGCTACCTTGTCTCAGCGCGCGTCGTCACGAGCCACGAGTATATGGGCGGCGGAGCGTTCTGGCCGCCGGCCGTGAGCGTCGGCGACGAACTGCTCCGGTTCGTGCGTAGTCTGTAAGACCTGTTTCGGTCTACGCGGACGAAGCGCGCGGGCAATCGCTCTTGATCTTTTATCCCAGAAAAAGGATATCGGGTGATGGCGCGCACGTTGATCGAGGGAGAGAAGCCGCTCGATTGGGTGGGCTCGTCGAAGAAGGACCTTCTTGCCTTTCCTGAAGGCGTGAAGGACGAGATGGGCAACGCTCTAGGGCTGGCACAGTTTGGCGGCAAGCACCCCAAGGCGAAGCCGTGGAAAGGAGCCGGTGCGGGCGTCTTCGAAGTGGTCGACGATCATGACGGCGACACCTTCCGGGCGGTCTATACGGTGCGCTTCAAGGAGGTCGTCTATGTGCTGCACGCCTTCCAGAAGAAGTCGCCCAAGGGGATCAAGACCGCCCAACCGGACGTCGATCTGGTGAGCACGCGCCTGAAGCTGGCGCAACAGGATTATGAGGCGCGATATGGCAAGCCGAAGTGAGGATGTGATCGACAAGGCCGAGGAGACGATTACGCGTGGGAGCGGCAACGTCTTCGCCGACCTCGGCTATTCGGATGCCGAGGAGCGGCAGACCAAGCTGCGCCTCGCGCACGCGATCAACGGCGTGATCGCGCGGCGTCGGCTGACCCAGGTCACTGCCGCCGACCGGCTCGGCATCGGCCAGCCCAAGATTTCGGCGCTCGCCAATTACAAGCTCGAAGGCTTCTCGGTCGAGCGCCTGATGACCCTGCTGACCGCGCTCGATCAGGATGTTGAGATCGTGATCCGCAACAAGCCGCGGTCGCGCCGGTCTGGCCGAATCTCGGTCGTGGCGACGGCGGGAGGGCGCTGAGGGTGAGCGGTTCTTTGTTCGGCGCAGGCCTGCGCGTCCAGGCCGCGGTCAAACGCAAGGTGTTCGTCAGCTACCATCACGGCGGCGATCAGGCCTACTACAATGCGTTTTCCAGTGCGTTCCACGACACCTATGACGTGATCACCGACAATTCCCTCGAACGAGAGATCAACAGCGACAACGTCGAATACGTCATGCGCCGCATCCGCGAGAACTATATCACCGGCAGCTCCTGCACGATTGTTTTGGTCGGCAAGGACACGCACGCGCGTGAATATGTCGACTGGGAGATCAAAGCGACGCTCGACGCGAGCCACGGACTCATCGGGGTGAGGCTGCCGACAGCCCCTGTAAGCGCACAGAACACCGTGACCGCACCTGGCCGCCTGCACGACAACATTCAGTCCGGCTATGCGCTCTGGGTGTCGTGGGCGGACATCACCGCGAGCGCGCAGGCGTGCCAGCGCTACATCGAAGCTGCGAACGCGAAGGACAAGCGGCTGATTGTCAACACGCGTGCGCGCCGACTCCGTAACGGCTGATCGTGGCGCTCCCAACCCGTCCGTTCCTGGTCGTCTACATCGCGTGGCACCCCGGCTTCGCGGCTGGACCGGCGATTGCCGAGGTCCTCTACGATCACTTCCGCCGTAAGCTGTTCGAGAATGTCGCGGGCGGCACGGGGCTGAGCGTGCTCTATCGCGCGACCCCGCCCGCCGGTCAGGCCGCGCCGCTGCCGATCGACTTCAACGAAGGCGAGACCGCCGCGGTCGTCACGCTCTTTGACGAGAGCTTCGCAGCCGACGCCGCCTACATGGCGTGGCTGAAGGACACGGCTGAACGGGCCGAAGCGAGTGGACTGGGCACGCGGGTGTTCCCGGTCGCGATGGATGGGGCGCTCGCCAGATCGGGCATGGTCGAGCAGGCGGTTCGCTGGGACAAGTGGGACGGCGCAGATGACGCGGCGCGCAGTCGTCGGCTCATCTCTAGTCTCACCTATCAGTTCGCGCGCATGCTACGCGCCTACCTGGAGCGCCTCCGGCACCCAGCCGACGCGGACGACGCCTTGGAGCGCTACCTCAAGAAGGTGCAGGTGTTCCTGAGCCACTCGAAGCGCGACGACGATGGCGAGCGGATCGCCAAGGTAATCCGTCAGGCGCTGTTCGATGGTGACGGTCTCTCCAGCTTCTTCGACGTCCGTGACATCGCGCCGGGCTTGCCATTCGACAAGGTGATCCTGAACCAAGTGCGGGTAAGCGCGGTTGTCGCCATCCACACCGATAGTTTCTCGTCGCGCGAGTGGTGCCGGCGCGAGATCATCGAGGCCAAGCGGGCGAGCGTGCCTCTGGTGGTCGCGAACTGCCTTGCCGACCACGACGAGCGAGGGTTCCCATACATGGGCAACGTGCCCGTGGTGCGGATGAACCCGGGCCGGGTTGATCGCATCGAAGACGTGATCGGCCGTTTGCTCGACGAGGTACTAAAGGACTTTCTCTGGCGCTGTCGTGTCGAACTCGTGCGGACGTCGGCCGGCGATCGCGTGCGCTTCCTGCCCCGCCCGCCCGAGCTGATCTCGCTGGCTGGTCTGGATCGCGCCGCCGGCACGCCGACGATCCTCGTCTATCCCGACCCGCCGCTCGGCGCGGAAGAGCAGCGTCTCTTCGAGGAGATTGCGCCCGACGTGCGGCTGCGCAGCCTCACTGAATGGGTTGCCGAAGCGGAGGCCGCGACATGAGCTATCAGGAGCCGCTCAGCCAGAAATCGATCGCTATCGCGATCTCCGACAGCCCGGACATGGCCGCGCTTGGCCTCGCGCCCGAGCACCTTCGAGACGCCATGGCCGAGATCGCCCGTCATCTGCTCGCGATGGGCGCGCGGCTCGTCTATGGCGGAGACCTTCGCGCGAATGGTTTTACCGAGCTCTTGTTTGAGCTCGTCGCCCGCTATCGGCGCGACGCCGATCTGGGCGACGCGCGACCCGCCGTCGTGAACTACCTCGCTTGGCCCATCGTCGTCTCAAAGTCGGCAGTCGAGCTACAGGGCTTGGCCAAGGAGCTGACCGGCTTAGCGGAGCTTCATTGTCTCGATCGACAGGGGGGCGAGTTGGAGCTGGATCGGCTGAACGACGCCGGCCGACCCCAGATTACGGACGCCGATTGGGCCGTTGCGCTGACGGCCATGCGCGATGTCCTGACCGACGCCAGCGACGCCCGGGTCGTGCTTGGCGGTCGCGTTGAGGGCTACAAGGGACGCATGCCTGGGATCGCCGAGGAGGCGCTGACGGCCCTTCAGGCCGGACAGCCGCTGTTCCTGCTCGGCGGGTTCGGCGGCTGCGCTCGCGACATCGCCGCGCTGCTGGGGCTGGCGGTTCAGAGCTCAGCTCCGGCCACCTGGGTCGGGCGCGATGCATTCGAGCCTTTCAATGGCTCCGGGCTTCGCAACGGCCTCACCGCGGAGGAGAATGCGGTGCTTGTCCGTACCGTACACGTAGATGAGGCGGTGGCGCTGGTGCTGCGCGGATTGCTGCGGCTCGCCAATCGTCCGGCCGGGACCGCCTGATGGCGCTTTTAACCGAAGCGGAGGTGCTCGCCCGCGCCGCGCGTACGACCACCCTGAGAAAAAGCACCGCGCTCGAGAGCCTGACCGAGACCGCGTCTGCCGGTGCGACGTTCGACGTCTTCCTGAGCCATTCCTCGAACGAGCCTGAAACCATCTTGCTCGGGATCAAGGGGTATCTCGAGGACTCGGGGTTGAGCGTCTACGTCGATCGTTACACCGATCCGCACCTCTCGCCGGAGGAAGTGACGCCGGGGACGGCTGAGACGCTACGGGGTCGGCTGCGAGCGTCCACGTCGTTGCTTTACGTCTACAGCCGCCACTCGAAGCTGTCGCGCTGGATGCCGTGGGAACTCGGCTTCATGGACGGGGCGGGGAAACGGATCGGCATTGCGCCGGTTGTCGAGACCGCCCGTAGCAGCTTTGCCGGCGAACAGTATCTCGGGCTATATCCCTATCTGGACCGGGCGACGATCGAGGGGCGCAACACCTGGGCGCTGTGGATTAACCGCGGCATCCGGGAATATGCCAACTATTCCGAGTGGGTTCGAGGTAAAGAGACGATCACCAGGCGCGCGGCCTGAGCAATGCCCCAACCGGTCGCGGCCCGGAGATCGACCGCAGCCTTCATAGCGCACGACGCTCGCCGATATCGACGCGAACACCGCCCAGAAATTAGCGGCCCGGTCGCTGATACGCCGCCGATCGTAGTCGCCGACGCGAACTTCCTCAGTAGTTAAGCCCGCGATCACCGGCGGGCAACCGCTCCGCAATGCCGAACTTCTGCGCCAGTAAGCTGAACGAAGGAGCAAAGTTAGGTGGCGCTCAAATCGGCCTGAACGACCGGGT
>JBELMF010000112.1:0-11779 GCA_042096015.1 Sphingomonas sp.
TTGCTGGCTTCGAACCGGCCGACATATTCATCCCATTCGGTGATCGGTCGCACCAGCGGGGTCGAGATGGTGACGGTCGGCGGTGGCGGCGCGGCCATCGCCGGCTGCTCGCGGTTCAGCGCCGCCGCGCCCGCCAGTGCCAGCAGCACGGGCGCGCCGATCAGCGCACCCGTGCGCCAGGTCCGCTTCTTGGGTTCGGCCGCCGCCGCTTCCGGCGCAGCCTCGATCTTGCTGTGCATGTTCATGCGCGTTGCGCCTTGTTGAACGTAGCCGCACGAATGCTGGCGAGCATGGTGTGATATTGGCCGGTGGTGAAGCCGGCCGCGAGAAAGTCCGCCATCTCCTGCGCAGGCGCCGTCACCCGATCATGCCAGGTGCGCACCGCCAGCCGGCGCAGCGCCTCCAGCCGCGGATCGGCGAGCCGCGGATTGGGCCGCTTGCCGAACAGATTGCCGAGTGCCATCGACAGCCGGCCGGGCTCACGCAGCGAAGACAAGGTGTCGCCGCGCGCGAGCACGACGACTGCCCATTCAAGCGGCGACAGCCGGTCGTTGGCGATGTGATCAGCCGCTGCGCTCTGCTGGACGGCACCGAACGCGTCGAACGCAAGATAGGCCATGAGAATTCCCCTTCTGGTGCGAGCGCGCGCCATACTCCGGCCACCCGGATCCGCGACGGACATGCGCAGGAGCGATCGCCGCCGCACGCCAGCGCGGCCGACCATCACCGGATTGAAAGATGCAGGAACACGGCGCGGGCTACGACCCGCGGCTTGCTCCGAAAGAACAAGGAAGCATCACAGCGCCCTTTCGATGGAAGTGCCGAAGCGGCACTCGTTCAATACCGTATGGTATAGAAATCGCGCTGCACTGCGTCAACCGGCTTTTTATACCGGGCGGTACTTTTTATGCGCTCGGCCACATCATCAGGCTGGTTTCGACGACGCGCTCCAACTCGGCGCGGGTCGCACCCGACCCTGCCTGCACCGCCATTCCCTGAAGGATGGCATAGAGATAGAGGGTCAGATTCTCGGGATCGACATGATCCGGCAGATCCCCGTCGCGCTTCGCCTGGCGGAACCGATCAATCAGCGCCGCCTGCGACGAGGCACGCCGTGTAATGATGTCCGCCTTGATCGACTCGGCCTCTGCCCCGCACGCCGTCGCGCTGATCACGCCCAGGCAGCCCTTGGGGTCGCACTTGCTCATCTGCGCATCGATCGCGCCGCGCATGAAATGCTCGGCGACCGCCCGGGCGGTCGGCTGTTCCAGCGCCTCGCGCGTATAGGCGAGCTTTTCCGCCTCGTAGAGATCCAGCGCCTTGTGGAACAAGGCTTCCTTGTTGCCGAAGGCGGCATAGAGGCTGGGCTTGGTGATGCCCATCGCCTCGGTCAGATCGGCCATGGACGCGCCGTCATAGCCCTTGGCCCAGAACACGCCCAGCGCCTTGCTGAGCGCCTGGTCGACACAGAACTCCCGCGGGCGTCCCTTGACGGAGGATGCAGTCGTCGATTCCATAACGTTCGGTATATAAGGCAAGCCGCATCCCGGCTCAACCCCGCCCGGTTATGCGCAAGTGCTTACAACATCAGCCGAAAGGCGGCGCCCCCCAGGGCGCTTTCGCCGATTTCCAGCGTGCCCCCATGCGCGACCGCGATCTGCCGGGCAAGGTTCAGCCCGACTCCGGTTCCCTTCGGCCGAGTGGTGAAGAACGGCAGGAACACCTCCTGTCGCAGCTTGGCCGGCACGCCCGGGCCATTATCCGCCACCTCGATCATCACCGGGCTGGCCGGGGCGATCGTCAGCGCGACGACGGGATCGTCACGATGGTCCTGCGCCGCCTGCGCCGCATTGCGCAACAGATTCATCAGCAATTGCGACAGCAGCGCACGATCGCCGTCGATCGTCAGCGGGGCGCAATCGACCGTCAGCGTCACCATGGGCCATTCGGCGCGGAACAGCCGCGCATGCTCCTCGGCGAACACCGCGGCGGCGAAAGGATGGCGCAGCACCGTGGGCTCGCGGGCGACGACGCGATAGCTGTCGATGAAATGGCCCAGCCCCTGCGTGCGGCGCGCCAGCGTTGCGGCGGCATCGCGCGCATCGGCGATCCGCGCCGCGTCCACCGTATCCTCCGCCAGCAGCGCGGCGGCCGTTTGCGCCAGCGACATCACCGGGGTGAGCGAATTGAGGATCTCATGCGTCAGCACCCGCACGATATCCGTCTGTGCCGCCATTTCGACCGCATCCAGCGTCTCCTGCACCGGCTGGACCACCACGGCGCGGGTGCGTCGGCCCAGCCGGTTCAGCATCGCCTGCCGCACCAGCGTGCGCTTCGCCCGGCCGTCGAGATTGAGGATCAGCATCTCCTCGCCGATCGCCTGCTCATCGGCCAGCCGCCGCGCGAAGGTGGCGCCGTAGACGGCATAATCCTCCGGGCGCACGCCGGCATGCCGCGTGAACAAGGCGCGCCCGGCCTTGTTGCCCGGCTCCACCCGTCCGCCGTCGACGGTCAGCAGGGCGATCGGCATGTCATCGATCAGCGCATCCATGTAGCGCAGTTCGGCGTCCGTCTGTCCGCGCTGCTCGCGCAGCCGCCGGACGGTTTCGTTCAGCGCCGCCCCCAGCTTGCCGAAGCCGGCCCCGCCGCTCTCGGGAAAGTGCGCGGCAAAGTCGCCGAGCCGCAAGGCTTCGAGGAAGCGCGCGAGTTCGATGTTGGTCCGCTCGACGTGCCGCCACAAGGTGCTGGCCGCCAACAGCGCCACCCCGATCATCACGACGCGCACCATCACCAGCGACGGCGTGCGGAATGCCCAGACCACCGCCATCAATGCCAGCAGCAGCAGCGCGACCCGGAAGATCAGCCCCAGCGTGAAGCGCCGGTCAAAGCCCATGTTTTTCCATGCGCCGGTACAGCGCCGCCCGTGACAGGCCGAGCTCCCCGGCAGCCAGCGTGATGTTGTAGCCGTGCTTGCGCAGCGCTTCCTCGACCAGCCGCCGCTCGACCCGATCGAGATTGAGGTCGGCCGGCGGAACGGGCGCGCGCGCGGCCGGGCGCGCGGCGCCTTGCTCGATCCCGAAATCCTCCGGCTCAAGCACCGGCCGCGCGGCGAGGATCGTCGCCCGCTCGACAGCATGGCGCAGCGCGCGCACGTTTCCCGGCCAGTCATGCGCGACTAGGGCGTCCCGCGCCGCATCGCTCAGCGTGGGGCAGGGCCGGTCATACCGTTCGGCATAATGACGCAGAAAGTGTTCGGTGAGTTCGATGACGTCCTCCGGCCGTTCGGCGAGCGGCGGCAGCGCGATCTCGACGGTATTCAGCCGGTAGAGCAGATCCTGCCGGAACAGCCGCTCGTCCATCAGGCGCTCGCGCGGCATGTTGGTCGCGGCGATTACCCTGATGTCGACCTTCACCGGCTTGTTCGCGCCGACCGGGGTGACCTGCCGCTGTTCGAGCGCGGTCAGCAGCTTGGGTTGCAGATGCAGCGGCAGATTGCCGATCTCGTCCAGGAACAAGGTGCCGCCGTCCGCCGCCTGGATGCGGCCGACCCGATCCGTCTTGGCGTCGGTGAACGCGCCCTTCACATGGCCGAACAATTCGCTGTCGATCAATTCGCTGGCGATCGCGCCCAGATCCACCGTCTGCAGCACGCGTCCGGCCCGCAGCGATCGGGCATGCAGCTCACGCGCCACCACCTCCTTGCCGGTGCCGTTCTGTCCGATCACGAGAACGTTGGCGTCGGTGGGGGCGGCACGATCGATCAGCGAATGGACCCGCGCCATTGCCGGCGAATGGCCGAGCAGCGGCGATTTGGACGATGAGGCAGGCCGCGTCACGCCGGCGGCGACGCGCGACCGGCGCAGCGCCGCCGCCGTGCGCACGGTAGTGAGCAAGCGATCATTCGACCATGGCTTGGGCACGAAATCCGTCGCGCCCCGCTTCATCGCCGCCACGGCGACGTGGACACCGGCGTGCGCGGTGATCATCACCACCACGATCTCCGGATCGATCGCGGTCAGCCGGTCGAGCCATGCCAGACCTTCGCTGGCGTCGGTGGCACCGCGCGCGAAGTTCGCATCCAGTAGCACCACATCGGGCGTCTCCCGCTCGATCTCGGGCAGCGCCTCTTCCGGGCTGCGTGCCGTGATCACCTCGCGGAACAGCGGCCGCAGCAGCAAGCGTGCGGCGAGAAGGATATCGTCGTCGTCGTCCACGACGATGCAGCGATCAAATTCAGGCCCCATCCCGTCCGCTTTCGTACTGCTACTGTCCGCGATCGAACAATCAAAATCCATGCCATGTCGGACGGATCGGGCTGGCACGCGATCTGCATAGCCACCTTCCATGACCCAAGCGCCGCTCGCCCGACTGTTGTTGCTGGCAACCTTGATGATCGCAGCCTTGTCCGTGGTGAAGACGGCGCATGGCAGCATGCCAGCCGTCTCGCTATCGCTTCACACGCCCGGCCTGTCGCTCGCGGTGACCTTGTGAGCCGTCCGGGTTCGCACACCAGTGTCCGGAAACGGACACGATGAGCGTCATTCGCATGGCACAGGATCGTCCCGCCGAGCCAAAGGCGGTGTCGGGCAGCGGCATGGACCGCGTGATCGAAAAGAGGCGCTGGCCGCGCCATTGGACACTTGCCGCCGCCGGCATCGCCGTTCTTGTGGCCGCGCTATTGTTCTGGTGGCTGGCCCCGCGCGCCGGAACGCAGACCATCGCCGCGGAACGCCTGACGATCTCCACCGTCCAGCGCGGCACGTTCGACGACTATATCCCGCTGCGGACCCGAGTCACGCCGCTGCTCACCGTCTATATCGATGCGATCGAGGGCGGCCGGGTGGAACAGGTGCTGGTCGAGGACGGCACCATGCTGGCCAAGGGACAGCCGATCGCCATCCTGTCCAACGCCGAGCTGCAGCTATCCACCCTGGCCCGGCAGACGGAGGTGGAGCAGCAGATCAACAACATGCGCGCGCAGGAACTGAGCCTGGCGCAGACCCGCGTCGCGAACGAACGCGCCGTGCTGGAGGCGCGGCTCGCGCTGGAAAAGGCGCAGCGTCAATATGATCGCGAGGCGCCACTGGCGGCGAAGGGCTTCGTCGCCGGCCGCCAGTTCGCCGACACCGAGGATCAGCTGCGCTATGAGCGCCAGCGGCTCGCCGTGGTCCGGCAGGGCCGCACGACCGATGAGAAGCTTCAGATCGGCCAGCTGACGCAGCAGCGCGCGTCGACCGCCTCGCTCCAGACCGGTCTTGAGCTTGCCCGCGCGAACCTCGACGCGCTGAACCTGCGCGCGCCGGTGGCGGGGCAGCTATCCGGCTTTTCGATCCAGGTGGGCCAGTCAATGTCGCGCGGCGAGCGGATCGGCCAGATCGATTCTCCCGGGCGGAACAAGCTCCAGGCGGGCGTGGACGAATTCTTCCTGGGCCGGGTCGAGGTTGGGCAGAAGGCGCGAATCGAGGCCGGAACCCGGCCATATCAGGCGCGGGTGACCAAGATATTCCCGCAGGTTCAGAACGGGCAGTTCCAGATCGAGCTGCAGTTCATCGGGCCGGAGCCGGAGCGTCTGCAGCGCGGCCAGACGGTGCAGGCTCGCCTGACGCTGAGCGATCCCTCGCCTGCCGTGCTGCTGCCCAACGGCGGCTTCTACAACGACACCGGCGGGGCCTGGGTCTTCGTCGCGGCGCCCGACGGGCAGTCCGCCGTGAAGCGTCAGGTGCGGCTCGGCCGGCGCAACGCCGATTTCATCGAAGTACTCGACGGGCTCAGCCCCGGCGAACGTGTGATCACATCGCCCTACACCGGCTTCGCCGACAAGGACGCGTTGGAATTCTCCGGCGACCCCACCCAAGGAAAGGACAATTGATGCTGCGCATGCGCGAGGTAATGCGGCTGTATCGGACCGACAGCGTCGAGACGGTGGCGCTGGACGGGATCGACCTGGACATCGCCGCGGGCGAGTTCGTCGCCATCATGGGGCCGTCCGGGTGCGGCAAATCGACCCTGCTTAACGTGGTCGGCCTGCTCGATAGCCCGACCAGCGGCTCCTATGTCTTCGACGGCACCGAGGTAGCGGGGCTGAACGAGGCGAAGCTCGCCGATTTCCGCAAGGCCAACATCGGCTTCATCTTCCAGAGCTTCAACCTGGTCGACGAGCTGACGGTGCGCGACAATATCGAACTGGCGCTGCTCTACCATGACGTGTCCGCCAAGGAGCGGCGCGAGCGGGCCGAGGCGGTGATGGACCGCGTCGGCATCGCGCACCGCGCCCGGCACCGGCCGAGCCAGCTGTCGGGCGGCCAGCAGCAGCGCGTCGCCGTCGCCCGCGCGCTGGTCGCGGCGCCCAAGCTGATCCTGGCCGACGAGCCCACAGGCAACCTCGACACCAACCACGGCGAGGAGGTGATGCGCATGCTGCAGCAGCTCAACGCAGAAGGCTCGACGATCGTGATGGTCACCCATTCGCCCGCGCATGCCGATTATGCCAGCCGCGTCGTCAATATGTTGGACGGACGCATCCTGCAGGAACGGCGGCGCGCCGCGTGATGCCAAGCGCGCGTCGTGAGCCGGTCCGTCGCGCGTCGATCGGCCATCGGGCGATCATGCCGACACCAGCCTTTTGCCGTCCCCCGTACCTTCCTGGATCGAACAGGAGCATTCTCTGATGTGGCGAAACTACTTCACCGTCGCGATCAATGCCTTGGCGAAGAACCGCGTTTATTCGCTGATCAACCTGCTGGGGCTGGCGATCGGCATGGCGGCGTGCCTGATGATCCTGGCGTTCATCCGCTATGAGACCAGCTACGACCGCTGGGTCCCGGATGGCGAGAACACCTATCAGTTCCAGACCTGGTACCCCAGTCCGCAGGACGGAAATCCGCTGTTCCTGCAGATGGCGAGCTATGTCACCGCGGAGCGACTGAAGAAAGATTTCCCGCAGGTCGAGGCCGTGTCCTATGTCCTGGGCGGCACGCCTTCGATCACCAAGCAGGGGCAGGTGACGACCGCAAAGGACTATCTCACCGCGGACAGTGACTTTCTGGCGGTGGTCGATCTGCCGATCCTCAAGGGATCGAAGAACGCCCTCAACGCGCCGGATACCGCGGTGCTGACCCGGTCGGAGGCGATCCGACAGTTCGGCACCGACGACGTGGTCGGGCGGACGCTCAGCCTGATCCAGAAGGGCAAGACCTATGATTATCGCATCAACGCGGTGCTCGCCGATCTGCCCAAGAACTCGCACTTGCGCGTGAACGCGATCGTCCGGCGCGATTTCCCGTCCTATTTCGCCCAGGAGCGTGACTTCCTGACCTGCTGGGGCTGCCAATCAGGCTGGGTGTACGCCAAGCTGAAGCCCGGAACCGATGTCGACGCGATCAACGCGCAGATCCCGGCCTGGGAGAAGCGCAATATCGCCGACGAGGATTTCGGCGGCACGCGCTACAACGCCGGCGACGAAACCGATTGGAAGCTGGTGCCGGTGGCCGACGTCCACCTCGGCAAGGCCCAGGCCGGTGCGATGTCGCCGGGCAACGATCGCCGCACCATCGCCACCTTCGCCATCATCGCCGCGCTGATCCTGGCGATGGCGGTGGTGAACTTCACCAACCTCGCCACGGCCCGGGCCGGGCAGCGCGCGCGCGAAGTGGCGCTGCGCAAGGTGCTGGGCGCCACGCGGCGCCAGTTGGTGGCGCAGTTCGTCGGTGAATCCATGCTGGTCTCGGGGATTGCGGTGCTGATCGCGCTCGCGCTCGCGGAGCTGCTGGTGCGCCCGTTCGCCGCCTTTCTCGATGCCGACTTCCGACTCACCTACCTGGGCGCGAACGGCATGCTCCTGCCCGCACTGACATTGATGCTGATCGTCGGCGTGGCCGGCGGGCTGTACCCCGCCTTCTTCCTGTCGCGCTTCCAGCCGGCCAGCGTGCTGAAAGCGAACAAATCATCCACGGAAACGCCGGGAACCGGCCGGCTGCGCAGCCTGCTGGTGGTGGCGCAGTTCGCCATCTCGATCGGACTGATCATCTGCACGGCGATCGTCTACGGCCAGACCGTCTATGCGCGATCGGTTGATCCCGGTTACCAGCGCGAGAATATCCTGCAGGTCGACAACATGAGCCGGTACCAGCTGATCGGTCGCGGCGAGCAGATGGCCGAGCGGATGAAGCGCATCCCGGGCGTCGTCGCCGTGGGGCGCACCGACATCGGGGTTGCCACCCGGAACAGCAACAACACCGGCGTACTCGTCCCCGGCCGTTCGGAGGCGGTGAATCTGGGCTTCTACAAGGTCGATGTCGGTTTCCGCGACGCGATGGGGATCAAGCTCGTCGCCGGGCGCTGGTTCGATCCGGCGCGGCCGATGGACGATCAGACCCGGTCGTTCCCCGAAGTGCCCGAGGAAATCCGCGCACTCGTCACCCGCGGATCAAACATCGTCGTCAATGAATATGCCGCCCGCAAACTGGGCGCGACATCGCCGCAGGAGATCATCGGCAAGACGTTCCGCCTCGGCATGGGGCAGGAATATGGCGAGATGCCGATCACCGTCGTCGGTGTGGTGCGGGATTCCCGCTTCCGCTCGGTGCGCGATCCGCTTGACCCGATCATGTTCATCGGCACGCGTGAAGGCCAAACGCACATGGTGATCCGTTACGACGGCGATCCCGCCGCCGTGCGCAGCGCGGTGGAACGGGTGTGGAAGGACAGCGTCAGCGACGTGCCCTTCGAGGCGCAGTTCAGCGAGGCGATCGTCGCCGATCTCTACAAGGCGGAGGAGAAGCGCGCGCAGATCTTCGCCGGCTTCGCCATCCTGGCGGTGGTGATCGCCTGCCTCGGTCTGTTCGGCCTTGCCGCCTTCACCGCGGAACGCCGGACCAAGGAGATCGGCATTCGCAAGGTGCTGGGCGCGCGAACGGCCGACATCGTCCGCCTGCTCGTGTGGCAGTTCAGCCGTCCGGTCCTGATCGCCAATCTCATCGCCTGGCCCGTCGCCTGGTGGGCGATGCGCGATTGGCTGAACGGATTCGACACGCGGATGACGCTGACGCCGCTGCCGTTCCTGCTCGCCGGGGGCACGGCGCTGCTGATCGCGGTGGTCACCATCGCCGGGCACGCCTTCAAGGTGGCGCGGGCCAATCCGATTCGCGCGCTGCGCTATGAATAAGGAGAGCCGGCGCGTCGCCCCGGCACGCGCCGGATAGCCTATCGCTCCGGTTTCTGCCGATTGCGTTGAACGTCGTGAGATTACCGGCGTTGAGGATCGCAGTCCGGCAGGAGAATAATGATGAGCGATTTCAAGGCATCACGCCGCGCTGTCCTGGGCAGCGCGGCGCTCGGCCTCACCGCCTCAAGCATCGGGGCCGACGCGCTCGCGAAAGAAGCGGCTCCGGCCGGACTGCGCGATCCCCGTACCAAATATCGGCAGGAGCCCTTTCCCGAACAGCGCCAGCCTTGGCCCGCGCTGGCCAGCCGGATGAATCCGCGACCGGATCACGGTGAAACCAGCTATCGCGGATCGGGCAAGCTTACGGGGCGGCGCGCGCTGATCACCGGTGGTGACAGCGGCATCGGGCGCGCCGCGGCGATCGCCTTTGCCCGCGAAGGCGCGGATGTCGCGATCAATTATTACCCCAGCGAAGAGCCGGATGCGCGCGAGGTGAAGGCGCTGATCGAACAGGCGGGCCGCCGGGCGGTGCTGCTGCCCGCCGACATCCGCACGAAGGAGGCATGCGAACAGACGGTGCGCAAGGCAATCGCGGCGCTGGGCGGGCTGGACATCCTGGTCAACAACGCGGCCTATCAGCAAAGCAAGGCGGACATCAGCGAGATCAGCGACGAACAGTTCGTCCGGACCTTCGAGACGAACGTGTATCACGTGTTCCGCTTCAGCAAGGCCGCCGTGCCCGCACTTCCGCCGGGAGCGGTCATCATCAACACCGTCTCCGTCAATTCCTATGATCCCGGCGAGGAACTGATCGATTATGCCGCCACGAAGGCGGCGATCCTCAACCTGACCAAGGGCATGGCGAAGCAGCTCGCGAAGCGCGGCATTCGCGTCAACGCGGTGTCGCCAGGGCCGGTGTGGACGCCACTTCAGGTCGCCGGCGGACAGCTGCCGGGCAAGATGGGCGAGTTCGGGCAGGATACGCCGCTCGGAAGGGCGGGCCAGCCCGCCGAGCTCGCCTCGCTGTTCGTCGCGCTCGCTTCGGACGAGGCGAGCTATTCCACGGGCACCGCCGTCGGCGCGCACGGCGGCAAGGGAAACCCATAAGCGTCCTCAGTCGGCAATCGCCGCCGCCCCGCGCGGGGGCGCCGCGGGAAGATCGAGCCAGTCGGTCGGCGGCAAGCCGTAGAGCATGTCGAAGAACTCAAGCTGCAGCCGGGCGGGCGTGTGCCGGTTGCTGTTCCAGAGCATCACGATCCCGCTCCGCTCGGCGGGATCGAACAGGATGAGCGAGCCGTAACCGTCGACCGAGCCGCGATGGCCGACCAGGGCATGCCCGGCATAGTGGAAACTGCGCCAGCCGAGCCCGTAAGCGGCGTCGGCCAAGGCGCGGTCCATCGCGCCGCGCCGGCCGTGCGGCGGCGTGGCTACGCGCGGGCGATGCATTTCCTCCAGCATGGCGGGCGACAGCACGGTCGGCGCCGCCCCGGTCTGCGCCAGCATCCAGCGCGTCAAGTCACGAATGGAGGAGTTTACGCCGCCGGCCGCGGGAATCCGGTAATAGCTGTCGTTCACCAGCGCCGGCGTCCGGCCCATGTGATGCGGCCGCGCCCAGCTGCGCGCGCGTTCCAGACCGGCATGGCCAACACTGGCATTGGCCATGCCGAGCGGCGCGAACAACCGCTCCTGCGCGGCCCGCGCATAATCCTGGCCGCTGATCGTCTCCACGATCTCGCTCGCGGTGTCATAGGCGATGTTCTGATAGGCATAGCAGCTGGCGGGCGGGCAATAGGCCGGCAAGCTGCCCAGCTGCGCCCGCAGCGCCTTCGGGTCCTCCCCCGCCTCGAGCCGATCGTCCCAGGCATTGCGGACCAGGCCGAGCCGGTGGGACAGCACATCCGCGATGGTGACGTTCTGTATGCCGCCGGGCACGGTCAGGCTGGTCCCGAGCCTTGCCAGTGGCAGGTCGATCGGCACCCTTTTCTCCGCCGCGGACTTCACCACCAGCGCCGACGCCACGCTCTTCGATAGCGACGCCCAGCGGAACACGGTTTCGGGCGTCACGGGATCGCCGGAGCCGGCGAGCGTTTCCCCATAGCCGCGCAGAAAGCGGACGCGGCCCCGCTCGATCGTCCCCACCGCCAGGCCGACGGCATCCGGCTCCTGCATCAGGCGGGCGATCCGCGCGTCCAGTCGGCGATAATCCACCCGGGCCGGTTCCCGCGTGGGAGGCGGCACCGCTGAACTGCTGACGATGCGATCCGATCGCCGCGTCTCAGGCTGCGCGCGCCCGATCCAGGCGATCGCCGCGATCACCAGCAGCGCGACGGCGGCCACCACAACGCCGCGCCGCCATCTCGTCCACCAACTGCCCATTCGCGCCCGTCACCCCCGGTAATCACGGTCCGACGACCGTGATCTTTCCTGTACGGCGAACTGCCGCGCTGACCAGCGCCGTTTGATCGATCGGATGCGGGGCGACGAGGAAATGTGCCGGGAACGCGATCGCCGTCCGCTAGGCGGTAGCGGGAATACCCAGTTCTGCGCGGATGGCGTCGCCATCGGCATTGAGGGCGGGGGCGCGGCGGGGTGTGGGCCGCGCGGCGCCGAAGTCGA
>JBELMF010000113.1:0-11477 GCA_042096015.1 Sphingomonas sp.
CGCGCTGGGGTTCGAGAAGGGCGCGAGCGGCGAAGACAGCTACGTCTCCGATCCGGCCAAGCCGGTGCCGCATCTGCCGCGCCCGGTGAACTTCGGCGACGGGCGCTGGGGGGCGTGGCTGGTTTCCGACCAGCGCTCGGTCGACGGGCGCACCGACGTGATGACGTATCAGACCGCGCCGTTGACGCAGCCGGTGCGCGTGTCGGGGGCGCCGTTCGCCGAGATCTTCGCCAAGACGACCGGCACCGACGGCGATTTCGTCGTCAAGGTGATCGACGTCTATCCCGACGATTACCCCAACGAGCCGAAGAAGGGCGGCTATCAGCTGGCGATCAGCCAGGACATCTTCCGCGGCCGCTATCGCGACAGCTTCGAGAAACCGTCGGCGATACCGGCGGGTAAAGTGCAGCGCTATCGTTTCCGCCTGCCGACGGTGAACCATGTGTTCCAGCCGGGGCACCGGATGATGGTGCAGGTGCAATCATCGCAATTCCCGCTCTACGATCGCAATCCGCAAACCTATGTGCCCAACATCTTCCTGGCGAAGAAGGAAGATTACCGGAAGGCGACGATCACGCTGGAGCGCGGCGGTGCGCAGGCGAGCGCGGTGTGGCTGCCCGTGGTGGCGACGGAGCAGGCCCAGGTTCAGGCGGGGCCGCGCTGAGCGGTTGTCCGGCGTTCAGGTTGGCCAAGCTAGCGCGATGCGCATGTCAGGGGTGAAGATGATGCGGCTGGCGGCCGGGGTGGCGGCGCTTGGGCTGGCGGGAGCGGTGGGCGCGCAGGAAACGCCGACGACGTTGCCCGATCTGGGAAATTACAGCCTGCCGGGGCAGCTGACGACGCCGCCGGTGGCCGCGCCCACGCCGGCCGTGCCGATGGTGCGGCCCCCGGCACCTGCAGCGACGCCGACCCCGGCGGCGCCGACGCCTACGCCAACACCGACCTCGGGGCCGACGGCGCGGCCCAGTCCGACGCCATCGCCGCGATCGACGCCCACCCCGGCCGCGACGCCTGCGCCCGTTCCGACCCCGACGAGCACGCCGGCCCCTGCGGCCGTGCTGCCGGCAGAGCCGACGCCGGCGGATAACCCGATCGCCAACCCCGCGCCCGAGGCGGCGCCAGTCGCGCCCGCCCCGGCACCGAGCGAAGCGGCGCTGCCGCGGCCGGCCGGAGCAGAGCGAAGTGGCTGGCTGTGGCCGGCGCTGATCGGCCTGTTGGTTCTCGCGGCGGCGGGGGGCTTCCTTTGCCGGCGAAAAGCCCGTGCGGACGCGCCATTGGCGCTGCCGCCCGCTGAGGAGGCGGCCCCGCCCGTCCTGGCCGAGGCGCCGCCGGTGGCCCCCGAAACGCCATCGCGGCCGTTGGCGGCAGCGCCGGTGCCGCGCTTCCTGGACCAGACGACGGCGGCGCCGCCGGCGCGGATCGAGCTCGACCAGCCGAGCGTCGGCCGGGCGGGCGTCAATCTGGTCACTGCGACCGCGGACGTGACGGTCACGGTGCGCAACACGTCGGGCGCGATCGCGCGCGGCATCGCGCTCGACATCCGGCTGACGAGCGCGCAACCGGGACAGGATTCGGCACTGTCGACGCTGTTCGCCGGCGCGGTTGCCAAGCCGGCGACGCCGCCTTTCGATCTCGCGCCCGGGGAGACGCGGCAGGTCCGCACACTCGCTACGATGCCGCGCGACGCCATCACCGTGTTGATGGCCGGTGGCCGGCCGATGTTCGTTCCCATGATCGCAATCCGCGCCGTGCACGCCGGCGGGCAGACCACGTCGGTCCATGCGATCGGCATCGAGCGGCCGGGGCACGCCAAGCTCGGGCCGTTCTGGCTCGACCAGCCGTCGCGCATGTTCGACACGATCGGGGTGCGGCCGCATACGGGGCGCTAATCATTCGCTAACCGCGTTTGGCTAAGGCTGGCTGCCATGGAATGGCTCCGCGAGATGCTGGTATCGCTACAGGCGACGCTCACGCTATATGTCTTCGCTGTCGCTGTGATGACGGCGATCGAGCTGGTAACGGCACGCGAGCGGCACAGCCTGCGCAGCCGCCTGCCGGGGTTCGTCTTCTGGGTCATCTGGTCGGCCGTCGCGACCGTCACCTATGGCGGCTTTCACCTGCTGTGGCGGCATCTGGGGATAACGCCGCTGATCGTGCTGCCGCTCGATTTCACCTGGGCCGGAGCGATCGCGATCGTCGCTGCACCGATAGCCGGGGCGTTCGTCGGCGATTTCTTCTTCTACTGGTGCCATCGCGCGCAGCATCGCTGGCTGTGGCGATATCACGCGGTGCATCATTCAGTGCGCGAACTGAACAGCACCAATTCCTTTCACCATGTCACTGAGCCGCTGATCCAAACGATCCTCATCGTGCTTCCCTCCAGCCTGATCGTGTCGCAGAGCGGCGCGATCGTGCCGGTGATCGCGCTGATGCTGCACATGCAATCGTCATACATCCACTCGTCAAGCAAATGGCATATCGGCCCGCTGCGCGCGGTGTTCGTGGATAATCGCTTCCACCGTATCCATCATTCGCTGGAGGAGCGGCATTATGATCGGAACTTCGGCGCGGTGACGACCTTATGGGACCGGCTCTTCGGCACTGCGCACTTTCCGGCAGCCGACGAATGGCCGGCGACGGGGATCCATGAGGTGGACCAGCCGCGCACGCTTAGGGAATGGGTCGATCTGCCGTGGCGGATGCCGGAAGCGGCTGCGGTGGTGGAGCCGGCGGAGGAGCAGCTGTTCGGTGCGGACGAAGCTAAGCAGTTGCGCGCGCAAGCAGCAGTTTCGGGATGAAGGTGCCGCGCGCGGCGGCTGCCGGCGCGACGATCGTACTGCGCGCGCATCGGCGTGATCGTTGCGGCGCGTGTCATTTGATCAAGCGAACCAATGGGAAATGGGTGCCGAGGAGCGGGGACTGCCCTCACCCATGCATGGACGGTCGCGCCAACATTTAGAAGGCCAACGATGAACGTCACGCGCACCACAGTATGCTGGTTCGTCGCTCCAGATGGTCTGATGCGCTACTCTGTCGACAGCGGCCGGGTGACCTTTTTTGATCGTCCATGACGGAGCCACGCTCGCAGATGGCTGCCAAGCCCTATTGGAAAGAGAATCGAGTATTGAGCGGGCTTTTTTGGCAGCCGCGAACTGGCGGAAAGCGAGCTTGAACGGTTGGTCTGGGGTGGTTGGACGCGGGAACTCTGATCCGCTCGATGTCCGCTTCCCTTCGATTCCAGACAATGAGTTGCAGCATAGAAAAAGGCGGCCTCCTTGCGGGGCCGCCTTTTCTGTGGCTTGCCGTCACGGGAGCAAGCCCCGTGACGTCGGGCGGCGCGGAGTGCCGCCGGCCGGCCTTATGCGAGGTACAGGCTGCGTGCAGCCCATGCCCCGCACAGCGGCTTACTTGAGCTCGACGGTCGCGCCGGCTTCCTCAAGCTGCTTCTTGACCTTCTCGGCCTCGTCCTTCGACACGCCTTCCTTGATCGGCTTCGGCGCGCCCTCGACGAGGGTCTTCGCTTCGGTCAGGCCAAGGCCGGTGATCGCGCGGACTTCCTTGATGACGTTGATCTTCTTGCCACCGTCGCCGGTGAGGATCACGTCGAACTCGGTCTTCTCTTCAGCGGCCGGCGCGCCACCAGCGGCGCCACCAGCGGCCGGAGCTGCTGCAACCGCTGCTGCGGCCGAGACGCCCCACTTCTCTTCGAGGAGCTTTGAGAGCTCAGCCGCCTCGAGGACGGTCAGTTCGGACAGCTGGTCAACCAGCGCGTTCAGGTCTGCCATGATAGTCTTCCTTTAAATCGATCGAATGAAACGATGCCGCTGAAAATCAGGCGGCTTCCTTTTCCGAATACGCTGCAAGCACGCGCGCGATCTGCGCGGCGGGCGCCTGGGTGATGGTCGCCAGCTTCGTGGCGGGTGCCACGATGAGGCCGACGATCTTCGCCCGGAGCTCGTCGAGCGACGGCATCGTGGCGAGCGCCTTCACGCCCTCCACGTCGAGCTTGGTCGCACCCATGCCGCCGCCGACGATTTCGAACTTGTCGGTCGTCTTGGCGAAATCCACGGCCACCTTGGCAGCCGCGACGGGGTCGACCGAGGTCGCCAGACCGACCGGACCGGTGAGCATATCGCCCAGCCCATCATAGTCGGTGCCGTCGAGCGCGATCTTGGCAAGCCGGTTCTTCGAGACCTTATAGACGGCGCCGGCCTCGCGCATCTTCGTCCTCAGCTGCGTCGACTGGGCGACGGTGAGGCCGAGGTTGCGGGTGACGACCACCACGCCAACCTCGGAGAAGGTCTGCTTGAGTTCGGCGACGGCTTGGGCCTTGTCAGCACGATCCATGCCATTCTCCACACTATGGGCGGCGCCGCGAAGCCCCGCCCGGTTACGTTCCGCCCATGCGAAGCCGCATGAACGGGTTGTCCAAGGGTTGCCTTCGAGGCCAAGGCCTCGAGGAGAACCCGAGCGATGGGGAATGGGAAGCAGTCGCAGACCCGGGATGTCCCGAAGGCCGTGCGGCAGACCGGAGCGCCCATGGCACTGCGGCGAAATCCTGTCCCCGTCTCGGCGGGGCATTAAGGGCGCGAACACCCACCCGCTGTCTCGGACGGCGCCGATGCCCGAGGGCACGGCAAGCGCGGGCCCTTAACGGATCCAGCGCCAAGGTCAACTGTCTTAATTTCAACATCAAAGCGAAATCGAAACGACTTCCCGTCGCAACGGCGACGCCATCGCGCCCGGCCAGAGATGGACCATAAACCAGCCCTTGGGGGGACTTCATGACTGATTCGACGTTCGATTACGATGATGGCGGCATCGACACCAATCATAGCGGCAACCAGCATCTCAACGACCTGATCGCCCAGCGCTATTCGCGTCGCCAGACGCTGCGCGGCGGCCTCACCGCGATGACCACCGCCGTGTTCGGCGGCGTGCTGCTGGCGGGCTGCGACGACGACAACGATCTGCTGACGCGCGAATCAGTCACCGTGACGGCGGGGAACTCGGCCACCGCGTCGGCCGGCAAGACCGTGACGCTGCAGGGTACTGCCAGCGCCAGCGCGCTCACCGTGGGCTGGACCCAGGTGAGCGGCCCGAGCGTGACGCTGAACAATGCCAACACCGCAACCGCGAGCTTTACGGCCCCCGCAGTCGGTGCTGCCACGCCGCTGGTGTTCCGCTTCACTGGCACCACCGGCGTCGGCGACACCGCCACCGCCGACACCACCGTCACCGTCTCGCCGGCGACGCTGGACTTCACCGCGGTGGCGAAGAACCGCAACGACGTGGTCACCGTGCCTGCCGGTTATGCCGTGACCGTACTGTACCGCCTGGGTGATCCGATCAACGGCGCGACCCCGGCCTATGCCAATGACGGCAGCGACACGAACTTCGCGGCGCGGGCCGGCGACCACCATGACGGCATGAGCTATTTCGGGCTCGCGGCGAGCGGCAGCGCCCGCAGCGATTCCTCCAGCACGCGCGGCCTGCTGGTGATGAACCACGAGAACATCACCGAATCGTACCTGCACACGAACGGCCAGACCACGACGGGCGGCGTTCGCCCGGAGGCCGAGGCGATCAAGGAGATCGAGGCGCATGGCGTTTCCGTGATCGAGGTGACCCGCGGCGCATCGGCATGGAGCTATGTCCAGGCGTCCGCGCTCAACCGGCGCATCACCCCCAATACGCCGATGAGCTTCAGCGGCCCGGCCAAGGGCAATGTGCTGCTGCGCACCGTCTATTCAACGGACGGCACGAAGGGCCGCGGCACGATCAACAATTGCGCAAACGGCACGATGCCATGGGGCACCTATGCCACCGCGGAAGAGAATTGGGCCGGCTACTTCCGCCGTGATCGTGGCGACGCGGCGGTGCGGACCACCGCCGGCCAGACCAAGCAGAACACCAGCCTGGCGCGCTATGGCATCTCCGAGGGGCGTGCCGGCAATTACGGCTGGACGACGGTGACCCCGACGGACTCGTCCAACACGCTGTTCCGCAAGTGGAACATCACCGCGACGGCCAGCGCCGCTTCGGATGGCACGCAGGACTTCCGCAACGAGGCGTTCCAATATGGCTGGATCGTCGAGATCGATCCGTATGATCCCGCCTCCACCCCGCGCAAGCGCACTGCGCTGGGCCGCATGAACCACGAGGGTGTCGGCCCGGGCCGGATGATCGCGGGCGTGAAGCCCGCCTTCTACATGGGTGACGACGCGCAGGGCGAGTATATCTACAAGTTCGTTTCCGCGACCCCTTGGACGGCCGCGGACGCGAATGCCGCCGATCGCCTGGCGACCGGCGACAAATATCTCGATGCGGGCACGCTGTATGTGGCGAAGCTCAATGCCGACGGCACCGGCCAATGGCTGCCGCTGGTGTTCGGCACCGGCCCGCTGACGAGCGCCAACGCGACCTATCCGTTCGCCGATCAGTCCGACGTGCTGGTCAACACGCGCCTCGCCGCCGACCTGGTGGGCGCGACCAAGATGGACCGTCCGGAATGGACCGCGGTGAACCCGGCGAACGGTGAGATGTATTGCACGCTCACCAACAATTCGTCGCGCACCCCCGCGACCGTCGATGCGGCCAACCCGCGCGCCTATGTCGATCCGCGCACCGACGGCCGTTCGACGACCGGCAACGCCAACGGCCATGTCATCCGCTTCCGCGAGAACGGCGACACGACCGAGGCGACGGCGTTCACCTGGGACGTTTATGCCTTTGGTTCGGGGGCCGATCTCAATAAGGACAACATCAACCTGTCGGGCCTCGACGACACCAATGACTTCTCGTCGCCGGACGGGCTGTGGTTCAGCCTGCCCTCGAACGTCGCGGGTCAGGTCAATCCGGTAATGTGGCTGCAGACCGACGACGGTGCCTACACCGACGTCACCAACTGCATGATGCTGGCCGCCATTCCCGGCAAGGTGGGCGACGGCGGCACCAAGACGATCACCAACACCACGCCGGCCGGCACCAGCACCGCGACGACGCGCGTCGGCAAGGCGCCGGGCGCGACGCTGAAGCGCTTCCTGGTCGGCCCGAAGGAGTGCGAGATTACCGGCATCACCTCGACGCCGGACGGCAAGGCACTGTTCGTCAACATCCAGCATCCGGGTGAAGGCGGCGACCCGACCAACATCACGTCGAACTGGCCGGCCTCGCAGAGCGGCACGCCCGCGACGGCGAGCCGCCCGCGCTCGGCGACCATCGTGATCACGCGCACCGACGGCGGCCTGGTCGGGATTTGATGCGCTGAGGGTGCCCCCCTGCTCCGCACGTGGGGGCGCCCTTAAGTAACGTCATCCCCGCGCAGGCGGGGATCCATACTGGCGACCGTCGCGGTTCAAGCGATTGATTCGGAGTTTATGGATCCCCGCCTGCGCGGGGATGACGCGTTTTGGTGAGGCGTTTGCGGCTCACCGATCCGTCCGCATCGCCCCCGCAGCGCGCACCGCGGCGAGCGTCGGCCAGCCGTTGACCGCCATCAGCAGGTCCGCCTCAGCGAGGATGCACTTCAGCACATGTGCGCAGCCCTGCGCGCCGCCCAGCGCCAGGCCGTAGCTGTAGGGGCGGCCGATGCCGACCATGTCGGCGCCGAGCGCGATCGCCTTCACCACGTCGCTGCCCGAGCGGATGCCGCTGTCGAAGAGCACCGGCACCCGGCCGTCCACCGCCTGCGCGACCGCCGGCAGCATGTCGATCGCCGCGATGCCGCCGTTCGCCTGCCGGCCGCCGTGGTTGGACACGTAGATGCCGTCCGCGCCGCCGTCGATCGCGCGGCGTGCGTCGTCGGCGTGGCAGATGCCCTTGAGGACGATCGGCAGCTTGGTGATCGATTTCAGCCAGGGCATGTCGTCCCAGGTCAGCACCTTGCCGAAGGTCGCGCCCCAGGTGCCGATCGCGGTGCGCAGATCATCCTCAGGCGCCTTGCCGCCAAGCATCGCGCGGAAGCGCCGGTCGGTGAAATAGTTCTGGAGCACGTGGCCGCGCAGCTGCGGGAAGTTGGACACGTTGAGATCGCGCGGGCGCCAGCCGGTGACCCAGGTGTCGAGCGTGACTATAATCGCCTTGTAGCCCGCGGCTTCGGCGCGGCCGACGAGGCTTTCGGCGAGTTCCCGGTCGCGCGGGGTGTAGAGTTGGAAGAAGGCGGGGGTGTCGCCGCAGGCGGCGTGGACGTCCTCCAGCGGATCGTTGGAGAGCGTTGAGGCCGTGAGTGGGACGCCGGTGCTGGCGGACGCCTGCGCGGCGGCGATGTCGCCGTGCTGGTCCTGCGACATCATGCCGGTCACCCCGATCGGGGCCATGAACACGGGGCTCGGCAGGGTCAGGCCGAATAGACCGGTGGTGAGATCGCGGTGGGTCGCATCGACCATCATCCGCGGCACCATGCCCCAATGGTGGAAGGCGCGGGCGTTCTCGTCTTGCGTGAACTCGTCGCCGCAGCCGCCCTGGACGTAGGTGAGGACGTGCGGCGGGAGCGCGGCCTGGGCGCGCTTTTCCAGTGTGGCGAAATCGACGGGGAAGGTGGGGACGATGCCGGACAGGCCGGCGCCGTAGATCTGGGTCTGAAGGTCGCCGTAATGCGGCATGGGGTCGCTCTCCTTTGCGCGCAATGTTGCGGGGGACAGGTGGCCTGTCCACCGCCATTGTGGGGGTTCTCAGTCCCCCGTTCGTCCTGAGCTTGTCGAAGGGCGTGTCACAAGCGCAACGCTGCTTGGCACGTGCTTCGACAAGCTCAGCACGAACGGGGATTGAAGAAGTTTGCTCTTCCAAGCCTCGGGAGCGGTGAGGCTAGCCGACCAGGCGCTGGTACAGCTTGATGTAATCGTCGGCCATGCGCTCGACGCTGAAGCGCTCGGCGACGCGCTGGCGGCAGGTGGCGCGGTCGATCTCGCCGACGCGGGCGATCGCCTGGACCGCCTCGTCCACCGTGTCGACCAGGAAGCCCGTTACGCCATGCTCGATTAGTTCGGGCATCGAGCCGCGATTGAAGGCGATCACCGGGGTGCCGCAGGCCATGGCCTCGACCACCGACAGGCCGAACGGCTCGTCGAAGCCGATCAGGTGGAGGAGGGCACGAGCCTGGCCGAGCGTGCGCACGCGCTCCTCGCCGCTGACGACGCCGCGGAAGATCACGCGGTCGCCATTGATGTGCGGGGCGACCTGGCGTTCGTGATAGCCTTCGTCCTGCACCAGGCCGGCCATGACCAGGCGTTTTCCGGCGATCCGGGCGGCGGCAATGGCGTCGTGGGGGCCTTTATCGGGGTGAATCCGGCCGAAAAACAGAAGATCGTCGCTGCCGGCCGGATCGAAGGGGAAATCGTCGAGCGGGATGCCGTGATGGATCGTCGCGGTGTAGCTGAGCGACGGATGGCGATCGGCGTCGCTGATCGAGACGTAGTGAACCTTGTCGTCGTAGCGCTGGTACACCGGCACGATCCGGTCGGACGAGAAGCCGTGGATCGTCGTCAGCATCGGCGTGTCGATCAGCCGCGACCAGGCGAGCGGCATGAAATCGGCCTGATTGTGGATGAGATCGAAGTCACCCGCCTGCTCCATGCAATGCGCGATGTGCATCGCCTCCCACACTTTGGCGTCGAGGTGCGGCGGTTCGGAATAGCCGCGCGGGGCGACGCCCTCCAGCTTGCCGGCGGTCTGGGAGTTCTGCGTGGCGAAAAGCGTGACGTCGACGCCGCGGGCGACCAGCGCCTCGGTGAGGAGGCTCGTCACCAGTTCCCAGGGGCCGTAGCCGGTCGGCGGGGTGGGCCAGGATATCGAGGACAGCATCGCGACCCGCATCAGTTGTTCAGCTCCACTATGAACCCTTCATCTGCTTCTATCCGGCCGTCGAAGGCCGAGCGGTCACCCGTCGCGACCAGGATCGCGCGCGCCGGGGCGGGCAATGTGATCTCGCGCGGTTCGCTGCCGAGATTAAGGGCGACGAACACGCGCTGGTCGCCATGGCGGCGTTCGTAGGCGAGCACGTCGGGGGCGAGATCGTGCAGCGTCATCGTGCCGAGCGACAGCGCCGGATTGTTGCGCCGCGCGGCGAGCAGGCGGCGGTAGAGCGCGAGCATCGAGGCGGGGTCGCGATTCTGCGCGGCGACGTTGCGCGTCGACCAGTCGGGGTGGAGCGGCAGCCAGGGCTCGGCGGTGGAGAAGCCGGCGTTGGGCGCGGCGCTCCAGGCCATCGGGGTGCGCGAGCGGTCGCGGCCGAGGCCCATGCCGGGCTGGCGCAGATCCTGCGGGTCACGGATGCGGTCGGGCGGAATGTGGACGGTGCCGATGCCGATCTCGTCGCCCTGGTAGAGCGTCGGCGTGCCGCGGAGCGTGAGGAGGAGCATCGCGGCGACGCGCGCCTGCGCTTCACCGATACGCGCGGCGATGCGCGGGGCGTCGTGGCTGCCGATCACCCAGTTTGGCCAGCCGTGTTCTGGGATCGCGGCGTCGTAATCGGCGATCAGCGCGGCCAGCGTATCGCGATCCCAGGGGTTCTCGATCAGCTCGAAGTTGAAGGGGAGGTGGACGCCGGGAGCGGCTGCCTCGCCGTACCAGCGCATCAGGCGATCGCGCGGCAGGAAGATCTCGCCGACCAGCAAAGTCTCGCCATAGCTGTCGGCGAGCTGGCGCATGGCGCGGGTATAGGCGTGCGCCTCGGGCTGGTCGGTGGAATGGTGCTGGAGGACGCGCAGCTTCTCCGCCATCCCTTCGCGCCAATCGGGGTTGTCAGGATTGTCGGGCAGGCCCTCGGCCTTCACGATATGCCAGAGCACGTCGATCCGGAAGCCGTCAACGCCGCGGTCGAGCCAGAAGCGCATCACGTCCGTCATCGCTCGGGCGACGTCCGGATTGCGCCAATTGAGGTCAGCCTGCTCCTTCAGAAAGGTGTGGAGGTAATATTGGCCGGTCTCGGCGTCCCACTCCCAAGCGGGCCCGCCCATGTCGCTGATCCAGTTGTTGGGCGGGCCGCCGTCCGGCGCCGGGTCGCGCCAGATGTACCAGTCGCGCTTCGGATTGTCGCGCGAGGAGCGGCTTTCGATGAACCACGGGTGCTGCGTGGACGAGTGGTTGGGGACGAAATCGAGCAGCAGCTTGAGCCCGCGGGCGTGGACGGCGGCGAGCAGGCGGTCGAAGGCGGCGAGATCGCCGAACATCGGCTCGACGCCGGTGTAGTCGGCGACGTCATAGCCGAAGTCGGCCATCGGCGAGGGGAAGATCGGGGACAGCCAGATCGCGTTGACGCCGAGACTGGCGACGTGATCGAGATGCGCCTCGATGCCGGCGAGATCGCCGATGCCGTCGCCGTTCGAGTCTGCGAACGAGCGTGGGTAGATCTGGTAGATGACGCCGCGCTGCCACCAAGGCGCGGCGAGGGTGCCCTCGCTCATGGAGATCGTAACGCTGTGGGAACGGATGGGTTCATTCCCCTTCCGCTTGCGGGAGGGGTTAGGGGAGGGGCTGTC
>JBELMF010000114.1:0-11467 GCA_042096015.1 Sphingomonas sp.
GAAGCTTGCCGAGTATGAGCGGCATGAGTCGATCGACGAGATGAAGCATGCCGATTGGCTGGCTGAGCGCATCTTGTTCCTCGATGGCCTACCCAATTTCCAGCTTCTCGGCCGGTTGCGCATCGGGGAAACCGTCGAAGAGGTGCTGAAAGCCGATCTCGCGATGGAGATTGAGGCTGTTGCCGAGTTGAAGGCGGCGATCACCTATTGCGAAGAGGTGAAGGACTTCGTCAGCCGCGACCTGTTTACGCGCATCCTCATCAGCGAAGAAGAGCATGTCGACACCCTCGAGCGCCAGTTTGAGATGATCGAGCGCATGGGCCTGCAAAACTACATTCAGCTCAACGCCGAAGCAGACCAGCCGCACGCATAATGTCGAGGTAACAAGGATGAGTGGTTGCGGGGTAGCGCACCCACTCATCGCGCACCCCCAATTCTGCCACTGCGCGAAATCTGTTAGGCGCCGCCCAACCCGCGGCTTGGTGTTGCGCGGCGGCCGAATCCTATGTGGGGACGTCGTTCTGTCATCGGCCCGGATTCGCGCTCAAGCAGCGTCAAGGTTCGGGTGAAAAGCGGCCTTAACGCAACCACATCTTCAAGCACCTCCGGGGCCTCCCGCCGTTCGACGCAATCTCTCGCGATTACTTCGATCCTCTCCGCCAGATCGGCCAGCGGATACGCGCCGAACTGCCGCGCCTCACCCTTCAACGTGTGGGCCGGGAGTACGATTGCTGCCGCATTTTGCGCGCGTGCAGCCGTTTCAATGGCTGCCAGAGACTTGATGCCATCCTCTCGAAAGTAGCCGAGGATGCGCGCGAAACCGGCGCCGAGTTCCTCCCTCGCCTTCGAAAAGGCCGCCCAGTCCACCAAGGTGCTGCCCTCAAACGACACGATCCCACCCTCCGTCGGGTCGCACGCGACCGAAAGGAATTCGCGGCTCAACTACCAAGTGTACGTAAACAGGAGGTAACCGTCACCCGGCGAACGGGTTCTTCGGCGCGCGAAGGGTAAGTCGAACCGGTACAGCACCGAACTGTAGATCGCGCCGCAGAGTATTAACCAAATAGCGCTCGTAGCTGGCCGGCAGTTGATCGACACGCGTGCCGAAGATGACGAAGCTCGGCGGCCTGGTCTTGACCTGCGTTACATACCGCATCTTGATCCGCTTGCCGCCAGGTGCAGGTGGCGGATTTGCCTCTATTGCGCGCTCGAACCAACGGTTAAGCTCACCGGTGGGCACCCGACGCGACCATGCATCCCGGGTCTCGAACGCGGCTGCGAGCAACTGGTCGATGCCCCGCCCTGTCATCGCGGAAACCGTGATCAGCGGAACGCCCTTTACCTGGCTCAAGCCGTCTCCAAGCGCCGCCTTGACGCCGTTGAACAGCGACGACGGATCCTCCGCCACGTCCCACTTGTTCAGCGCGATGATCAACGCGCGCCCTTCTTCCAGCACCTTGTCGGCGATACGCAGATCCTGCGCCTCTAGGCCCAGCGTCGCATCGAGGAGAAGGACAACCACTTCCGCGAAGTCGACCGCGTGCAAGGCATCCGCGACGGACAACTTCTCCAGCTTGTCCTGAACCTTGGCGCGTTTGCGCATACCGGCCGTATCGATCAGACGAACAGGGCGCCCTTGCCATTCCCAATCGATAGCGATCGAATCGCGGGTAATGCCGGCTTCCGGACCGGTGATCATCCGGTCTTCGCCCAGCATGCGGTTCACCAACGTCGACTTGCCTGCGTTCGGGCGACCGACAATGGCAAGCTTCAACGGCGCCGCGGGATCATCACCCTCTTGGTCGCCGTCCTCCAAAGGGTCGCGTTCGAGGTAGGGCAGCAGCGCTTCAAACAAATCGCCAACGCCTTCACCGTGCTCTGCCGAAAGCTGCACCGGATCCCCAAAACCAAGCGCCAGCGCTTCGAGAACGCCCTGCTCTCCCGCACGTCCCTCCGCCTTGTTGGCGACGAGTACGATCGGTGTGGTCGAGCCGCGCAACCAACGCGCGATCTCCTCATCCAGCGGAACAATGCCGGCCCTGGCATCGATCAGGAAGAGCGCGACATCGGCAGTCGCCACCGCAGCCTCTGTCTGCAGCCGCATCCGTCCGGGCAGCGACTGCGCGTCATGGTCTTCATAGCCCGCGGTATCCACCACACGAAAATCGAGGCCGAGGAGATGGGCATCGCCTTCCCGTCGATCGCGCGTCACGCCCGGTCGATCATCGACCAATGCTAGCTTCTTGCCGACGAGGCGATTGAACAACGTCGACTTTCCGACATTGGGACGACCGATGATCGCGACGGTGGGGAGACGTGTCATCGCGCGGCCATATATCCCCCGTCACTCAAGCGAAAGCATTCCTTCGCCCAAGCCCCAGCCGCGCGCGATCACGCCACGCGCGGCCGTGTTCAACGATATGCCGACAAACGCCCTTTCTGATCCAGAACATAGAGCGTCTGGTTTGCCACCACGGGTGGCAAGGTGAATGTGTCTGCGGCCTCGATCGTCATCTGCACGCTGCCATCTGCCGGCGACGCACCGACCAGTTCGCCACGCGAGTTAGTCAGCCACAGGCGATCACCGGCAAGCACCGGGCCGTACCATGTATAGGGATTCTTCTTCTTCTTTTCGTTCCTGTAGGCCTGCAGCTGTCCGATCCAACGCAGTTTGCCATTGGCACGCGAGAGGCAGACGAGGCGCGCATCGTCGGTGATGACGAACAACCATTCCCCGGCAAGCCATGGCGTGGCGATGCTGGCGAAGTTCTGCTCCCACAGGCGCTGGCCGGTCGCGATCTCCACCGCGACCATTCGGCCACCCTGCCCAACGGCATAGGCTCGTCCATCGGCGATCACGGGATCGGCATCGATGTCTGCCAGGCTCGACACGGACGTCGAGATCGACGTGCGGGACAGCGCATCCTGCCACAAGGTACGGCCATTCTCGTACCGATAGGCATTCAGCTCACCCGAGGAGAACCCCGCGACGATCGTTCCAGCAGCGGCGGCTGGCGCAGCGACCCCAAACACGCCCTGCGTTTCGACACTGGCGGTACCCGTCCAGACCACCTTGCCGTCCGTCTGGTCGAGAGCGAACAACTGATTGTCCTGGCTCAGAACATAGACTTGGCCATTGGCAATCGTCGGCGCGCCCCGGAGCGGCCCCCCTGGCTTCGCGCGCCACACCTCTGCGCCATCAGCAGCATTGAGTGCGACAACGTCTCCCAACCCGTCGGTGGCGTAGACTCGACTGGCGTCGTAGCTGGCCCCTCCACCGAACCGAGCGGCCTTGTTCTCATCGCCCTTTGACAGCGCAACCGTCCACAAGGTGCTCCCGCTGTCGGCATTGAACGCGTGGACGTTGGCATCAACGTCAACGACAAACACCTTGCCCTCCGCTACCACGGGGGCGGCGCCGAGCCGCTGCCGATTGGAACCACCATCAATGGAGGCGGTCCACAACCGCGTCGGCGAAGCGCCCAACGCAAGATGGCCCATCCACTTGGCAGCGTTCCCGCCAGGCTGCGACCACTGTGCGTTCACGGTTGCAGCAGGCAACAGCACCTGCACGCCCGACAAAGCCGGATCGACCTCCGCAGCGTTCTCGGCAACCAAGATCGGAACACGGTTGCCCACCGTCGGCGTCTTCTTCGGGTCACCCTTGAAAATGCCGCAGGCACTGAGCCCCACCAGCGCGACAAGCGCGATCGGGGCCGCAATCGACTTCTTCATTGCTTGGTCACGTCCTCTTTCGCGCCTGCGTCGGCGGGCACAGCATCGACGCCCAGTACGCCTGCCATCTGAACCGCGCGTTGACGAAGAGACGGCGGCACCTGTTCATCCTGCGCGATCTGCCCATACAAGCGACCGGCCAAATCACGTTTGCCCTGCTTCAGATACGCGAGCGCGACAAGCTCGCCGGCGCTCCCGAAATAGGCGTTCTCCGGAACGGCCACTCCGCGCAAACGCGCAACCACCTGATCAGGCGGAAGCGTGTCGAACTCAGCCATGGTCTGGCGCACCAAAGCGAGGTGGCGGAACGGCACTGCGAGCGACTCATCGTTCGCGATCGCACCGAACTTGGCAGCAGCGCCCTTCAGGTCGTCCTTCTGCAGCAGCAGATCGGCCTGCGTGAACAGCGCAACAGCGCGGTAGCCGTCAGCATTCGATTGCGCGAGTTCGGCGAGCGGCCCCGCCGCCTTCTGCTGCTGCTCAGCGGCAAGATTGTCCCATACCAGCTGCAGCTTCTCACCCTCGCGACCCGCTGCCTCACGCTGGCGGTGCTGCCAGAACAGGTAGCCGGCGAACAGGGCGAGGGCGAGCACGACCACACCAATGATCACAAGCCCCCAGCGTCGCGCGAGCGCGGCGGCCTGTTCCTTGCGCAGTTCCTCGTCGACTTCGCGCAGGAACGCTTCGTTATTCTGCGGCGTCAGCGCCACGGCTTACTCCAAACTGGCAGGGAAAGGCGGCGGACCTTAGTCTCGCGCGCCGGAAAACGAAAGCGAGTCACGCCTTGGGCGCGTAGATCTGATCCGGCCCGGGAAAAGTGCGCGACCGGACCTCCTGGGCATAAGCCGCGGCGCGCTCCCCGATGTAATCGGCCATGTCGCCGTATCGCTTCACGAAACGTGGCACGCGCTCAAACATGCCGAGCATGTCTTCTGCGACGAGCACCTGGCCGTCGCATTGCGCCGAGGCACCGATGCCGATCGTCGGAACACCGATCGTACGCGTGATCTCAATGGCGATCGGCTCCACCACCCCTTCGATCACGACGGCAAACGCCCCGGCTTCGGCAATCGCCTGCGCATCCCCAACGATCTTACGCGCCTCCGCATCCGAACGACCGCGCGCGCCGTAGCCGCCAAGCGCGTTCACCGCCTGCGGCGTCAGGCCCACATGCCCCATCACGGGGATGCCGCGTTCCGAAAGAAACGCGACGGTCGACGCCATCGCCGTGCCTCCTTCCAGCTTTACTGCCGCCGCCCCGGTCTGCTTCATCAACCAAGCGGCGCTCTCAAAAGCCTTCTCGGGGCTCGCCTCATAGCTGCCGAACGGCATGTCGACGACGACCATCGCATGGTAGCTGCCGCGCACCACCGCCGCGCCATGCGCCGCCATCATCTCGAGTGTCACCGGCACGGTCGACGGCAAGCCGTAGATAACCTGCCCCAGGCTGTCGCCGACCAACAGCATGTCGCAGTGAGAATCGAGCAGCTGAGCGGTGCGCACCGTGTAGGCCGTGAGCATCACGAGCGGCTCCGTGCCCTTGCGCTGGCGCACCGCCGGCACGGTTACGCGCTTCATCGGTGCGGATACCGGCGTTGCGCGGCTGGTGGAGCTGTCGATCGTAAACGTCGTGGACATGGAAGCCGCTTAGCCGGTTCGCCTCAACCGATCCAGCCGCGTGCCCGGGCCCGCCGTGCGAACCAGATCGTGAACAGCCCCACGATAAAGATCATCGCAGGGAAATAGGTGGTCCAGATACCTTTCGCCGCAATGATGTCCGTCGCCAGGAACATCCACCCGAACATGACCACGATCGCGATCAGCGACATCCAGGCAAGCGCTTCCGCAAAGCGGCTCCGAAGAAGCAACGCGAGCCCGGCTGCGAGCCCACCCCAGGTGGCGACGCCGAATACCCAGACATACCATCTCGGCAATCCGGCGAAGAGCCGCCGATCATAATCGGTCGGAACAGCGCCCATCGCACCGGGCCCGTGCGCCACATGCTCATAGAAGGAATATAGTCCCATTCCCTCCCACAGCACCAACAACACCGCGACAAGCCAGAACCACGCCGGCGGCGTGCGACCACTTAAGGCCATCCTTCCTCTCCCACCTGTGCCGACGAATGCTGCGCCCTTGCCGAGCTCCGCGCAACATCCGACCGGCCACCGTCGCGCGAATGTTGACAAAGTTGAGGCTCCCGCACGGTTTCCGATCCGCCCGCACGGCCGCATGCTCCGCCCCCCATTGAACACCGGGAGATTATCTCATCGAAACAGAAAGTAGGACAGACCAGACGTCGTGACGATCGGCCGTCGGCCTCTCAGCCGACCTCTGCCAATGCGAGCGGCGGGGCAGGCTCGATCCTGTTCCGCCCGCGCGCCTTCGCGAGATACAGCGCCCGATCAGCCGCGGACAGAAGATCGGTCAACGTGTCACCATCCACCTTATGCTCGGCCAAGCCGATGCTGACGGTGGCGGCCACGCCTTGGCATCCGGGATGGCCGGGAACCGCCTCCGCGAACCGGATGGCCAGCGCACGCCCCAGCTCCGTCGCAAAAAGCCGCCCGTGTCCCGGGAGCAAGGCGACAAACTCCTCCCCCCCCATGCGGGCCAGGATTGCCTCCGAACCGACGACGTCGCGGGCAACACCGGCGAACAGCCTGAGCACCGTGTCGCCCGTGGCATGGCCGTGCTGATCGTTGATCGACTTGAAGTGATCCAGGTCGAACGCGAGCAGCGTGAACGATTCGTCGAGATCACTCGTGCGAAGGCGGCGCTCCCCCGTTTCGAAGAACCACCGGCGATTGCCGAGACCCGTCAGATAATCGGTTCGCGATGCTTCCAGAAGCTGAGCCTGGGTTTCCTCTCGGACCAGCGCGAGCAACGCCATCGGAAGGCCCACCGAGTAAAGCACCCCTTCATACATGGTGACGGCACTGGCGACCTGTCCGATTTGCCGACCGAAGACCGCTTCGCACCAGGGAAGCAAAAAGGCGCGACTGAAGTAGCAAAGCGCATGGACGGCGGGCAGCAACACGACGACCCGATAACTGCGCAACGTCCGCAGGGACGTGCTCCGACGCAATTCGAGCGCCGTCAGTCCAGACGCCAGCGCGATCGGAATGGCACTGATGTAATTCCAGATGTTCTCCTGATATCGCGCGCCGCCGACGGCCCATCCACAAGCGACCACGACAAGCAGCGCAGCGGAAAAGCGCCAATATTGCCGCCCGCGAAAAGCGGCCGCTCCGTTCAGGATGAGCAGATAGCCAGTCACGAAGATAATGTTGCTCAACGCGGCACCGATCGCGCCGGCGACATGGCCGCGAACCATGGCCGTGGCGCAACCCACAGCGAGCGCGGTGTAACCCAACGCCAGCAACTGCAGTTCGCGGGCGCGTTTCGGCTTGGCCTCGCGCTCCCAGAAGGTCAGCGCTGCACTGACCAGCAGGGTACCGATGGCAAGACAATAGAGGGTGAACAGATCGGAACGCATCGCGACGCCAGAAATCCTTTGGCGCCCCCTTAGGCGCGAAGATCAAAATTTCCTCTTAATGGAACCTCCGCAGGACATCCGGGTTACGGCGCGGCCAGCATCCAAGGCGGTGCCGTCAGGCACGATCAGGCCGGATCGAAGATCCGCGCGTAGCGGTCCGCCGAGAACCCGACCTCGATCACATCGCCGTGAACCAGCATGGGCCGTTTGATGGTTGACGGATGCGCCTGCATGATCGCGATCGCCCGCGCGGCGTTCAGATCGCTGCGATCATCCTCCGGCAGCTTCCGGAACGTCGTCCCTTGCCGGTTGAGCACCTTTTCCCAGCCGAACCGCTCCACGGCACGTGTGAGCACGGCTGTGTCCACGCCGGCCTTCTTGTAATCGTGAAATTGGTAAGCCGCGCCACGAGCCTCGAGCCACTGCCGGGCCTTCTTCATCGTGTCACAGTTCGGGATGCCGTAGATCGTTATGTCCATGCAGGATCAATCTAGGAACCGGCCGTATACCGCAACCGGTTGTTCGGCGAACCCGAGCGCCGCGTAGAAGCCGCGCGCCTGGTCGTTGTCAGCGCGGAGCATCAACTGCAGCTTCGCACAGCCCCTGTTCCGCAGCCACGATTCCGCGGCCGCCATCAGATCCCGGCCGAGGCCCGTGCTCCGATGCTCGGGATCGACGGCCAGATAATAGACCCAGCCACGATGGCCATCGTCCCCAACCATCACGGAACCGACGATCGAGCCATCATGCCGTCCGACCAGAACAGCCGAAGCCTCGCTCGACAGCGCGCGGCGAAAGTCCGCGGCGGGCGGGTTCCACGGACGGGTCAATCCGCATGCCTGCCAAAGAGTGATTACCGTAGCCTCGTCGTCAGCCGTCGCCGGCGTGATCACCGGCCTTGCCTGGCGAGTTCCGCCTCGAAAGCGGTGCGCGCCTCGACGACCATCTTCGGTAGCACGGACCGGTCCACGACAGCGCCCCGCTTCACGCGCCCGAACAGATCAACCGATTCGGGGTGGAACGGCAACACCACATCGGCTGCCGTCGCGCCGAGTGTATCGAAGCTTCGCCGGAAATCGGCGACAATGTTCGGGTAGCGCGCATTGCCGACCAGCTTGTTGCCGGCCACCGTCACGCTGCAGGCAAACAGCACCTCAAGCGGGCGACCTTCGTGGGTGAGGCGCATCTTCCAGCTGGTGCAGCCCGGGGTGTGGCCCGGCGTGGCAAGGGCGGTCAGCGTGACGCCGCCAAGCGCGACTTGTCCCTTGTCCGTAACCGCCAGATCGACCTTCGCCGCCGGGAAGCGCACCACGCCGTAGCTGGTCTCGCCGGGCGGCACGCCCGTATTCACCGCGGCGGCATCGCCGGCACCCACCACCAGCCGCGCTCCGGTGGCTTTCTTCAGCGCGGCCAGGCCACCAGCATGATCGAAATGCGCGTGGCTGAGCAGGATGAGCTTCACGTCGGGAAGCTTCACGCCACGCTGTTCGATTGCCTGCTCGATCGCCGGTGCGTTCTCCTCCATCGTTGCATCGATGAGAATTGCGCCGGCGGAAGTCCGGATCAGATACGCCGACAGACCTTCCGTACCGACGTAATCGATCGGCCCCAGGATGTTGAAGGGCGCGATCGGGCGGGTCCACGCCGGTGGATCGTTCTGCGCCATTGCAGGGGCGGCGAACAGCATCGCGCCCGCGGCGGCGCCGACGCCAAGCCAAGCCCCCGCACGCGGCGCGAAGAGCCTCAGGCCCGCTTGTGGCAGCATCATTCCCACTCGATGGTGCCCGGCGGCTTGGAAGTATAATCGTAGGTCACGCGATTGATGCCCTTGACCTCGTTGACGATCCGCGTCGCTACCCGGGGCAGGAAACCACCGGGAAACTCGAAGGCCTGCGCCGTCATTCCGTCGGTGGATGTCACGGCACGGAGCGCCAGCACGCTGTCGTAGGTTCGGCCGTCCCCCATCACCCCGACCGACCGGACCGGCAACAACACCGCAAACGCCTGCCAGATCGCGTCGTAGAGGCCTGCGTTGCGGATCTCCTCCAGGTAAATGGCGTCGGCCTTGCGCAAGATGTCGCAACGCTCGCGCGTAACTTCGCCGGGGATGCGGATCGCGAGGCCGGGCCCGGGGAAAGGGTGGCGACCGACAAACATGTCCGGCAGGCCGAGTTCCCGGCCGAGCTCGCGCACCTCGTCCTTGAACAATTCACGCAGCGGCTCGACCAACTTCATGTTCATGCGCTCGGGCAGGCCACCGACATTGTGGTGGCTCTTGATCGTCACCGAGGGGCCGCCGGTGAAGCTGACGCTCTCGATCACGTCGGGGTAGAGCGTACCCTGGGCGAGGAATTCGGCGCCGCCGATCTTCTTCGCCTCATCCTCGAACACCTCGATGAACGTCTTTCCGATAAACTTGCGCTTGGCCTCGGGATCGGTGACCCCGGCAAGCCCGTTCAGGAACAGCGTCTCGGCATTCACGTGGACGAGCGGGATGTTGTAATGGCCGCGGAACAGGCTGACGACCTGCTCGGCCTCGCCGCTGCGCATCAGGCCGTGATCGACGAACACGCAGGTGAGCTGATCGCCGATCGCCTCGTGGATCAGCACCGCCGCCACGGCCGAATCGACCCCGCCCGACAGGCCGCAGATCACCCTGCCCTTGCCTACCTGCTCGCGGATCTCGGCGATCTTGGTTTCGCGGAACTCGGCCATCGTCCAGTCGCCGGACAGTCCGCAAACGTGCCGGGCGAAGTTGGCAATCAGCTTTCCGCCGTCCGGCGTGTGCACGACTTCCGGGTGGAACTGAACACCGTAGAACCGGCGCGCCTCATCCGCGACGATGGCGAAGGGCGCGCCTTCGGACGTCGCAACCGGCACGAACCCAGGCGCCAGGGCATCCACCTTGTCGCCGTGGCTCATCCAGACCTGGTGCCGCTCGCTCTCCTGCCACAGGCCATCGAAGAGGCTGCAATGGCTCTTCACCTCGACATAGGCGTGCCCGAACTCACCACCGTCGTGGGAAATCACCACGTTGCCGCCCAGCTGCGCGGTCATCACCTGCTGGCCATAGCAGATGCCCAGCACGGGCACCCCGGCCTCGAACAGCCGCTGCGGTACGCGCGGGCTGTTCTGCGCCGTCACCGATGCCGGCCCACCCGACAGAATGATGCCTTTCGGTTGCATCCGTTCGAATGCCTCCTCCGCGGATTGGAACGGGGCAATCTCGCTATAGACTCCAGCCTCGCGCACGCGGCGCGCGATCAGCTGGGTCACCTGGCTGCCGAAATCAATGATGAGGATGCTGTCGGGGTGTTCCATGGCGGGCCTGTAGCGGCGCCCGGCGGACAAATGAAGAGGCCGCGCTCCCGTTGGGGAACGCGGCCTCCACTATTTTGCGAGCGTCAACGCGGGCTCAGGCCGCGACGTCGAAATCCTCGTCGCTGACCACCGGGCCCGAGTCCTGGCCCTTGGCCGAGACGTCGCGATCGACGAACTCGATGATTGCCATCGGCGACGCGTCCGAGGCACGGATGCCGGCCTTGATGACGCGGGTATAGCCGCCGTTCCGATCCGCGTAGCGCGGCGCGAGAACGTCGAACAGCTTCACCAGCTGCGCATCGTCAAGCAGACGGGCGTGCGCGAGACGGCGGTTCGACAGGCCACCCTTCTTGCCCAGCGTGATCAGCTTCTCGATGTACGGACGAAGCTCCTTCGCCTTGGCGAGCGTGGTGGTGATCTGCTCGTGCTTGATCAGCGCTGCCGACATGTTGCGGAACAGGGCGATGCGGTGGGCCGAGGTCCGCTGAAGCTTACGGCCGCCTACACGGTGACGCATGGTGTTCTTCCTTCTTGTTCGTCAGGGGGCCGTTCTGGGTTCGCATCAAAGTAGTACTTTGACGGGTGCCCTCCGGAACCCCGGGACAGGTGGGACGTGTGGGCCACCCTGATATACGTCACCCCGGCCTTGAACCGGGGTCCCGCTAACTCCTACCCGCTTCGGAAGAAGCGGCCCCCCCGGGCTCAAGGCCGGGGCGACGAAATCATGGGGTGAGCCGAAGGCTCAGCCCATAATCTCCTGCTCTAGCTTCTTGGCCATTTCCTCGATGTTCTCAGGCGGCCAGCCCGGGATCTCCATGCCGAGGCGCAGGCCCATGGACGAGAGCACTTCCTTGATCTCGTTCAAGGACTTGCGGCCGAAGTTCGGGGTGCGCAGCATCTCGGCTTCGGTCT
>JBELMF010000115.1:0-11439 GCA_042096015.1 Sphingomonas sp.
CCCAATCGCCTCGATGAGGGGGAGGGCGCGGCCCATGGCCATCTCGCGGCGGTCGGCGTCGCCTTCCTGCTCGGTGCGGCGCTGCTGCGCGTGTTGCGGCGGCGCGGCTATTTCGCCGCGCGGCCCGAGCCGCGGCTGCTCGACCTGCTCGATCTCGTCGCGCTCGGCACGGTCGCGGATGTGGCGCAGCTGCGCGGGCTCAACCGGGCGTTCGTCGCGCAGGGGTTGAAGGTCATGGCGGGGCGCCGCAACATCGGCCTCGCCGCGCTGATAGAGGCGTCGCGGCTGACGCGTGCGCCGACCGCCACCGATCTCGGCTTCGCGCTCGGCCCGCGGATCAACGCCGGCGGCCGGGTCGGCCGCGCGGATCTCGGCGTCCGGCTCCTCACCACGCAGGATCCTGCCGAAGCACGGATGATCGCCGCCGAGCTGGACCGGCTGAACGAGGAACGCCGCGCGATCGAGGCGGCGGTGCAGGCGGAGGCGGAAACCATGTACGCCTCCGGGCGCAGCGTCACGGTGGTGGCGGGGCGGGGATGGCATCCCGGCGTGATCGGCATCGTGGCGGGACGGCTGAAGGAAAAGCTCGGCCAGCCCGCGATCGTCGTCGCGGTGGATGACCATGGCGTCGGAAAGGGATCCGGCCGGTCGATCACCGGCGTCGATCTGGGGCAGGCGGTGCTCGCGGCGAAGGAGGCCGGCCTGCTGGTCGCGGGTGGCGGGCACGCGATGGCAGCGGGATTGACGATCGAAGCCGACAAGGTGCCCGCCTTTGCCGATTTCCTGGAGGCGCTGCTCGCCGACCGCGTCGCCGCGGCGGTGGCTGATCGCGCGCTGCTGGTCGATTCGGTCCATGCGCCGGGCGGCGTCACGGCCGATCTGGTCACGGCCATGGAGACGGGCGGCCCCTATGGCGTCGGCTGGCCGTCCCCGCGCGTCGCGATCGGACCGGTGCGCCCGGTGCGTGTCGACGTGGTCGGCAACGGCCATGTGCGTGCGATCGTCGCGGGGGACGACGGACGCAGCCTGAAGGCGATGGCCTTCCGCGCGGCCGACACCGCGCTCGGCGCGGCGCTGCTCGGTGCCGCGTCGCACCGGCGTCTGTGGCTGGCTGGACGGGCGAGGATCGACGACTGGGCACAGCGCCCCGCCGCCGAGCTCCACATCGACGACGCGGCCTGGGCAGATTGATCGCCGTAACTGATTGACAGCCACGCATCCCCCCTCTAGCAGCACCCCCCGCTGGCCCCTTCGTCTAGTGGTTAGGACGCGGCCCTTTCACGGCTGAAACACGGGTTCGAGTCCCGTAGGGGTCACCAGCACGACCATATCCATGGTCGTCCCCGGATTGCGATTGTGTCGCGGCGATCGGCCGCTATCGTTCTGGCCGACGATGAACACGCTGACCGATCGCAAATATGTCCGGCGGCTTGCCATCCTCACGTTGGTGTGGCTGGCGGCGCTTCTCCTCTCTGGCCGGGCTCCCCACGATCGCGCGACCTGGTGGATGGAGGTCGCACCCGTGCTGGTCGTGTTGCCGCTGCTATGGATCGCACGGCGTCGCCTTCCCCTTACAGACCTCGCGCTTGTTCTGATCCTGCTGCACGGCCTCGTGCTGATGCTGGGTGGCGCATACACCTATGCGCGCGTGCCGGTGGGCTTTGCGGTGCAGGATTGGCTGGGCCTGTCGCGCAATCCGTACGATAGGTTGGGGCACTTCATGCAGGGCTTCGTGCCGGCGATCGTGCTTCGCGAACTGCTGATCCGCGTCGGCGGGCTTCGTCGCGGCCTGCTCCTCGCCGTGCTGGTGGCGGCCTGCTGCCTCGCCGTCAGTGCCTGTTACGAGTTGATCGAGTTCGGCGCGGCGCTGGCGCTCGGGCAGGGGGCGGACGCGTTCCTCGGGACGCAGGGCGATCCGTGGGACACGCAATGGGACATGCTGATGTGCCTGATCGGCGCATGGACGGCGCTGCTGTCGCTGTCGCGCCTTCACGATCGCCAGCTTCATCGCCTTGCGCCGCGGGGCGGGTAGAGGCTTTCCAACGCCGCCCGCTTGGTGAATAGCGCTGGCGATTGCCCGACCGCCCCGACCGGCGCCGACCGGGCGCACAGGGGAGGGCAACGAAATGGCTTTCGATCTCAGCGGGCGCACGACGCTCATCACCGGTGCATCGTCCGGCCTGGGCGCGCATTTCGCCGAGGTGTTCGTCGCCGCCGGCGCGCGCGTGGTGATCGGCGCGCGGCGCCGCGATCGGGTCGAGGCGCTGGCCGCGCGGCTGGGCGACGCGGCGCTGCCGGTCTCGATCGACGTCACCGACGAAGCATCGATCGCTGCCGCCTATGACGCGGCCGAGGCGCATTTCGGCACCGTCGATACCGTCATCGCGAACGCCGGGGTCGCGAACGGCGGGCGTACCGTCGACGTCGAGCCGGCGAAGCTCAGGCAGACGATCGACACCAATTTCACCGGCGTGCTGCTGACCGCGCGCGAGGGTGCGCGTCGAATGATCGCCGCGGGCACGCGCGACAGCGGGCGCGGGCGGATCGTGCTGGTCGGCTCGATCACCGCGCATGTCACCGGCCATGGCGACAGCGCCTATGCCGCGTCCAAGGCGGCGGTGGCGCATCTGGGGCGCAACCTTGCGCGCGAATGGGTGCGGATGGGGATCAACGTCAACGTCATCCAGCCCGGCTATATCCAGACCGAGATCGCGGGCGATTGGTTCGACACCGAGGGCGGCGCCAAGCAGGTCGCCGGTTGGCACCGCAAGCGTTTCATGCCGATCGACGTGCTCGATCCGCAGCTTTTGTACTTCGCCTCGGACGCAAGCGCGATGGTGACCGGATCGGTGATCGACATCGACGACGGGCAGTCGCTGTAATTTCTCCCTTCCGTTCGCCCTGAGCTTGTCGAAGGGCTGTACTTCCTCGCGCGGAAGGGCAGGGCTTCGACAAGCTCAGCCCGAACGGTAGAAGGGCGCCTATGAAATCAATCGATCTGAACGCCGATCTCGGCGAGGGATACGGCCCCTGGTCGATGGGTGACGATGCCGCGATGCTCGCGCTCGTCACCAGCGCCAACGTCGCTTGCGGCGGGCACGCCAGCGATCCGGAGACGATGTTCCGCACGCTGACGCTCGCGCGTGAGCAGGGCGTGAGCGTGGGCGCGCATCCCAGTTATCCCGACCTTGCCGGCTTCGGCCGCCGCCGGCTGCCCGCCACCACTGGCGAGATCGAGCGGTTTGTGGCGGCGCAGGTCGGTGCGCTTCTGGCGATCGCGGCGCTCGCCGGCCATCCGGTCCGCTACGTCAAGCCGCATGGCGCGCTTGCCAATGTCGCCGCGGCCGAGCGCGACGTCGCTGACGCGATCGCCCGGTCGGTGCGGGCGCTGGATCGTGAGTTGGCGGTGCTGGCGATCTCCGGCACCGAACTGGCGCATGCCGCCGACGCGGCCGGGCTGCGCGTCTTCCACGAGATCTACGCCGATCGCGGCTATACCGCCGCCGGCCGGCTGGTGCCGCGCAGCGAGCCGGGTGCGGTGATCCATGATGCCGAGGCGGCGGCGGCGCGGCTGGCGGCGTTCCTGGCCAGCGGCGCGATGCCGACCGCGGACGGCGGGACGGTGCGGCTCGCCGCCGATTCGATCTGCGTCCATGGCGACAATCCGGCAGCGGTCACGATGGCGAACCGCATCCGCGCCGCGCTGAGCGATCAGGGCCTATCGATCGCGCCGTTCCTCGGATGACGGCGCCGGTGTTCCGGCCGGTCGGCGCGGGCGCACTGCTCGCAGACTTCGGCGACACGATCGACGAGGCACTGTTCGCGCGCGTGGTGGCGCTCGACCGGGCGCTCGCCGACGATCCGCCGGCCGGGCTGGCGGAGACGGTGCCGGCCTATACCAGCCTGCTGCTCGTCTTCGATCCGCTCGTCACCGATCACGCCACGGTCGAGGCGCATGCCGCCGGGCTGGTCGGCGCGGCGACCGGTCTCGGCGACGCGACCATCCACGATGTCCCCGTCTGCTACGAGGGCGATGCCGCGCCCGATCTCGCCGCGGTGGCGGAGCGGCTCGGCATGTCGGCGGAGGCGGTGATCGCCGCCCATCTCGCCGGCGACTATCGCGTGTTCATGTACGGCTTCGCACCCGGTTACGCCTATCTCGGCGGCGTGCCAGAGCCGCTGCACCTGCCGCGCAAGGCCGCCGCCGTGCGCGGTCATCCGGTCGGCAGCGTGATGATCGCCGGGCCGCAATGCCTGATCACCACGCTGCCGATGCCCACCGGCTGGTGGGTGATCGGCCGCACCCCGCTGCGCGTGCTGGACGCGGAGGCGGAGCGGCCGTTCCTGTTCGAACCGGGCGACCGCGTCCGCTTCACCCGCGTCGGGCCTGAGGCGCTGGAAGGAACGGGAGCATGAGCACCGCGCGGCTGCGGATCGAGGCGGCAGGGCCGCTCACGACCGTCCAGGACGCCGGTCGTCCAGGCTGGCGCCGCTTCGGCGTGCCTCCATCGGGGCCCGTCGACCGGCGCGCCTTTGCCGCGGCACTGGCGGCGACGGGCGGCCAGGGAGCGGCGATCGAGGTATCGCTCGGCGGCGTGACGATCGTGTGCGAGGAAGCGCCCGTCGCGATCGCGCTCACCGGTGCGGTGATTGCCACGGTGGACGGCGTGGAGGTGGGCGGCTGGTGCGTCGTGACGCTTCAGCCGGGCGCGCGGTGCCGGGTGCGTGAGCATGGCGGCAATTGGGGCTATGTGGCGGTCGCGGGGACGCTCGAGGGGGCGGCATGGCTCGGCAGTCGGGCGACTCACCTGATCGCCGGGCTGGGCGCAGGCCGGCTGGAGGCGGGCGCGACGCTGGCCGTCAGTAACGCGCGCGGTGACCTGGCCTCGGTCGCGATCTCCCCGCCGCCCGCGGATGCGCCGATCACGGTGGCGCGGGTGGTGCTGGGGCCGCAGCAACGATTCTTCAACACGGCGGTGCTGGCGCGGCTGACCGACATGCCCTTTGCGGCGAGTGCCCGCTTCGACCGGATGGGAATGGTGCTCGATGGGGCGGTGCTGCCGCCGCTGCGGATCGACATGCCGAGCGAGCCCGCGATCCGCGGTGCCTTGCAGGTCGACGGCGACGGCCGCGTCAGCCTGTTGACCGCCGATCACCAGACGACCGGCGGCTATCCGCGCGTCGGCGTCGTGGTGGAGCCGGACATCGATCGCCTGGCGCAGCTGCCCGCGGGTGCCCCGGTGCGTTTCGAGGTGGTGAGTGCGGCCGAGTCGGTGTTGCTGACCCGCGCGGCGGCTGCGCAGGAGGCGGACTGGCTGGCGCGGGTCGCGGCGGGCTGTCGCAGGCGCGGATCGCTGCTGACGGCGAACCTGACGGATGGCGTAATTCCTCTCCCCTCCCGCTCGCGGGAGGGGAGTGTTGCATCAGTCCGGCTTCTTAGCCACGCCGACCAGCGCCGGGCGTAGCAATCGATCCTTGATCATCCAGCCGGACTGCATCTCCTGCACGATCGTGCCGGCTTCGGCGTCCGAGGGCACTTCCAGCATCGCCTGATGGCGATTGGGGTCGAGCGGCTGGCCCATCGCTTCGATCTTGGTCAGGCCGTGGCGCTGGAACACGTTGGTCAGCTCGCGGCCGGTCGCTTCCAGGCCGGTGACGAGGCCCTTGAACTTGTCCTCGCCGCGCAGCTCGGCCGGAATCGCCGCCAGCGCGCGCTCCAGATTGTCGTGGACGCTCAGCACGTCACGCGCGAAGTTCGTCGCGGCATAGGCGCGGGCGTCCGCGGTGTCCTTTTCGGCCCGGCGGCGCACGTTCTGGATCTCGGCCTGCGCATAGAGCGTCTGCTGCTTCGCCTCGGCAAGCTGGTTCTCCAGCTCGGCGACGCGGTCATGCTCGGCGACCTCGGGGGCGTCCGCGGCGGTTTCCTCGCGCAGGTCCTCGCCGGAGCTGTTCATCTCGGTATCGGTCATCGTTTCCCTGTCTAAACTGTGGCTGCTCAACCCATCAGGCGGGCGAGTGTTGCGGCCGTGAAATCCACCATGGGCACGACCCGGGCATAGTTCAACCGCGTCGGCCCGATCACGCCGACCACGCCGACGACGCGCCCGTCGCTGCCGCGGAAGGGCTTGGCGATCACCGAGGAGCCGGACAGCGCGAACAGCTTGTTCTCCGCGCCGATGAAGATGCGGGTGGCATCGCCTGCGCGGGCCGAGTCGAGCAGCGCGGCGACCTCCTGCTTCCCATCCAGGTCGTCGAGCAGGTCGCGCACCCGCTCCAGATCCGCTGCCGCGGCATCGTCGAGCAGCCGTCCCTGGCCGCGCACGATCAGCACCGGGCGCCGGTCACCGTCCTCGCTCCACACCGCGATGCCGCGCTCGATCAGCGCGCGTGCCGCACTGTCCAGCGCCGCGCGCCCGCGCGCCATCTCGCGCTCCACCCGCTCGCGCGCCGCGGCGAGTGTCAGGCCGGACAGCGTCGCCGACATGTAATTGCCCGCCTCGACCAGCGCGGACGCCCCGACGCCGGGCGGCAGGTCGACGACGCGATTCTCCACCGCGCCGTCCTCGCTGACCAGCACGGCCAGCGCTTGCCCGTGGGATAGAGGCACGAACCCGATCGAGCGCAGCACCTGTTCGCGTTTGGGCACCATCACGAGCCCCGCGCAGGAGGACAGGCCGGACAGCGCCGCGGTGGTCGCCGCCAGCGCTTCCTCCACCGGCCCGCCCAGCCCGGCGCGTGCCTCGATCGTGGCGCGCTCCTCGGCCGAGGGCTCCAGCGCCTGCATCATGCCGTCCACGAACAGGCGCAGGCCAAGCTCGGTCGGCATCCGTCCCGCCGACGTATGCGGCGCGGCGAGCAAACCATATTCCTCCAGCTGCGCCAGCACGCTGCGGATCGACGCGGGGGACAGGTTGAGGCCCGCCTGCGCCAGCGTCTTGGAGCCGACCGGCTGGCCGCTGTGCAGATAGCCGTCCACCACGCGGCGGAAGATGTCGCGGGCGCGGTCGGAGAGTTCGGCGATCGGTGGCGATGGAGTCACGCGGGAAATCTAGGGTGGACACACTGGCGCGGCAATCGCGGAGCGGCTACCGCGCGCGCAATTCAGGAGAACAGATTCATGCGTCCCAGCGGCCGTGCGCCAGATCAGATGCGCGCCATCACCATCGAACCCAACTTCACCCGTCACGCGGAGGGATCGGTGCTGATCGGCTTCGGCGATACGCGCGTGCTCGTCACCGCCAGCGTCGAGGAGCGCGTGCCGCCGTTCCTGCGCGGCAAGGGGCAGGGCTGGGTGACGGCCGAATACGGCATGCTGCCGCGCGCCACCCACACCCGCGGCAGCCGCGAGGCCGCCAAGGGCAAGCAGTCGGGCCGCACGCAGGAGATCCAGCGGCTGATCGGCCGTTCGCTGCGCGCCGTCACCGACATGCAAGCACTTGGTGAACGCCAGATCGTGCTCGACTGCGACGTGATCCAGGCCGATGGCGGCACGCGTACCGCTTCGATCTCGGGCGCGTGGGTCGCGCTTCGCCTCGCGGTGAACGGCCTCCTCAAGGCGGGCAAGATCGAGCAGGATCCGATCAGCCAGAAGGTCGCGGCGATCAGCTGCGGCATCCTCCAGGGCAATCCGGTGCTCGACCTCGACTATGACGAGGATTCGAATGCCGACGCCGACGCCAATTTCGTGCTGCTCGAAAACGGCCATATCGCCGAGGCGCAGGCTACCGCCGAGCATGCGACCTATGACGAGGAAGCGCTGCTGCGCCTGCTGCGCCTCGCGCGGATCGGCTGCACCGAGATTTTCGCCGCACAGGACCGGGCGGTCCGCGCATGAGCGGCGAGGGCGATCAGCCGCAGGCGATCCGCAAGCTCCAGCCGGGCAGGCTGGTGATCGCCAGCCACAATCCCGGCAAGGTGCGCGAGATCGCCGCGCTGCTGGAGGGGCATGGCCTCGACGTCGTCTCCGCCAAGGAACTCGACCTGCCCGAGCCCGAGGAGACGGGGACCACCTTCGTGATGAACGCCGAGCTGAAGGCACGGTCGGCGGCGGACCTGTCGGGCCTGCCGGCGCTCGCCGACGACAGCGGTCTGTGCGTCGAGGCGCTGGGCGGCGATCCGGGCATCTTCTCGGCGCGCTGGGCGGGCGAGACGAAGGACTTCGGCGAGGCCATGCGCCGCGTCCATGACAAGATGGCCGCGATCGACGATGCGCCGCGCGACGCGCATTTCGTCTGCGCCCTGGCACTCGCCTGGCCCGACGGCCATGTTGAATGGTTCGAGGGTCGCGTCGACGGCACGCTCGTCTGGCCGCCGCGCGGCGACCGGGGCTTCGGCTATGATCCGATGTTCCTGCCGGAGGGGCACGACCAGACGTTCGGCGAGATGGAGGAAGGCGCGAAGCACGCCATTAGCCACCGCGCCGACGCCTTCCGGCAGCTCGTGGCCGCGGTGTTCTGATCCGAGCGGACCGTGCGCGTTGCCGTCACAAGGTCCGCTCGCCGACGACGTTGCCCGGCGGGCTGTAGCGGCAGACCAGATAGTCGTCGCGTCTGTTGGACGCCATGGCACAGCCCACCCGGGTGGTCCCGCGCCAGATGATCTGGGTGTAATGCGACACGTCCCGCCACCGGCCGGTGCGGCTGAAGGCGGGCGTCACGCCGTTCACGAAGTGTCGCTTCTCGGCCATCCAATGGCCGATCATCTCGTCATAGCGATAGGCCTGCCGCGTGCCGGTCCACAGGTTTTCGCCCTCGCGGCCGGGGCCCTGCGGCTGGCGGGCATGTTCGAAGCGCGCGGTTGCCGCCATTTCCTCCGCATAGGCCGCCGCCGACTCCGCCAGTGCCGGGCTCCACGCCAGCGACGGCACCCCGGCCGCCGCACGCGCGCGGTTGTGCGCGGTGAGCATCACCCGGCGTAATTCCGCCGGGTCCCTGGTCGGCGGGGCGATCGCCAGGTCCTGTTCCACCACGCGTTCCGGTGCGGGGGCGCAGCTGCCCAGCAACAGCGCGAGTGCGGCGAGGTGGCGTCGAAGCGTCATCGCCGCCATATCGGCACCATCATGATCTCCGACAATCCTCTGGCGCTCTACATCCACTGGCCGTTCTGCGTCTCCAAATGCCCTTATTGCGATTTCAATAGCCATGTGCGCGCCGCGGTGGATCAGGCCGCCTGGCGCGATGCCTTGCTTGCCGATCTCTCCCATGAGGCTGCCATGCTTCCGGGGCGCCGCCTCGGCTCGATCTTCTTCGGGGGCGGCACGCCCTCGCTGATGCCGCCGCAGACGGTCGCCGCGCTACTGGCCGCGGCCGAGCGCCATTGGGGTTTTTCGCCCGATATCGAGATCACGCTGGAGGCCAATCCGTCGTCGGTGGAGGCTGCGCGGTTCGCCGATCTCGCTGCCGCCGGCGTCAATCGGGTCTCATTGGGGCTTCAGGCGCTCGATGATGCCGCCTTGGGCTTTCTGGGCCGCGCGCATGGCGTGGCGGAGGGCGTCGCTGCGCTGGAGATCGCGCAGTCTGTGTTCCCGCGCGTCAGCTTCGATCTGATCTACGCCCGTCCCGGCCAGTCGCTTTCCTCGTGGGAGGCCGAACTGCAGCGCGCGCTGGGCTTTGGGACCGAGCATCTCTCGCTCTATCAACTGACGATCGAGCCGGGCACGCGCTTCTTCACCGAGGCGGCCGCCGGGCGGCTGACGATACCGGACGGAGACGCCGCCGCGGACCTGTTCGAGACGACGCGTGCGATAACCGCCGCGGCCGGATTGCCCGCCTATGAGATCAGCAACCACGCGCGCCCGGGTGCGGAAAGCCGGCATAATCTCACCTATTGGCGCTATCGCGACTATGCGGGGATCGGCCCCGGCGCGCATGGCCGCCGCGACGGGCTGGCGACCGTCAGGCGCCGCAAGCCGGAAAACTGGCTCAGCGCGATCACCCGCAACGGTCACGGCTTGGAAAGCGAGGAGCCGCTTGCGCCGGCCGCGCGCGCCTCGGAGGCACTGGTGATGGGATTGCGGCTGCGCGAGGGGGTCGATCTCGCCCGCGTCGCCGATCTGGCGGGCCGGCCGATCGAGGCAGTGGTCGACGAACGGGCGATCGCGCGATTGCCCGATCTGATCCGGCGGGAGGGCGATCGCTTGCGGGTGACCGATCAGGGCATGCTCCTGCTCGACGCGATCCTGCCGGAGGTGGTGCGCGATCCCGTGCCTGCCTGATCGCGCAGGCTATAGTCGCCACCAGACGACCACCATGATCACCAGCGCAACGGCGACGAAGATCAGGTGCTGCCCGCGATCGGGGTCGCGCTGCGGCGTGTCCACGAAGATCGCCGGATCGTCCGGGTGCGGCATGTCGGGCGGGCGATCGTCGATGGGCGGTTCGCGCTTGTCGGTCATGCGTCTTTGACTCCCGCCGTCTGCCGGCGTCACCGTGATGTGGCGCGGCAGGCGGCTGGTCAACCATGGCCATGGGTTGTGAGCGGCGATGCTGCGAGGCTAAAGGCCGCTCCACAGATCAACGGAGAGGTATCATGCGCGTCATCGACCATCATATCGTCGGCCATCAGGGCGGCGCCGGCGCGCGCGTGTCCGACGTGTTCGATCCCAACACCGGCCGCGTCCAGGCGCAGGTGACCCTCGGCACCCAAGCCGATCTCGACCGCGCCGTCGCCGCTGCCGAAGCCGCGCAGCCGGCGTGGGCCGCCACCAACCCGCAGCGCCGTGCGCGCGTGATGTTCGCGTTCAAGGCACTGGTCGAAGCGAACATGGACGAACTGGCACACCTGCTTTCGTCCGAGCACGGCAAGGTGATCGCCGATGCCAGGGGTGATATCCAGCGCGGGCTCGAGGTGGTCGAGTTCGCCTGCGGCATCCCGCACGTGCTGAAGGGCGAATATACCCAAGGCGCGGGGCCGGGCATCGACGTTTATTCGATGCGCCAGCCGATCGGCATCGGCGCGGGCATCACCCCGTTCAACTTCCCGGCGATGATCCCGTTATGGATGGGCGCGGTGGCGACGGCGTGCGGCAATGCCTTCATCCTCAAGCCCTCGGAACGCGACCCCAGCGTGCCCGTGCGCCTCGCCGAGCTGATGCGCGAGGCCGGCATGCCGGAGGGCATCTTCCAGGTCGTCCATGGCGACAAGGAGATGGTCGACGCGATCCTCGATCATCCGGCGATCGGTGCGGTGAGCTTCGTCGGTTCGTCGGACATCGCGCATTACGTCTATCGCCGCGGCGTCGCGGCGGGGAAGCGCGTCCAGGCGATGGGGGGCGCCAAGAACCACGGCATCGTCATGCCCGACGCCGATCTCGACCAGGTGGTGGCGGATCTCTCCGGTGCCGCCTTCGGCTCGGCCGGCGAGCGCTGCATGGCGCTGCCGGTAGTGGTGCCGGTCGGCGACAAGACGGCGGACGCGCTGCGCGAGAAGCTGCTGCCGGCG
>JBELMF010000116.1:0-11432 GCA_042096015.1 Sphingomonas sp.
CAGATCAGCCAACAGCCCAAGCCGCATAAACTGCGGTCCTCACGCCACGCTTACGGAAAACGCTCTAGACGCGCAGACCGTCATTGAGCAGACTCCCAGTTGGCCGGCTCACAACAACAACGTGCCTAAGCACAATTCTCTGGGCTATCGCTCACCTCGCGGTACATCGCACAAACCCGCGTGGCTTCGTCAGGCATTTACGGAGCAACAACACGCCCAGTCCTGACCAACTTTCAGCAACAGCCGACCCCGACCTTCAGTGATAATGAGAGAATCATAAGAATCTCAGAGCCCTGCGGCACTTTGCGTTGCTTATTGACGGCGTAGCCGGCGCCAGGCAAAGTTGACCGCTGCCACGCCCCACAACATGATGCCGATTTGCGGTTGCTGATCCAGGAGCACCGCGCCGGCGACAAGCAGTCCGGCAGCCATCACATCGTTTTGTTGTACGGATAGGCGAGCACCTGACGGCCTCGCGGGTGATACCTCGACGGGAATAACTCCTGTTCGCGCCACCTTCTCCACTAACCCCACCAGGTCGGGAGAAGCTGCGGCGAGCCGGCCAAGGCCTGCCGCAAGCCGGAGCCCACCTTTCTTCAATTCCGACGGACTGATGCGCTCGCGCGCAAGCTCGCGAGCGATCGGCATCGCTCGTGTCGCGATATCAAACTCTGGGTCGAGTGTACGCACGAGTCCCTCGGCGGTCAGAAGCGTGCGTAAGAGCAATGCAAGATCGGGTGGCAGCGCCAGACGATATTGGCGCAGCAAGATAAAAACATCCGAGAAGATCTCCGATAGCTCAATCTGCTTCAGAACAGCGCCGCGGAACCGGCCGATCAGGCCTTCGAGGGCGCGCTGCAACGATCCGACGTCAACGGAATTGTCGCCCGACCAGGTCATGAGCACACCTGCGACCGCGCCCGGATTGTCTCCGGCGATCGCCAGGACCAGTGTGACCAACTCCGAGCGTCGGGCTGGGGTCAGGGTGCCCGTGGCGCCGAAGTCGATGAAGGCGATGTCACGACTTGGCAGCACGAAGACGTTGCCGGGATGCGGGTCGGCATGAAACCGGCCGTGGAAGATGATCATGCGGAGCACAGCATCAGCATAGGCATGTGCAACGGCAGCCGCGTCCGCCACTTCGTCGCGGGCGCGAACAATGTCACGCACCGACACGCCCTCAAGCCGCTCCTGAACGTTGACGCGGCGTCCCACATAATCCCAGAAGAACCTCGGAGTACGGACGCCGAGTGTCTCGAGGAATGACCCGATCCCCTCGCACGCTGCCGCCTCGGCGCTCAGATCCATTTCCTGGGACAGGCTTTCGGCGAAGAAGCGCAGCAACTCGTCGATTTTCAACCGCCGCAGTTCCGGGGAGCGCCGTTCCGCGAGACGGGCGAGCCGGCGCAGCAATCTCAGGTCGGCATCGACGCGCGACGCTATTCCGGGACGGCGAACCTTTACCACAACCTCGGTTCCGTCGGGAAGAGCCGCGCCGTGCACCTGGGCAATCGATGCCGCGGCGATCGGAACCGGGTCGAAGCGCGCAAACACTTCATCGATGGGCGCCCCGAGGGAGGCGACGAGCTCAGGCTCGATCTGCTCGAATGGTAGCGCCGGAGCCTGGTCTTGAAGAACCGATAGCGCTGTTACCCAATCCGGCCCGAGAAGATCGCCTCGCGTTGCAAGAAGCTGTCCCAGCTTTATCGCGACCGGGCCGAGGTCGCTCAGCAGCGCGACCACCCGCATCGGCGCGACCGGTTCTCCAGACCGCGTAGGCAAGCTGGGCGCCAACCCCATCTGCGACGCGAGACTCCCAAGCCCGTGACGGGCAAATATCCGCGCGAGTTCCCCGAATCTCGCCCGCTCGCTCAGCGGAATTCCGTCGGCAGCCTCGGTCATCGCATGCGCTCGTTTTCGGTCTCGCGAGGCCGGCAGCCGCGGATGAATAGCTCGACGCTCCGACGAATGCGCGCACGAGCGTTTGCGTCATAAGCGGGCGGAGCGAGGCCGAGTGCCGAGCGGCGCATGGGTGCGACCACGACCAGGGTTACGAACTGCTCGGCGGCGAAAACGGGGTCTGGAACGTCGAGTTCGCCCTTGGCGGCGGCGGCCGCGAGGATGCTTGCGACCCACTGAGCGGCGCGCTGAAAGCCGAACTCGTGGATGTTGGCGGCAAGCGCGGGAAAGCGCACGGCCTGCGCGATCACGACGCGCTCCATCGACGCGATGCGCGGCGTGAGCAGCCACTCAAGAAGCACATCGGCAATCGACTGCAGCCTGTCCGTGACGGCGAGATTCGCGTCGACGGTCGGCGCCAGTGCCCGGAGTTGCGTGTCGATCTCGTCGAGGATCACGGCTTCGAAGACGCGCGCCTTGCTGCCGAACCTCGCGTAAAGGGTCCGCTTCGAGATCCTGGCGCGCTCGGCGATCATGTCAGCGCTCGCGCCGTCAAAACCGTGCTCGAAGAACATCTCACGAGCGCTTTCCAGGATATGGGAGGTCAGGCGGATCGCTGCTTGCGCCGTTGGCCTGCCAGTCCTGCCGGCCCGTTTGACGCTCCCCGATCGTTCCTTGATGTCCACTTGGCCTCCGCGATGGCTGATAGTCGCTGAAGCTGACGTTGGCGACCGGCTCCTGAGCGGGCAGCATGTCCTGCCCAGACGCTCGCGGCCAGCACCATGTTCGATCGGAGCGGCATTTTCCTTTCATCACTCCAGTCGGGCTCCGACGAGGAGCCTCGCTGATCCAGGGACGGCGGGCGCTAGCGCGACGGCGGGGCCGGTGATTTTGCTGGCCGGTAATCCGGCAAGGCGGGCGTCCCGAACAGCTGAACTCCTTCGCGATCGACCCGTTCGATCTGGTCGCCGAGCAACTGCGTCCTGGAACGCACCGAGCGAACAACGTCTGTGACCTGTCGGCTTCGGCCTTCGAGCCCCCGGATGGTCGGGCGCAGAGACTCCACGTCGCCACGAAACCTTTCCGCCGCGAGTTGAGCCCTGCGCAGCTTATCATCGATTCCGAGGCCGGCATGCCGATGCGCTTCCAGCTTTGCGCGGATGCGGGCGGCACGCTCGCCGACAACCGCGACCGAATCGCCCGCCCCCAGCACCCCGTCCTCCGCGCCGGCGACCGCATCTGCCAGCCGAGCCGCCTTGGCTGGCCAAACTGCCGTCCTGGCGCTCAACTCGGCCAGCCGTTCGCGGGTCCGCTGCTGCCCCTTCTCATCAAGATTGGCTGAAATGGTATCGACCGATCGGCTGATCTTCTCGACCAGCGCGGCCGGGTCGCCGCCTGAACCGAGAAGCCCACCCTTTTTCGCCGGAATGACCGGAAGGGGTTCGCCGTCCCTGGCCGCGATCGGCGGCGCTCCCTTTCGCGCGCCATCCAGAACGATGGTTGCATCTCCCGAGATCAGGGATCTTGATATCTCCCCCTGAACGCCTTCGAGGATCGGTATCTCAGGGTCGATGCTGACCGTCACCAGCACTGTTGACGGATCCTGCTCGTCGAAACGGACGGCGGTGACCAGGCCGGCTGACACGCCAGCATAGGTGACCGGCGACCCGTTCTTCACGCCGGCAACGCTATCCTTGAACCGGATCACATATTGCTGACCGTCAGGGTTCTTGGCCGCGAGGAGCCAGATTGCGAACACCAGCAGACCGGCGGCAATGACGCCGACTACGGTGAATACGAGCAGGCGGTTCGAGCGGGTTTCCATAGCCTTGACGAACCACTAGGCGTGACACATTCCTATGTAAACCGTTCCGTTCCGTTCCGTTCCGTTATGGTTGACGGCATAGGCGTCGGTCGAAACTTTTGTCAGAATGGCTGGAGGCGAGAACACCATGTCGGAGGTTCGCAGTGGCGCGAGCATCATCATCCCGTGGAGTGCCGAACTGGATCTCCGACTCCTTTCGGTGGGCGACGGCTTGTGTTCGCTCCGAATGCCTTGGCGTTCCGATCTGGCCGATTCCGCTGGCGGAATCGCGAGCGGCGCCATCTCCAGTCTCATCGACCACGCGTGCGGTGTCGCCGTGATGTCTCGCCTGGAGCGGGTGTCGATATCCACCCTCAACCTCAAGATCGATCATATTCGTCTATCAACGGCCCGCTCGCCAGTGACGGCGTGGGCACACTGTTATCGAGTGTCCGAGATCATGACATTCGTGCGTGCTGAGGTCTGGGACAGCGATCCGGCCGAGGTGTTCGCTGCGGCTCAGGGTGTTTTCTCGATCAATCGACGGGTAGCGGCGTGAGCCCCGACGCGCGGACCGCCGCGATACTGGCTGCGTCGGGCTTCAGCTCGAAACTCGGCAAGATGATCGACATAGCCGAAGGCGGTACGCTCTGGACGCTGTCGCCTACACCCGACCTCATCGGCAACCCGGTGGTGCGGGCACTTCACGGCGGCGCAGTCGCCGGGTTTCTTGAGCTCGCCTGCGGCGCCGTTCTGGCGCGCGAGCTTGACCATCAGAGTATTCCGCGCCTCATCAGCATGAATGTGCAGTTCCTGGCGTCGATGCGGCTGGCGCCGGTGATCGCGCGTCCACAGGTGCGGCGCATCGGCAGGCGAGTGGCGGTGGCGCAGATCGAGGCATGGCAGGATGATCCCGACGCACTCGTCTGCACAGCGCAATGCGAATTTCTCCGCCGATCTGACTGACTGCCGCCCGGAAGGTGCCGGTTCCCAGATCAGAAAGTGTACGTCAATCCGGCGGCGGCGGCTAGCTGATCGGCGTCGCCGACGTCCATGACAATGGGGCTGCGCTTGTATTTCCCGAGCATCCGTCCGTAGAGTATGCCGGCTCCAATGCCGAACCCATGGCGGAGATCCCCGCTCAGGCTCTGCAGCGCGAAGGCCGTCAAATTGTACCGCTTCCAGCCTGAGTCATCGATCGAGTAAGCTCGCAGCCCGCTCGCAAGCGCACCTGCCGGCGTCACGCCGAAGTAGGTGCGCCCGTAGCCCTTTCCGACATAGTCCGCCGACACCCCGATCGAGACGAGTGTTCGGCGGGACAGCGGCGTCGCATAGTTGATCTGCGGCGTAACCACATAGCTGTCGTGGACGTCGGACACATCGTGGACATAGGCGACACGCACCGTGAGGGTATCGTAATCGCTCGTGATGACGCCGGTGCGGCTGACGCCAACAAAGCCGCCTGCTTCCCATGCAGTATCGATCTTGCCGAGCGCGCGGACCTGAAGGTTATCCACCTTGTTGGTGCGGTCCAGCCGCGCCGCGCCGATCAGACCAAGTTCGAAATTCGTCCGTGGTCCGGTTCCACTGGGCACGAGGTTGACATAGAGCTGGGTCCCGCGTGTGAAAACGTCGTGCCCGGCGATCTTGCCGACGATCACGGCTCCGGGGGTGACGCTGTTCTGGTCGGAGCCTTCGTAATCCGGCAGCGTCGCGGCCCCGACGCCGATCGTAAGGCGCGAGCGGTCATCGTCAACGCGGTTTTCGGTCTGTGCGCTGGCGTTCGCCGCCCAGAAGGCCCACCCACCGAGCACGGCCGAGCCGATCAGCCGACCGATCGCGATGTCCTTTTTACTACCCACTGGTTCACCTTCTGCGATCATTTCGTGGCTGGAAATCAGCCGAATGCTCCCTATGATACGAAACGGTTTACATATCGCAAGGGCGAAGAGTGGCAGATCCCAAGGACTCGGAAGCATGCGCGCACGAGCAGGACAATGAAGGCGATGAGCAAGGCAATCGGCAAGCGGGAAATGACGGAGAAGCGGCGGACAAACCCGGTCTTCTCAAGCGCTATCCCATCATCCGCTACGCCCTGATCACGGCACTCTTGGCCGGCATTGTCGCAGGGGCCCTTTGGTATCTAAATTATCGGGAACGTGGGCAGTATCGCCAATCGACGAACAATGCCTATGTGCGGGCCGATTTCGTGACGGTTTCTCCCAAGCTGGGAGGCTATATCGAGCGCGTTCTCGTGCGTGACAACCAGCCCGTGAAACGCGGAGAGCTCCTGGCAGTTCTTGATCCGCGTGACTATCGCGCCGGCGTCGCACAGGCACAGGCGCAGGTCGCCTCGGCCGTCGCCGGCATCCGGACGGCGCGCCGCACCCTCGACGAGCAGCGCGCCGCCATCGCGCAGTCTGCGGCGCAGGTATCCGCCGCCGAGGTCGCCGCAGACGCCGCAGCGGCGGAGGTGCGGCGCTACGAACCGCTCGCGCAGTCCGGTGCTGAATCGCGCGAGCGACTGGCGAACCTTGTACTCGAGCGCGATCGCGCCGTCGCCAACCTGCGCGCACAGCGGGCTGCGTATCTGGCGGCAAGGCGCGGCCTCGATACGCAGGATGCCCGCATCGGTCAGGCTCTGGCTCAACGGGAAACCGCGCAAGCACAACTCGATCGCGCCTCGACCGACCTGGGCGCTGTGGAGCTTCGCAGCAGCATTGACGGCGTGGTTGCCGACAAGGCAGTGCGCGTGGGTCAGTTCGTTCAGCCCGCGACCCGGCTCATGTCGCTCGTGCCGGCGAACCAGCTCTATATCGAGGCGAACTTCAAGGAGACCCAGGTCGCCCTCATGCGCGTCGGCCAGCCGGCGACCATCAAGGTCGATGCGCTGGACGGAGCCGAACTGCGCGGCCGGATCGAGAGCTTCGCACCCGGCACCGGCGCGCAATTCTCGGTGCTGCCCCCCGAGAACGCGACCGGCAACTTCACGAAAATCGTCCAGCGTGTGCCGGTGAGGATCAGCATCGAGGCCGGACCCGAGGCGCTTAAGGTGCTGCGGCCTGGTCTCTCGGTAGAGGTCACGATCGACACCATCGGTGCGAAGGGCAGCCGCAAGCGGATCGAGGAGGAAAGCGAGCGGCTGCGGCGCGGCGAGGCGCAGGCCCGGCGGCGATGACCCGTGAACGCGCAAGCGCGCGGGACTGGCTCGCGGTCGCCGCGGGCACGATCGGGTCCTTCATGGCGCTGCTCGACATCTCGATCGTCAACGCGGCGCTGCCGACAATTCAGGGGGAGATCGGTGCCAGCGGGACCGAGGGGACCTGGGTGGCGACGGCATATCTCGTCGCCGAGATCGTAATGATTCCGCTCAGCCCCTTTCTGGTGCGCCTGTTGGGGCTCCGAAATTTCCTGCTCGCCGCCGCCGTTTCGTTCACCGGCTTCTCGGTGATCTGCGGCCTCTCGACGACGCTGCCCATGATGATCGCCGGTCGCGTCGGTCAGGGTTTCACCGGCGGCGCGCTCATACCTACGGCCATGACGATCATCGCCACGCGGCTGCCGCCATCACAGCAGCCGATCGGGACCGCGGCCTTCGGCGGGACAGCCATCCTCGGACCCGTGCTCGGCCCGATCATCGGCGGCTGGCTGACCGACAATTACAGCTGGCACTATGCGTTCTTCCTGAACGTTCCCGTGTGCGCCGGCCTGGCTGTGCTGCTGCTCGTCGGCCTCGATCATGAGCGCCTGCGCCTCAATCAACTGCGGAACGCCGATTGGCTGGGCATCGCGGGGCTGGCGATCGGGCTCGGCTCGCTCACCGTTATGCTGGAGGAGGGGCAGCGGGAGATGTGGTTCGAATCGGCGATGATCATCAAGCTCGCCATCGCCACGGTTTTCGGGTTCACCCTCATTGTCATCGGCCAAGTGAGAGCGTCGCAGCCGGTCCTGAAGCTGTCGCTGATTTTCAGTCGTGCCTTTGGCAGCGTGTTCGTGCTGAGCCTTGTAATCGGCGTCGTTCTCTACGGAGTGACCTTCCTGATCCCGCAGTTCCTCGCGGTGATGGCCGACTACAGCGCTCTGCAGTCCGGGCAGGTCGTGTTCGTGTCCGGTGTCCCCGCGCTGCTGATGATGCCGTTTCTCCCGCTCGCCTTCAAATATCTCGATGTCCGCGTGGCCGTCATCATCGGCATGGTCGCCATCGGAATCAGTTGCGCGATGGATTGGAGCATGACGGCGGACACCGCCGGCGGCGACCTCGTCGGATCGCAGCTGGTCAGGGGGTTCGGCCAGATCTTCGCGATGATGTTCCTCAACCAAGCGGCGATCAGCGCCGTCGCGCCCGAGGACGCGGGCGATGCGTCCGCCCTCTTCAATGCGGGCCGCAACCTGGGCGGGTCCATCGGTCTCGCGATGATGGCAACCCTTCAGGATCGCCAAACCTTCCTGCATTTCAATCGGCTCGCCGAATCAGCGTCCGCGAACGCGGCGGCGACGCAGGAATGGTTCGGTCGCGCGATGGCGGGGGCGGCCGGCGAAGCCGGGGCGTATCGTCAGCTGGCGGGCCAGATGCTCCAGCAGGCGACCGTGATGGCCTATAACGACCTCTATGTCGTCCTCGCGATTGCGATCGCCGTCACGACGCCGCTGGCGCTGTTCCTCCGCCCCATCCCCTCAGGCACCCAGATGGCCATGCATTGATGATCCGCTTCCTGATCCCTGTCCCGTTCTTGCTTGCCGGCTGCACGGTCGGACCCGACTATGCGGGACCACGTCCCGTCGCGAGTGCCGAAAGAGCGAGTGCGGCGTTCCGCCGCGCCGACCCTGCCCAGACTGTTGCCGAGCCCCCGCTGGCGCGGTGGTGGGAGGCGATGGCTGACCCGCGCCTTAATGCGCTCGTCGAGCGTGGGCTCGCCGGAAGTCCCGATGTTGCGATCGCAGAGGCGAGAGTGCGCAAGGCTCGCGCCGCCGCGCGTGAGCAACGGGCCAACCAGTTGCCCTCGGTATCCGCGACCGGGACCGCCATCATTGCGGACCTCCCCGCCGGATCTCTCGCCCTCCCCTCGCAGGGGGAGCAGGACGACCGCATCAAGGCCGAGTTCTACAACGCGGGCCTCGACGCATCCTGGGAGATCGACCTGTTCGGCGGTCGCCGCCGCGCCGCGGAGGCCGCCTCCGCGCAGGCGGACGCGGCGCGTGCCAACGTGGCGGACGCGCAGGTCCGCCTCTCCGCCGAGATCGCCGACAATTACGTTATGTTGCGGGAACTCCAGCAGCGGCTGGTGCTGGCGCGCCGATCCTCCGCGCTGCTCGCACGGTCGCTTGCGCTTCTTGAGCAGCGCGAGCGGCGCGGCGCGTCGTCGCGCGATGACGTCGTCCGCCTGCGCACCGAACTCAACCGGACGCAAGGCGGTCTGTTACCGCTCGAAGGCCAGATCGCGGTGACGCTCGACCAGCTTGCGCTGCTCACGGGCGACGAGCCCGGTGCACATGATGCCACCCTCTCCTCCCCCGGGGCCATCCCCTCCGTCCCCGCGAGCGTCGCGATCGGCGATCCTGAGGCGATGCTGCGGCGCCGGCCCGACGTCCGGGCCGCCGAACGGCAACTGGCCGCTGCCACCGCGCAGATCGGCGTCGACGTGGCGCGCCAGTTCCCCTCGGTCAGCATGATGGGGATCATCGGGCTTGGCGGCCCTAACATCGGCGACGTCGTGGATACCGACAATGTGTCGAGCCTGTTGTTGCCGCGGATCAACTGGAGCTTTCTCGACTTCGGCCGCAATCGCGCCCGGGTGGAGCAGTCCCGCGCCGGACGGGACGAGGCGGAGGCGCAGTATCGCAAGTCGGTCCTTGCCGCCCTGTCCGATGCCGAGACGAGCCTGTCGCGCTTCGGCAATCTGCGCGCGACCCTCCTGTCGAGCTACCGGAGCGCCGAGGGCGCCCGGCAGTCTTCTCGCTTTGCAGTCCAGCGGTTCGAGCGCGGAGCTGCACCGCTGACGTCGTCCATAGACGCAGAACGCGCGGCGCTGACGGCGGACATCTCCGCGGTGGAAGCGCAGGGACAGTTCGTTCGTGCGTTTGTGGGCCTCCATAAGGCGCTCGGGCTCGGCTGGGAGGGCCCCAAAGACCGCTAGTCTAGCGTCGCTCCTAACGGAATTGCATTGCGCGCAACTTAATGGCGTGCGACAGAACGGCGTATGGGAATTGCAAGTCTGGCAGGAGAACCTATGGGCCATCTCTATACTACCAAGGTCACGGCTATCGGAGGACGCAGCGGGACCGTTCGCAGCGAAGACGGTATCCTCGATCTGCAACTGGCGATGCCAAAGGAACTTGGCGGCAAAGGCGGTGCCACCAACCCCGAACAGCTCTTCGCGGCCGGCTATGCCGCGTGCTTCGAGAATGCGGTCATTCATGTGACCCGTGCGCAGGCCGACAGGGTTCGCGACGAGGACGTCGAGGTGACCGGCGAAGTGGGGCTGCTCCCCGACGACCGGGGTGGCTTCAGGCTCGCCGTAACGCTTGTTATTGCGATCACGGGCGTCGATCAGGCGGCAGCCGAGAAGATCGTTCAGGCTGCTCATGCCGTCTGTCCCTATTCGAACGCGGTGAAAGGCAATATCGACGTTCAACTCGACGTGACCACGCGGTGAGCGACGCGGGGCTGACCTTGGGGCTGGAGGAAGATCCGCTCCTGCTCGACCGCCAAATCTGCTTCCCGCTCTATGCAGCGACCAATCTGTTGGGCCGCCTCTATGGCCCGGTGTTGAGGAAGTTGAACCTCACCTATCCACAATATCTCGTCATGCTGGTGTTGTGGGAACAGCAGCCGCAGACGATAGGGGCTCTGGGTGCACGACTCTATCTCGACAGCGGCACGCTGACCCCGCTGCTTAAGCGGATGGAGGGTGCGGGTTTGCTTTCCCGCGCCCGCGACCCGAACGATGAGCGGCGCGTTGTGGTCACGCTGACCGAACGGGGCAAGACGCTTCGGAGCCAAGCCTTGCACGTTCCTGAGACTATGGCGAACGGCTACAACGCTGAGGGCGTCGATGCGCTGCGCGAGAGCGTGCGCGATCTGGTTTCCATCCTGGCGCAGCACAGCACGCGTTCCCCAGGGTCAAAGGCCGCTTGAAAAACTCCTCGTTCCTTGATCGGAGAAGTCAGATGCTACGTCCCTTCCTTATCGGTCTGGTGGCGGGTCAGCGCGGCATGACCCCGCTGGCCGTGATTGCCACGGCCACCCGCCGGCAGGAGATAGCGCCCCACCTTCCGCTCCAGGAATTGATGCTGAACCCGATCATCGCCGCCGGCACTGCTGTCATGGCGGCAGCCGAGATGGCGGGCGACAAGATGAAGACAGCGCCCGATCGTACGGTGCCCATCGGTCTGGCCGTTCGCAGTGTCACCGCAGCCTACGCGGGTGCTGCGCTGGCGCCGCGCGACAAGCGCGTGTTGGGTGCTGTTATTGCAGTTGGCGCAGCGCTGGCGTCCTCCCACGCCGGCCTTGCGGCGCGCAGGTGGTCCATGCGGCGTTTTGGCCAGACCGGCACCGGCTTTGTCGAGGATGCGATCGTCTTCGGCAGCGGCTTGGCCGTTGTCAGTCCTTCCCTAGGCTCGTGTGAGGCCTGCTAATTTTGATTAGGCCGTAGACTCATAAGCGCGGAGCCACAGGTGTCAACCGGCGCGGGATCTTGACCCCCGATCGGCGTCCAACATTGACCCCTCT
>JBELMF010000117.1:0-11357 GCA_042096015.1 Sphingomonas sp.
GGCAGCGACGATGCGGGACCATTCGACGCCATAGGCGCGCGCGATGGCGATGCCGGTCTGGCCCGAGCGGACCAGATGGTAGCGGCCGCCGGGGATGCGCAGCCGCTGGTTGGGATAGATGGTGAACGGGGCGGAAAGGCCGTTCACGCGCGCGATCGCTTCCGATCCCGCGCCGGTCCGCTCGGCGATGCGGCGCAGCGAATCGCCGGACCGGACGACATATTCCTGTTCGGCGACGTCCCTGGCGTCCGGGGGAACGGAGCTCTGTTCCCAGGCAGGCCGGGGCGCCGGCAGCTGAGACACCTCGCCGGTCGTGCCCGCCGACTGGTCGGCCGCAGGGCCGTCAGGGATGGGCGGGCGCGGCGCGGGACGATCGATCGAGGGAATACATGCCGCCAGCCCGAAGGCGAGCGGTAATGCGGCCGTGATCCTGATCCCCATCATCCCCCGATAGCCGCTTGGTTAACGCGGCTCCAGCCGGTTCAGACCGCCAAGATAGGGCTGGAGGACCGCCGGCACCGCGACCGAGCCGTCTTCCTGCTGGTAATTCTCCAGGATCGCCACGATCGTGCGACCGATCACCAAGCCCGAGCCGTTGAGCGTATGGACGAAGCGGGTCGCCTTCTCGCCCTCAGGACGGAAGCGCGCGTTCATGCGGCGCGCCTGGAAATCGGTGCAGGTCGAGCAGGAGGAGACCTCGCGATAGCGGTCCTGCCCCGGCAGCCACACCTCGATGTCGTAGGTGCGGGCGGCGGAGAAGCCCATGTCGCCGGTGCACAGCTTCATGCGGCGGAAGGGGAGCTCGAGGCGGGTCAGCACATCCTCGGCGATGGCGGTCATCCGCTCATGCTCCGCCTCCGACTGATCGGGTTCGACGATCGAGACCATCTCGGCCTTGTCGAACTGATGCTGGCGGATGAAGCCGCGGGTGTCGCGCCCTGCCGCGCCGGCCTCGGAGCGGAAGCACGGGGTGAGCGCGGTAAAGCGCAGCGGGAGATCGCTGGCGGCGAGGATCTTCTCGCGCACGATGTTGGTGAGGCTGACCTCGCTGGTCGGGATCAGCCAGCGGCCGTCGGTGGTGCGGAACAGGTCCTCGGCGAACTTCGGAAGCTGGCCGGTGCCGAACATCGTCTCGTCGCGGACGAGCAGCGGCGGGACGACTTCCTCATAGCCGTGGTCGCGGGTGAGGACGTCAAGGCCGAACTGGCCGAGCGCGCGGGCGAGCTTCGCGACATGGCCGCGGACCAGCGTGAAGCGCGCGCCCGAGAGCAACGCGCCGGTTTCGAAGTCGAGGCCGATCGCGGGGCCGATCGCGTCATGTTCGCGGATCGTGAAGGCGAACGACGGGCGCTGGCCGCGTTCGTGGATCAGCTGGTTGTCGTCTTCGTCCGCACCCTCGGGCACGTCGGCGAGCGGGAGGTTCGGGAGCGAGGCCAGCAGGCCGTCGAGCTCGCCGCCGAGCTGGGCTTCCTCTGCTTCGAGCTCGGGCAGGCGCTGCTTGAGCGTTGCGACCTCGGCCATCAGCGCGGCGGCGGTGTCCTCGTCCTTCTTCGCCTTGGCGGCGCCGATCGCCTTGGAGGCTTCGTTGCGGCGCGCCTGGCCGACCTGCAGCTCGGTGACGACCTCGCGGCGGCGGCGATCGAGGTCGAGGATCGTCGCGGCGTCTGCGGGTTTGCCGCGTCGTGCCATGGCGGCATCGAAGGCGGCGGGATCGTCACGGATGAGGCGGATGTCGAGCATGGCGCGGGGCTATGCCGGGGCAGAAAGGGCGAGGCAACCCGCACGGGCGGCGGCGCGTTCCTTCCGTGACAGGTCAATTACAGGAGAAGCCCTCATGCACGTGCCGCACAAGTCCGTCGTCCTCGTCGCGGATGGTCGCAAGCTGCTGTTCCTGCGCAACGACGGGGATGAAGTGCATCCGAACCTTACCGTGGAACATGCCGAGGAACGCGACAATCCGGCCGATCGGGACCAGAAGACGGATGCCGCGGGCGGCGCATCGTCCACCCAGTCCGGTGTCGGCGCGCCCGCGGTGGCGCAGAACGGGTCCAATCATGCGCGCGGCGGCGGCGCCCAGTTCGCGCCGTCACGCGGCAGCATGGAGGAGACGGACTTTCACCAGCTGGAGGAGGATCGTTTCGCCAAGGACGCCGCCGACCTCCTGAAGAAGCGCGCGCTGTCGAACGATTTCGAGTCACTGATCGTCGTCGCGCCGCCCAAGACGCTCGGCGAGATGCGCAAGCATTATCACAAGGAGGTCACCGACCGGCTGACGGGCGAGCTGTCGAAGGATCTGACCGGCCATCCGATCCCGGACATCGAGCAGGCTTTGCTCAGCGCCTGAATGACAAGGGGCCGCGGGTCAGAGAGCGGCCCCTTTGCCGGCGTGCGTCAAGCAGCGTCGGCGGACTTCTTCGCGAAGCGGCGACGCGCGATCAGCCCGGCCGCCGCCGCACCGAACAGGATCATCATCGGCGGTGCCGGCACGGGCGACGGGTTGCCGCTGCTGTTGCCGCCGTGATGGCCGCCGTTCGACGACCAGCCACCATTCGACGACCAATGGCCGCCGTTCGAGCTCCACCCCTTCGACGACGAGCCATAGGAGGAGCTGGAGGTCGACGACGACGTAGAGGTGGACGATGAGGTCGACGAGCCGCCGGTAGAGGTGGATGTCGATGATCCCCCCGTGGAAGTGGAGGAGCCACCAGTCGACGTGGAGGTGGACGAACCGCCCGTGGAGGTGGAGGAGCCACCCGTCGACGTGGAGCCGCCGCTCGAACTTGAGGTGGACGAGATCACGATCCCGCTCGACCCGCTGCCTCCAGAGCCACCAAAGAAACCACCAGCGAAAAACCCGCCGCCCAAGCCGCCGCCCCAGCCGCCAACGACCGGCGTAATCGGCGCCGCAGCAGTCTGGATCGATGGCGCGGGAGGAAGCGGCACGGGAACGGGCGCGGCTTGCGAGGCAACGGTGACGACTGCCGGTGGGCACACCGGCGTCGTCGTCGTCACAACTTTGCGGACGACGCGCTTGGGCGCAGGACGCTTGCCAATCCGTTTCGGCGCCACCTTCGTGAATTTCGTAAAGGAGCTGCGCGCCTTCTGCGTTTCAGCAACGTGAACCGCGCCGCCCCCGACGATCGCCCCCCCCACTGTGCATGCGCAGAGTTTCGCCAAAGCCATCCGCACCGACATGATGTTTCTCTCTTATCTACGCGCGAACGGCCGATTGGCCGCCCCTCTATTCCTGCTGCAGCCCAAGCCGCCTATCCCAAGGGCCAAAACAAAGGATTAAGTTCAACAGCATTCGCCCGCTTAGCGGCGCTTACTCCGGTATTTTACTGATAAAGGCGACCGTTGGATGGTTAACGTATCAGGCCGGGACAGATGTGGCGAGCACCCGCGTTGCCAAGGGCGGGGAGGGGCCGGCCTGTTCAGCGCGGCGCAAGACCCGACCGGCTAAGCATTTTTCGATAACGGCGCCGCTTGTGGGTTCGTCAACGCATGGCTATAGGCGCCGCACGGGGCGCTGAGGCTGCGACGACACTCTCAGCGGGCGGGGAGACAGGTCGATGGCGACGGCATATAATCGCATGGATCAAGCAGACCCAGTGGACCGCGGGGCTGCCAACGATGACGGTTACCGGCCGCAACCGGACGAACCGTTCATGAACCCACGCCAGCAGGCATATTTCAGAAACAAGTTGTTGGCGTGGAAGGACGCGATCCTGCGGGAGTCGCTCGGAACATTGTCGCAACTGCAGGTCGATTCGATGCGCGAAGCCGATCTCAACGATCGAGCCTCGAGCGAAACCGACTGGTCGATCGAGCTGCGCACCCGCGATCGCCAGCGCAAGCTGATCGGCAAGATCGAGGCAGCGCTCCGGCGGATCGAGGACGGTGAGTACGGCTATTGCGAGGTGACCGGCGAGCCGATCAGCCTCGGCCGTCTGGAGGCCCGGCCGATCGCCACCATGACGGTGGAAGCGCAGGAGCGCCATGAGCGCAACGAGAAGGTGTCGCGCGAGGACTGAACCCGGTAACGTCGTTGGTAACTCATCAACGATTCCGGATTAGTCTTGTCTGCCATGGACCGTGCCTCCGCCAGCGTCTTCGTGGAATCCGCCGCCGCGGCGAAACCCGATCGCGGGCGCGACAGCCTGTTTCTGCTCGCTCAACTGAAGGTGGCGGACTCTCCTGACGAGTTGACGGTACGGGTGCGCAATATCTCGGCCGGCGGGCTGATGGCGGAATTGCCCGAGCCCGTTGCGCCCGACGCGGCGGTGAACATCCAAGTGCGCGGACTTGGCTGGCTGGCGGGGCGAATCGCCTGGCAGACCGAGGGGCGTGCGGGAATTTCGTTCGACCAAGCCATCGATCCCCAACTGGCGCGCCATCCAGTAGTGCCTGCGGAGGACGAGCCACAGTCCTAGGTCGCGCCCCGGCCCAGGGCTCGGCGCGAACGCGATCAGCAGCTACAAGAGAATGACTGGACGGGCACGCATCGTTCGTGCCAAAGGCGCGCTCCCAACACGCGCGGGTGTGGCGGAATTGGTAGACGCAGCGGACTCAAAATCCGCCTCTGGCAACAGATTGTCGGTTCGAGTCCGACCACCCGTACCATCTTTCTCGACCTTTGCAGCCGGATCGGGCATCGCCGACGCAATGTCCGTCATCAGCTTGCTACGCTCCCGCACCGCTGCTGCCCACGAAGCGGTGGATGCCGCTTTCGGGGCTTTCGACTTGCGCGAGGCAGCGGATTACCGACTGTTTCTTTGCGCCCATGCGCAGGCGCTGCCGGTTGCCGAGGCGGCGGCGGCGGCAATCTGGCCGGCATTGCGGCGGCGGACCCCGGCGCTCATGGCGGATCTCGCGGCGCTCGGCGCTCCGGCAACGTTGCCCGTGACCACCGACGGGTCAACGGGTGCGGCGCAGTGGGGGGCGCTGTATGTCGTGGAAGGATCACGGCTGGGAGGCGGGATGCTCGCGCGCTCAGTCGGCGCCGACCTTCCCCACGCCTATCTGTCGGCAGTCCATGAGCCGGGCGAATGGCGCACGATCCGCCTGGCGATCGACGCGGCTGGGACGGGACAGGGGGCTGACTGGCACGAAGAAGCGGTGAACGGCGCGCTGGCGGTGTTCCGCGATTATGAAGCGGCTGCGGCGATCGTCACCGCGGCTCCCTAGCGCTCCTCACCGACGGCCGACGGTCAGCGCGGGCGTTCCTCGATGGCGGCGGTGACGATAGCGCGCAAGCCGGGTCCATTGTCGGCATGTTGCAGTTCGCCGTCGAGCCTGGTCATCACTGCCTGCATCATTCGGCTGCCGAAGCCGCGGCGGTCGCCCGACATGCCGACGCCGTGATCCGCAACGATCAGGCGCAGCCGATTGCGATGCTGCTCAAGCGCGATGTCGATCGGCCCTGCGCTTCCCCCATATGCGTATTTGGTGGCGTTGATGACGAGCTCCGAGGCGATCAGCCCGATACTGACCGCCCGGTCGGTGGGGATCAGCATCGGCGTGAGATCGACCGACATGCGCGATGCCCACTCGTGCCCCAGCGAGCCCTTCAGATCGACGATCAGCTCCTCAAGGTACCGCGCGAGATCGATCGATTCGATCTGGTCATCGCGGTACAGGCGACGGTGAACCAGGGCGACCGCCGACAATCGCGATCGTGCCTCGATCAACTGATCGGCGACGACGCCGGGACCGGCCTCGCGCGCCTGAAGCGACAGAAAGGCGGAGACGAGCTGAAGGCTGTTCTGAACGCGGTGGTCCACCTCCTTCATCAGCACGTCCTTCTGGGCGAGGGCGACATCCTTGTCGGCCACCGCGCGCTCCAGATCCGCGTAAAGGCGCTGACGCTCGCGCGTGTCGTTCGCCTCACGGAAGGCGCGGCGCAATCGGTGTGCGGCCTCAACCTGCTCCAGCGTCCAATGACGGGAGCGGTGACGCACGGTTTCGCGCCATGATTCGAACGAGGTGCGCGGCGTCAGCACCGCGGCCGGATCGTTCGCGACGCCCTTGTGCGGGTTGCCGGCCCATTCGATCTCCTCGACCTGCTCGACCCGGAACCAGATCAGCAACGACTGTTCCTCGGGCACGGGCAGGGCGATGATGCCGCTGGCCTTGTCCGCATAATCGGCGGCTTCCGGCAGGCTGGCGGCGAGATGGTGAGTGACGAACGCTTCGGTGGTATTCCGGTCGGCCAGCCACTTGCCGATCCGCGCGATCTCTTGCTCCGGCGGGCAATGGCCATATCGGTCGATCTGCTTGCCGCGAACCACCGCGACACCGTCGGCGTCGAGCATGCGCTGGATGTCATCATGACGTGCCGCGACCGCGTTGATCAGGGGCGGCCTGAGCGCCGGGATCAGCGAATCCTCCGCCGCGCGCAGGGCCAGCCGCTCACGATAGCTTTCGGCCTCCTCCTTGGCGCGAATCTGACGGGCAAGGCCGCCGGCAAGCGCGACAGCGGCGAGACGCACATCGAGCGGCATCGTCTTCGGCTCGCGATGGTGGCAGGCAATCAATCCCCACAGAACACCGTCCTTGACGATGGAAATCGAAGCCGAGGCACCGACATCCATGTTGCGGAGATATTCAAGGTGGATCGGCGAGACGCTGCGCAACGACACATCGCTGAGGTCGAGCGTCTGGAACCGCTCCGGCCGCAGCGCCGCGGGCGTGTAGCGCACATCGGGAATGACGCGTGCCCGGTTGCGCACGTACAGCGCGCGTGCCTGACGCGGAATGTCACCGGCAGGAAAGTGATGGTTCATGAAGCTGCCGAGCGCCGGATCGCAATCCTCGCCGACCACCCGCCCTGCATCGTCGTCCAGGAAGCGATACACCATCACCCGGTCGAAGCCGGTCAGCGTGCGGAAGGCGGCAGCGGCACGATCGCACAGCATCAGAAGGTTGGTCGCGCGTTCAAAGCCGGCGGCGATCAGATCCATCCACGCCAGCATCTCGCCGGCGAGCAGCGGTTCCTCCGGTGCCGGCTCCAACTCCACGATCAGATGATCGCCCGCACGATGAAGCGTGACATCGTGCACGCCGCCGCCCAACGTCACCGACTTTCCCCTGACCGCGCCGCCCGGGCCGATCAGCGGCGACTCAAGGCGATCGGTGATGTCTGCGTAAAGCAGCGTCGGGAGCGGGGCGCCGAGCCAATCAGGGCCGAAGGCCTCCTCGAGCGCGCCGGCGCCTGCCTCGACAATGAGGGAGTCGCGATCCGCGACCAGCAGAAGGCCGTGCGGCTGGATCGCGCCGGGAATATGGATCGGCTCGCGATCGCATTCAGTCAGATCGGGCGCGGCCCGCTCGCTTAGGGTCGCCATAGCCCTCTTTCAACGCGTTCAGCGCCGAGACATGGCGAATGCGGGCGAGCCGCGCAACTGATCTGGATCAAGAGGTAGCCTTACTCCGCGGCCTGTGCGTAGCGGGCGATCATCGATTGCAGGCGGCCCTCGATGATCTCCTCCGCCTCGGCGACGATCCGGTCGACGAGCTCCTTGACGGTCGGCACGTCGTTGATGAGGCCCTGCACCATGCCGGCGGACCAGATGCCGTCCTCGGTGTCGCCATTCTCCATCGCGGCGCGCCCGCGTGCGCCGGCGACGAGGTGCTGAACGTCCTTGAACTCGGCGCCGCCCTTGCGCTCGATCGCGACCACTTCCTGGCTGACGCGGTTCTTCATCACGCGCGCGGTGTTGTGCAGCGTGCGGAAGATGAGGTCGGTGGCGCGTTCGTCATTGGCGACCATCTGCTGCTTGAAGCTGTCGGCGATTTCCGCCTCCTGCGTCACGCAGAAGCGCGTGCCCATGTTGATGCCGTCGGCGCCCAGCGCGAGCGCGGCGACGAGGCCGCGGCCGTCGCCGAACCCGCCCGACGCCAGCATCGGCACCTTGATCTTGTTCGCCGCGGCGGGGATCAGGATCAGGCCGGGGATATCGTCCTCGCCCGGGTGGCCGGCGCATTCGAAACCGTCGATCGAGATCGCGTCCGCGCCCATCCGCTCGGCCGAGACGGCGTGGCGGACCGCGGTGCATTTGTGGATCACCTTGATCCCGTGCGCCTTGAAATCGTCGATATGCTCCTGCGGCTTGTAGCCGGCGGTCTCGACCACCTTGATCCCGCCTTCGATGATCGCGCGGCGATATTCGGCGTACGGAGGCGGGGTGATCGTCGGCAGGATCGTCAGGTTCACGCCGAACGGCTTGTCGGTGAGATCCTTGGTGCGCTGGATTTCCTTCGCCAGATCCTCCGGCGTCGGCTGAGTCAGCGCCGTGACGAAGCCGAGCGCGCCGGCATTGGCGACGGCGGCGACGAGCTTCGCCTTGCCGACCCACTGCATGCCGCCCTGCGCGATCGGATATTCGACCCCGAACGCCTCGGTGAACCGCGTCTTGAGCATTTCCCTCTCCCTATCCGCTCGCCGGTGTCCGGCGGGGTAACGTAACAGATGTTATGCCGATTGTGATGGTGGGGCAAGTGGTGCCCTGTTCACTTCCGTCATGCCGGGCCTGTCCCGGCATCCACTGTGCCGCGTGTTCAACGCTTGTAGAGCGAATGGACGGGCGCATGCCGGTACAAGGCCGGCATGACGGAGGTGGGTAACGCCCGCCTCACAAACCACGTCATCCCCGCGTAGGCGGGAATCCATACACGCAGGTCTTGCGCCTTTATCGCTGACGACGGCGTATATGGATCCCCGCCTGCGCGGGGATGACGAGTGATATGGGTCAGCCGATCAAAACACCGATCCCAGCGCCTGCTTGCCCGAGCGCGGCCGGATCTGGCTGTTGCGATAGTCCACATCGCTCCAGTCGAGCTCCTTGAACTCCTGCCGGCGCGGGCCGAGGTAGCCGAACAGGAACGCCGCGACCTTGCGGATCTGGATCTCCTCGGCGCCTTCGGTGATGCGGTAACGGCGGTGGTGGCGATAGATGTGCTCGAACGCCTTGTGGCGCGAATAACCGATGCCGCCATGAACCTGCATCGCGCGGTCCGCCGCCTCGCAGCACAGGCGATTGCCCCAGTAATTGCACATCGACACCTTGTCCGAGAGCCGCTTCTCGACCTCCGGATGCGACATCTGGTCCATTTCCCACGCCGTCTTGCGGATCAGCAGGCGGAGCATCTCGGCCTGGGTGGCGAGCTCCACGAGCGGGAACTGGATCGCCTGGTTCTTCGCGAGATCCTCGCCGAACGGCTTGCGCTGGCGCGCGTAGCGGATCGACTCCTCGATGCAGTAGGTTGCCGCGCCGAGCGACGATGCCGCCTGGCGGATGCGGTTCTCGTGCACGAACGCCTGGGCGACGGGAAGACCGTTTTCCTTTTCGCCGAAGATCGTGGTCTCGGGCACCCAAACGTCCTTGAAGCTGACGCGCGGGTGATCGGTCGGCATGTTGAAGGTCCAGAGATATTCCTCGACCTGCACGCCTTCATCGTCGGTGGGGACGAGGAAGCAGGTGATGCCGCGCGCGGCGCCGTCCTCGCCCGTGGTGCGGGCGAACAGCGCGCAGTGGGTGGCGACGTGCATGCCCGTCGTCCACATCTTCTCGCCGTTGATGACATAGCCGGGCACGCCGTTGCGCACCTCGGGCACGCCCTTGGTTTCCATGTGGGTCGCGTCGGAGCCGTGGTAGGGCTCGGTCAGGCCGAAGGTCACGCGGCGCGTGCCGTTCAGCGTGCCGTTGATGAACTCTTCCTTCTGCGCGTCGGTGCCGAAATCGTCGAACATCTTGGCGAAGGGGTTGTTCGCCACGATCGAGTGCTCGGTCTGCAGATCGTTGTGGAGGCCGAGGCCCTTGGCGGCGAGATATTCGCGGATGACGCACATCCACAGGTTCGATCCGCCCTTGCCGCCGAACTTGGGATCCATGGCGAAGCGCAGGTGGCCGGCCTTGTCGGCGCGGCGCTTGGCCTCGCGCATCAGCTCTTCCCATTCGTGGCGGGGCAAGCCGTCCTTCTCGAAATCGGTGCGCGCATATTCGCGACGGTGATCGAAGAAGCGGACGTTGTCGTCGGCATCCTCGAGCGGCTTGATCTCCGCTTCGATGAAGGCGTCCAGCTCCTTGAGATAGTCGAGCAGGTCCTGCGGCAATCCAAAATCCATGTGCCCTCTCCCGAATTAAGTCGACTCTTTTAACTTGCGTAGCGGCCTCTCACAGATTTTAAAGCCCCTAAATCAAACAAGCCGAGGGGCGATGGCGGAGAGGCTTTCGAAAGACGAGTTGGCGGAGCGCCTGACGGCGCTCGCACCGCGGATGATCTCCGGCGGCGCGCGAGTCGAGAATCTGGTACGCCTGACCGGCGGCGCCAGCATGGCGACCTGGGCCTTCGATGCGGTGAATGGAGAGGGGCAAGCGACGCCGCTGATTCTGCGCCGCCGCGACCGCCCGGTGGAATATTCCACGGTCGCCAAGCCGCCGCTGCGCCGCGAGGCGGCGGCGATCGCCCGCGCGGTGAAGGCGGGGGTGCCGGCGCCGATCGTCGCCTATGTCTGCGACGAGGAGGCCGACGGGCTGGACGAGGCCTATGTGATGCACCGCGTCTCCGGCGAGACATTGGGCAAGAAGATCGCCAGCGATCCCGCGTTCGAGCCGGCGCGCGGCAAGCTGGCGCATCAATGCGGCGCGGCGCTGGCGCGGATCCATGCGCTGGAGCCGCTGGAGGGGCTCGACTCGACCGATGCCGAGACGACGCTCGCCAATTACGAGAAGACGTGGCGCGCGACGGGCAATGTCCGCCCGACGATCGAGGCGGCGTTCCGCTGGCTGGAGAAGCGCCTCCCCAGCGAGCCGGTGACACCGCGGATGGTCCACGGCGATTTCCGCAACGGCAACATCATGGTCGATCCGAATGACGGGCTGGTCGCGGTGCTCGACTGGGAGATCGTCCATATCGGCGATCCGGCGGAGGATCTCGGCTGGCTGTGCACGAGCAGCTGGAAGTTCGGGCGGCCGGACCGCTACGTCGGCGGGTTCGGTGAGCTGGACGATCTGCTCGCCGGCTATGCCGAGGCCGGCGGCGAGCCGATGTCGGCGGCGCGCGTGGATTTCTGGTCGATGCTCGGCAGTTTGAAGTGGGGCGTGATGACGATGGGCATGTATGCGAGCTTCGCCGCGGACCCGAGCGCCGGGCCGGAACGCGCGGTGATCGGGCGGCGGCTGTCGGAGACCGAGGCGGACATCGTCGCGATTATTGAGCGGAACGCGTGATGGGTGAGGCACACCCCGCCGTCATCCCGGACATGATCCGGGATCCAGCCGTCCGAAGGCGCGGTCGCGCGTTTATCACGGCACAGCGTTCGCGGCCCCATGGATCACCGATCAAGTCCGGGATGA
>JBELMF010000118.1:0-11270 GCA_042096015.1 Sphingomonas sp.
AACGTGGGCTCCACGTTCGATCCGCAGGCGCGCCTGAAGGTCGAGCTGACCGACTGGCTGGGGCTGCGGGGCGGCGTGGGCACGAGCTTCCGCGGCCCGCCGCCGCAGAACCTGTCGGGCTCGGTCGTCTCGCTACAGGTGATCGGCACCGGCTTTCGAGCCGTGGAGGTCTTCGGCAATCCGCAGCTCGAGCCGGAAAGCGCGACGACCTATAATGCCGGCGTGCTGATCGATACCGGGCCGTTCAATGCGAGCCTGGATTACTGGCGCTACGATTTCGCAGGGCCCATCGAATCGGAGCCGGTGTCGGGTCTGACCAACGCCTTGTTCGGCGCCAGCGGGACGGCCAATTGCGGCAACCCGGATTATGCAGCGCTGCAATCGCGGTTCACCTTCAACGCGGCGGGCTGCGGCATCAACAACGTCGGGCGGCTGCGGACGCAGGTGTTCAACAGCGCGGATGTGAAAACGTCCGGCCTGGACTTCACGGCAAGTTATCGCGGTGAACTCGGGCCGGTCGAAATGACCGTAGGCGGCGCGGCCACCTATGTCATCGATTACAAGATCGACGACCTGCTGGTGGAAGGCGTGCTCGTGCAGCCGGCCTTCGACGCGGTGGGCCAGCTCAACTTCCAGACGACGTCCTACCCGATCCCGCAATGGCGCGGGAACTGGTACGTTCAGGGAGACAGCGGCCCGCACTCGCTGCGACTGCAGTTCAACTATGTCGACGGCTATACCGACCAGCGCGGCGTCGCGATCTTCGGGCCGAACGCGGGCGCACTCGGCGGCGCAGCAAACACGCGCGGCAAGGAAATCGGATCGTGGCGGACCTTCGACGCGACCTATCGGCTCGCGCTTGAGAGCGGCACGACATTCTCGCTCGCGGCCGTCAACATTTTCGATCGTGACCCGCCGTTCGCACGGCTCGATCCGAATTACGACAGCTTCACCGCGTCACCGCTCGGCTTTACGCTGAAAGCGTCGGTGTCGCAGGCGTTCTGAACCAAGGAAGGCCGGCGGCAGGGCGCGTTTTGATGCGCTGCCGCCGGTTAAACGTGCTGACTTATACATCCGCCTCGCTTAGGCTGGCCGGAAAACGAAGCGGGTTAGGAGAAGAAGATGGATGCCAGCACCACGTGGTCGCAGGACGATCGCGACGCGCGGGCGCTTCGCCGACGGGGGTGGACGCTGGCACTGCTGACCACCGCGTATTTTTTCAGCTTCATGGACCGGCAGATCCTCGCCATCCTGCTCGAGGCGATCAAGGCCGATCTCAAGCTGTCCGATACCCAGTTGGGGCTGCTCTCCGGGCTGATCTTTGCGCTATTCTATGCGACCTTAGGCCTGCCCATTGCGCGGCTGGCGGACCGTTCAAGCCGCAGCAATATCATCGCGATCAGCCTCGCCTTCTGGAGCGCCATGACCGCGCTGTGCGGCATGGCGCAGAATTTTACCCATCTGATGATCGCACGTATCGGGGTGGGCATCGGTGAGGCCGGCTTCGGGCCGCCTAGCCAGTCCATCATCGCCGACCTCTACCCGCCCGAGAAGCGCGCGAGCGCGATGGCGATCTATTCGCTGGGCGTGCTGCTGGGCGGCGGCTTGGGCATGGTGATCGGCGGCTTCGTCGCACATTCCTATGGCTGGCGGGTGGCGATGATGGTGGTGGGCCTGCCGGGCATCCTGCTGGCGATCATCATGAAGCTCTTCGTCGTGGAGCCTCGTCGCGGTCTCTCCGATGCGAAGGCGCCCGCCCCCGCAGCAGATGCGCCGGTGATCGGGATGTGGAAGGGTATCGCCTCGCTGTGGCACAATGCGGCGGCTTTTCATCTGGTCGCGGCGATCACGATCACGTCGCTGGTGGGATACGCCGTGACCGGCTGGGGCCCCAGCTACATGCAGCGCTCGCTGGGCATGTCGATGCTGGATGTGTCGAAGTACGTGGCGCTGCCGGCGGCCTTTGTGGCGGGCATCTCCGCAATGCTTGGCGGATGGCTGTGCGACCGCGCGGCCAAGAAGCACGGCATCTACGCGCAAAGCTATGTCGTCATGATCATGAAACTGGTCGCCTTTCCCTTTGCGCTGGCCTTCTACTTCGTCGACCACCTTTGGTTGGCTCTCGGCTCCTACTTCGTCGCCGCGATCTTCGCCGGTGCCTATATCGGCCCGACCTATGCCATGATCCAGCATCTGGCACCGCTTCGGCTGCGGGCGACCTGGGCGGCGTTGACGCTGCTGGCGACGAGCCTGCTGGGGCTGGGGATCGGGCCGTTTGCGGTGGGCCAGATCAGCGACATGCTGAAGCCGACCTACGGCGCCGAATCGCTGCGCTGGGCGATGTTCTCCGTCGCCATGCTGACACCCTGGGGCATCTTCCATTACTGGCGGGCCGGCGTGCTGATGAAGCGTGCGGAGGGTTGAAAGGCGATTGGACGACGTGTGATTCTATAGAGCGGATCGGCACAAGATCCGCGCGGGATCAACGGTGATCTGCGGATCCACCGTTCATCGCGGTCGAGGGCTAGCACACAAGCTGTTATGGGCGGCCGTGGCGGCAATCGGCTGATGAGGCGACGCCCGGCAGCCGGTCGCACGTCAGGAAGGCGCCTGACCTGAACGCCAGGCGGATTGCCCGTGAACCCCTTACCAGGTGGCAAGCGTTGCATGCGGGACAGGCGGGAACCTGTCCGGCAATGTCAATCGTCAATTATCCGATCGTCGAACATCCCGAATGCCAGGGTGGAGGCATAGAGCGCCACCGCGCGGCTGGGGTGCATGGTCCACGCCCATTTGCGCATGTCGAAGGCGGCGTTGAGGAAGGCCATCACCAGCTGGCTCGCTACCAGCGGGTCGACGGCACGGATCGTCCCCTCGGCAATGCCATCCGAAATGGTGCCGGCGAAGCGACGCGCGATGCGGTTGGAGCGATCAACCATCGTCGCGCGAACGCCGGTGGGGAGGCCGCTGAGCGCCGTCGTGCGCAGCAGCGAGCCCTGTTCGGAGAACTGGACGCCGAGCAGTGTTGCGAACATGGCCGTGAGGCGATCCCATTCGCTGCCGCCCTGTTCGTCGGCGAGGCGCTGCGCCGCTGAGATTGTGTCGAAGCTACGGCGATAGCAGGCGGCAACGAGATCATCCTTCGCATCGAGATGATGGTAGAAGCTGCCCTTCGTGACGTTGAGTTCGCCGGCGATCCGCTGCACCGATGCGCCGCGGTAGCCGAGCTCGTTGATCAGCCGGGTGGCGGCGAAGAGAAATGCCTCGCGTCCATCGACCGGATCGTGCGGCAGATCCACTGGCCGCGGCATCCAGCGCGCACCGGGCGTGGCAAGCCCATGACGGAACACGTCCATGACTCGCGCTTCGATCCGGCCTAGCTGATCCATGTCGTAGCGCGGCAGCCAGACCGGGAGCCAGAAGGTGTTCTCCATGAGAACGTGCGCCCGCGCGCCGTTGAGATCGGTCTGCGCGCGGGTCGTGGCAGGCCCCCAGAGGCTGCGCGCGCGGCGGAATACTTCGCGCCAGCCGCTCATCAGCCGGCTGCGCACCGGATCTTCCATCGCCCGCAGATCCGACAGGCCGGCGATCTGGCGCTCCTCGCCGCGCTGTACCCGGGTCAGACGGGCCATGTTGAGCGCGAGATAGCGCTCGACTCGCGCCTCGGGCGTGGGCGCTTCCGCTGCCGTGTCCAGCATCACCAGCAGGTAATCGAGCGTATGCTCGAACGCCGCGGCGGCAAGATCCTCCTTGCGCTTGAAATAATAGGTCACGCTGGTGGTATTGAGCCCCACGCGGCGCGCCACGTCCGCAAAGGTCATGCCCTTCGCGCTCTGTTCGTTGATGGCATCGGCCGCGGCAGCGAGGATCGCTTCGCGCTTCGCCCGAAAGCGGCGCGTGCCGATCTCCTCTCCGTCGCCGCCGGGTTCCCCCTGGACTTGCATCAAACGGTGATAGCAGAGCTTTTTCGAAGAAACAGTCCCTTTTGCACACGGCTTCGTGAAAGGCATTTGTCGCGCGACAATCGGTAAAACAGCTGCTTTACCGAACATGCGGTACGCTCTAAGGCCTGCATCAAACAGCAGAAGCGGAGGGATGCGATGGACTTCACCCTGACCGAGCGCGAGACCTATTTCCGGGATCGCGTGAAGGCGTTCATCGACGCGGAGATCGCGCCGCGCCAGGCGGAATATCACGAGCAGGCGCATCATGGCGAGCGCTGGAAAGTTATTCCGGTAATCGAGGAAGTGAAGGCCAAGGCCAAGGCGGCCGGCCTGTGGAACTTCTTCATGCCGCCGCACTCGGGCCAGCACCATGTCGACGACACGTTTGAGTTCGAGGGCACCCAGCTGACCAACCTCGAATATGCGCTGTGTGCGGAGGAGATGGGCAAGATCGGCTGGGCGAGCGAGTGCTTCAACTGCTCGGCGCCCGACACCGGCAACATGGAAGTGCTGCACCGCTACGGAACGCTGGAGCAGAAGGAAAAGTGGCTCCGCCCGCTGATGAACGGTGAGATCCGCTCGGTCTTTCTGATGACCGAGCCGGCGGTCGCCTCGTCGGACGCGACCAATATCGAGACGCGGATCGAGCGCGACGGCGATCATTACGTCATCAACGGCGTGAAATGGTGGTCGTCGGGCGTCGGCGACCCGCGCTGCAAGATCGGCATCCTGATGGGCAAGACGAGCTTCGAGGGTTCGCGCCACCAGCAGCAGAGCCAGATTCTCGTGCCGATGGACACGCCGGGGATAAAGATCGAGCGGATGCTGTCGGTCTATGGCTATGACCATGCGCCGCACGGCCATGGCGAGGTGAGCTTCACCAACGTGCGCGTGCCGGTCGAGAATGTCATCCTGGGCGAGGGGCGCGGCTTCGAGATCGCGCAAGGCCGGCTCGGGCCGGGGCGGATCCATCATTGCATGCGCACGATCGGTGTCGCCGAGGTGGGGCTGGAGAAGATGGCCAAGCGGCTGCTGAGCCGCGTCGCGTTCGGCAAGCGCATTTCCGACCATTCGGTGTGGGAGCAGCGCGTGGCGCAGGCGCGGATCGAGATCGAGATGACGCGGCTGCTCTGCCTCAAGGCGGCGCAGACGATGGACGCGGCGGGCAACAAGGCCGCGAGCCAAGAGATCGCGATGATCAAGGTGTTCGCGCCCAACATGGCGCTGCGCATTCTCGACGATGCGGTGCAGGCGCATGGCGGCGGCGGCGTGGCGGAGGATTACGGCCTGGCGCATGCCTGGGCATCGCAGCGCACGCTTCGCCTGGCGGACGGCCCCGATGAGGTGCACGCGCGGGCGATCGCGCGCAACGAATTCGGCAAGTACGGCGACTGGAAGGCGGAGATCGCGTCCAACGACCGCGGCGCGCCGCGCACGGCCGACGTGTCGAGCGGCGACATCGGCGTCTCGCGCTGATTGTTCTTCCGTCATCCCGGCTGGACCCGGGATCCCGCTCCTTCTGCCAAGCCGCGAAGGAGGAGAAGCGGGACCCCGGCTCAAGGCCGAGGTGACGCGAGCTACTGGAATATCGGGGAGAGATCGTGAAAGCCGCAGTTATTTTCGAAACAAAGGCGCCGCTCCAGATCGAAGACGTGGTCGTCTCCAAGCCGGGCCCGCACGAGGTGCTGATCCGCACCGTGGCGTGCGGCGTGTGCCGGTCGGACCTGCACTTCGTCGACGGTGCCTATCCGCATCCGCTCCCGGCAATTCCTGGCCATGAGGCGGCCGGCATCGTTGAGGCGGTGGGCAGCGAAGTGCGAACGGTGAAGGTCGGCGATGCGGTCGTCACCTGCCTCAGCGCCTTCTGCGGTCATTGCGAGTTCTGCATCACCGGGCGCATGTTCCTGTGCATTAGCGGCGAGACGCGGCGCTCGCCCAAGGCAGAGCCGCGGCTGAAGCTGGCCAGTGGCGGCAACGTCAACCAGATGCTTAATCTGTCGGCCTATGCCGAGCAGATGCTCGTCCACGAGCATGCCTGCGTCGCGATCGACCCGGAGATGCCGCTCGACCGCGCTGCGCTGATCGGCTGCGCGGTGACGACGGGGGCAGGGGCGGTGTTCAACACCACCGACGTGACGCCGGGCGAAACGGTGTGCGTTGTCGGCTGTGGCGGCATCGGCCTTGCCGCGGTGAACGCCGCCAAGATCGCCGGCGCGGGCAAGATCATCGCGCTTGATCCGGTGCCGGAGAAGCGCGCGGTCGCCGAGAAGCTCGGCGCGACGCATACCTTCGATCCGCTGAAGGACGGCGTCGTCGGCGAGGTGGTGGAACTCACCAAGGGCGGCGTGCACCATGCGATCGAGGCGGTCGGCCGACCGCAATCGGCGCAGACCACGGTGGACGTGCTCCGCCGCGGCGGCACCGCGACGATCCTCGGCATGATGCCGCTTGACCAGAAGGTCGGTCTGTCCGCGATGGAATTGCTGTCGGGCAAGAAGCTGCAGGGCGGGATCATGGGATCGAACCGCTTCCCGGTCGACATCCCGCGGCTCGTGGACTTCTACATGCGTGGTCTGCTTGATCTCGACACGATCATTGCCGAGCGCCTGCCACTGGATCGGATCAACGATGCGTTCGATGAACTGCGCAAGGGCGATGCCACCCGCAGCGTGATCGTGTTTCAATGAGCACGGCCGTGGCGGAAGATACCAGCCTTCAGGCGGAGGTCGCCGAGCGCGACCGGCTCGACACCGATCGGCTGTCGGCGTGGATGGACGCGAACGTGCCCGACTTCGCGGGGCCGCTCACCTATGCGAAATTCGCAGGCGGGCAGTCCAACCCGACGTATAAGCTGACCACGCCGGCTCGGAACTACGTCCTGCGACGCAAGCCGATGGGCGAGCTGCTGCCGTCGGCGCATCAGGTCGACCGCGAATATCGCGTGATGAAGGCGCTGAACGGCACCGGCTTCCCCGCACCGCGCCAGTACGGCCTGTGCGAGGACGACAACGTCATCGGCTCCGCTTTCTACGTGATGGAGATGGTCGATGGGCGGACGATCTGGGACGGCTCGTTTCCCGGCATGTCCGTCGAGCAGCGGCGCGATCATTACCATGCGATGATCGACACCCTGGCAGCGCTGCACAACGTCGATCACGAGGCGATCGGGCTGGGCGATTTCGGCCGGCCGGGCAATTACTTCGAGCGGCAGGTGGGCCGCTGGACCAAGCAGTATCGCGGTGCCGAGACCGAGCATATGCCGGCGATGGAGCGGCTGATCGAATGGCTGCCCAAGACCATTCCCGAGCAGACGCGCACTACCATCGTTCATGGCGATTACCGCTGCGACAACATGAAGTTCGCGCCGGGACTGGAGCCGCGTGTGGCGGCGGTGCTCGACTGGGAGCTGTGCACGACCGGCGATCCGCTGGCAGACCTCAGCTATTTCCTGATCAGCTGGGTGACGGAGCCCGAGGGGCGTTCGGGCGTGATGGGGCTGACCGGGCCGGAGACGGGCATCCCGACCGTCGACGAGGTGGTCGCGCGTTATTGCGAGAAGACCGGGCGCGACGGGTTGCCCGATCTTAACTGGCTGCTGGCGTTCAACCTGTTCCGGCTGGCGTCGATCGTCCAGGGGATCAGGAAGCGCTTCCTGATCGGCACGGCGTCCAGCGCCAATGCCGAGGCGACCAGTGCGCGGGTGCCGATGTTGGCCGACGCCGCGTGGGGGTTTGCCGTGAAGGCGGGGGCCTGAATTCCCTCCCGCTTGCGGGAGGGGTTATGGGAGGGGCTGTCCCCCCTTCCGCATACACATTGCTTGCGGACAGGCCCTCCCCCAGCCCCTCCCGCAAGCGGGAGGGGAGTTTAGAAGACATGAGTCTCTTCGATCTGACCGGCAAGGTCATCGTCATCACCGGATCGACGCGCGGGATCGGCAAGGCGAGCGCCTTCGCCTGTGCCGAGCAGGGTGCCAAGGTCGTCATCTCCAGCCGCAAGCAGGATGCGTGCGACGCGGTGGCTGCCGAGATCAACGACCGCTTCGGCGCGGGGACGGCGGCGGCGATCGCCGCCAACATCTCCGACAAGGCAGCGCTCCAGCATCTGATCGATCAGAGCCGTCGCGAGTTCGGGCGGATCGATTGCCTCGTCTGCAACGCGGCATCGAACCCCTATTACGGCCCGCAGGAGGGAATCGCGGACGAGCAGTTTCGCAAGATCCTCGACAACAACATCCTCTCCAATCACTGGCTGATCACCATGGTCGCGTCCGAGATGAAGGAGCGAGGAGACGGTTCGATCGTCATCGTCTCCTCGATCGGCGGCCTGCGCGGATCGACGGTGATCGGCGCTTATTGCATCAGCAAGGCGGCCGACATGCAGCTCGCTCGCAACCTGGCGCATGAGTACGGCAAGCACGGCATCCGCGTGAACTGCATCGCGCCCGGGCTGATCAAAACCGATTTCGCCAAGGCCTTGTGGGAAGACGAGGCCGCGGTCGCCGAGCGCAACAAGGGCACGCCCTTGCGTCGCATCGGCGAGCCCGAGGAGATCGCCGGCGCGGTGGTCTATCTCGCCTCGAAGGCAAGCGGGTTCATGACCGGCCAGACGATGGTGATCGACGGTGGTGTAACGATCTGAAACTTGCGCCACCCCGGCTTGACCCGGGGTCCCGCTGTCCTGCTCGCGGGGTGACCAAGGAGCGGGTCCCCGGATCAGGTCCGGGGTGACGTAACTTGGAGGTTCGAATGCGTTTTCAGGGCAAATCGATCATCGTCACCGGCGCCGGCTCGGGCATCGGCCGCGCCGCTGCGACGCTCTTCGCCGCGGAAGGCGGGCAGGTGATCGTCGCCGACAAGAAGGGCGCCGAGGCTACGGCTGACGCGATCCGCACTGCGGGCGGGATCGCGCATGCGATCGAGATGGATGCTGGGAGCGAGGAGGATGTGGTGCGCACCGTCGCGCTGGCGTGCGACAGGTTTGGCGGGCTCGACGTGATGTTCGCCAATGCCGGCATCTCGGGGGGGATGGCCAACATCTTCGACACCGACGTGGCGTTGATTACCGAGGTTCTGCGGGTCAATCTGATCGGCCCGTTCCTCGCGATCAAGCATGCCGCGCCCCGCATCGCCGAAAGAGGCCAGGGCGCAATCATCCTGACCGCCAGCGTCGCCGGCATCCGCTCGGGCGCCGGATCACCGGCCTATTCGGCAAGCAAGGCCGGCGTGATCAACCTGGCACAGGTGTCGGCGCAGCAGCTGTCTGGATCGAACGTGCGCGTGAACGCGATCTGCCCCGGCCTTACCGAGACGGGGATGACTCAATCGGTGTTCGACTATGCGCGCGAGGCCGGCAAGATCGACCGTGTCGGGCGGCTGAACCCGCTGCGGCGCGGGGCGGCGCCGGAGGAGCTGGCGCGGGTGGCACTTTTCCTGGCGAGCGACGACGCGAGCTATGTCAACGGCCAGGCGATCGCGGTGGATGGCGGGCTGTCGTCGAGCCATCCGGTGACCAAGCAGGAATATGGGCGGACGACGGCGTAGTTGGCTGGGACTTGGTCTCATTGCAAAGACCGGGGCCCAGCTGGAGGACGCAAATGGTGCGCGCAGCGTAGGTCAATGCGGCCTTCCCAACTGCTCCCCGGCGTTCGCCGGGAAGCAGTGATTATGGTTCGACCGGTCAGGCTCCAGCCTGAGCCATTACCTTCGCCGTCCAGCGATCGACGACCTTGCCCAGTACGCCGAGCGGCATGCCGCCGGCCTGCACCACCGCGTCGTTGAAGCCGCGCACGTCGAACCTGGCGCCGAGCCTCGCCTTGGCCGCGTCGCGCAGGCGGTTGATCTCGTTGTGGCCCGTCTTGTAGCCGAGCGCCTGGCCGGGCCAGATGCAATAACGGTTGATCTCCGATCGTGCGCGGCTTTCGGTGTAACCGGTGGCGGCCATCAGCCAGCGGATCGCCTGATCGATACTCCAGCGCTTGTGGTGGAGGCCAGTGTCGACCACCAGCCGCGCGGCGCGGAAGTTCATCGATTGGAGGTATCCGATGCGACCGAGCGGATCGCCTTCGTAAAAGCCGAGCTCGTCGCCGATCTGCTCGGCATAGAGACCCCAGCCTTCGGAATAGGCGTTGAAGCCGAGCAGGGTGCGGATCAGTGGCAGGTCGAACGTATACTCGCCCTGCCAGATGTGGCCCGGGATGCCTTCATGGAAGGTGAGCGTCGCCAGTTCGAAGCGCGGCCAGTTCGCCGTGTCGCGCAGGTTGATGTAATAGATTCCCGGCGTCGAGCCGTCGATCGCGCCGGGGCCGGCATAGCCGTTCGGCGCCCCGTTCTGGATCGCCGGTGGGACCCGCTTGATGACGAGATTGCCGCGGACGAGCTTGTTGAACGCGCCCGGCAGCGTGGGGCGGAGCTTCGCGACGACGGTGTTGAGGTAGGCGAGCAGCTCGGCGCGGCCCGCATCGGTATTGGCGAAGAGCAGGTCGGGGCGCTTGCCGAGTGCGGCGAGGCGCTCGCCCGCGGTGCCCTGCGTCAGCCCCTGTGCGCGGAGCAAAGGATCGAGCGCGGCGGCATAGGCGCGGCATTGCTCGAGGCCGGAGGCGTGGATCTCGTCGGGGGTCCGCTTGGTGGTGGTGCTCGCCTCGGCGAGCCAGGCGTAGCGGTCGGCGGCGTCGGGGAGGTGCCACATGCCGGCGTCCTGCGGCGCACGCGCGGCGTAACTGGCGAGCGTGGCGGCTTGGTTGGCGAGCGCAGGGGCGATGCGGCGTTCGACGATGGTGGTGGCGCGCGCTTCCCAGTCGCCGGGCAGGTTCGCCTTGGCGGTCTTCTCGGCGAAGCTGCGAATCATGCCCTGCTCACGCGCGGGCTGGGCTGCGCCGGCGCGGAGCTGCGCGACGGTGATTTGATTGAAGGCGGCGGGCAGCAGGACGTTCTGCGCGGCATCGGCGCGCAGCCGCTCCGTCTCGTCCCTCAGCTGCACGGCATAGGCTTCCAACCGCGCGAGATAAGCCTCGGCATCGGCGCTGGTGGCGACCGTGTGCTTGTTCTCGAGCAGATCGGGCGTGTCGACAAAGGCGCCATTGCCCTGGGTGACGACATAAGGGGTCGAGCGAAAATTGTTGTTCGAGATCACCGCCATGTCGCCGACCGGCATGCGGCGCCAGCCGTCGAGGGCAATCTCGTGCGCGGCGGCCACGGTTTCGACGTGGGTGGCGACGGCAGGGGATAGCGACGCGCGGTCGATATTCGTCAGCTCGGCGACGCGCTGGGCCGCGCCAGTGCGACGCGCGGCCTCGGCGGCCATGCTGCGATCGGTGAGCCTGGCCTTGAG
>JBELMF010000119.1:0-11252 GCA_042096015.1 Sphingomonas sp.
CCTGCGTGCAGACCCCGACCGGGCAAGTGTTCGAGTGGCACTGCCGCACCATGATGCAACCCATTGCGACGAGGCTCAGCGTTCCGATACCGAACTCCTCCGCGCCGAGGATCGCGGCGATGACGATGTCGCGGCCGACGCGCAGGCCGCCGTCGGTGCGCAGCTTGATCCGCCCGCGCAACCCGTTGAGCGTCAGCACCTGGTTCACCTCGCTGAGGCCCATTTCCCACGGCGTGCCGGCATATTTGATGCTGGTCTGCGGGGACGCGCCGGTACCGCCGACGTTGCCGGAAACCAGGATCACGTCGGCGTGCGCCTTGGCGACACCCGCCGCCACCGTGCCGATCCCAGCGGAGGACACGAGCTTTACGCACACCCGCGCGCGCGGATTGATCTGTTTCAGGTCATAGATGAGCTGCGCCAGATCCTCGATCGAATAGATGTCGTGGTGTGGCGGCGGGGAGATCAGCGTCACGCCCGGCGTCGCATGGCGCAGCTTGGCGATGAACTCGGTCACCTTGAAGCCGGGCAGCTGCCCGCCCTCGCCGGGCTTGGCGCCCTGCGCGACCTTGATCTCGATCTCGTCGCAGGCGTTGAGATATTCCGCCGTCACGCCGAAGCGTCCGCTCGCGATCTGCTTGATCACCGAATTGGCGTTGTCGCCATTCTCGTACGGCTGATAACGGATCTTGTCCTCGCCGCCTTCGCCCGACACCGCCTTGGCGCCGATGCGGTTCATCGCGATCGCCAGTGTCTCATGCGCCTCGGGCGACAGCGCGCCCAGGCTCATGCCCGGCGTGATGAAGCGCTTGCGGATCTCGGTGATCGGCTCGACCTGGTCGACCGGCACGCCTTCGGCCGGGAAGTTAAACTGCAGCAGATCGCGCAGATACACCGGCGGCAAGTCGCCGACCCCACGCGAAAATTGCAGATAGGTCGAATAGCTGTCGGTGCTGACTGACGTCTGCAGCAGGTGCATCAGCTGCGCCGAATAGGCATGCGGTTCGCCGGTATGGCGCTGGCGATAGAAGCCGCCGATCGGCAGATTGACGACCGCCTCGTCATAGGCGGCATCGTGTCGATCCTTGGAATTGACGTGCAGCGAGGCATAGCCCTCGCCCGAGATCTTGGCCGGCATGCCGGGAAAGAAATCGTTGACCAGCGCACGGCTGAGCCCGACCGCCTCGAAATTATAACCGCCGCGATAAGAGGAGATCACCGCGATCCCCATCTTCGACATGATCTTGAGCAGGCCTTCCTCGACCGCCTTGCGGTGGCGCTTCAGGCAATCCTCCAGAGACAGGTCGCCGAACAGCCCACGGCCGTGGCGGTCGACGATCGCTGCCTCGGCAAGATACGCGTTCACCGTGGTCGCGCCGACACCAACCAACACCGCATAATAATGCGTGTCGAGGCACTCGGCCGTGCGCACGTTCACCGATGCGTAGGAGCGCAGCCCCCGACGCACCAGATGCGTATGCACAGCGGCCGCGGCGAGGACGCCGGCGATCGCAATACGATCCGGCCCGATATGCTCGTCCGTCAGGAACAACTCGCTCTTGCCCTGCCGCACCGCCTGCTCGGCCTCGTTGCGGATGCGCTGGATCGCGGCGCGAAGCTTCTCCGGGCCGCCATCGGCCTCGAAGGTGCAGTCGATCTCGGCAGCAGCATCGCCGAAATACGCTTTCAGGCGCGCCCAATCGGTGGACGTCAGCACCGGTGAGTCGAGCACCAGCACGCGCTCGCGCCGATCCTCGGTATCAAGGATGTTGGCGAGATTGCCGAACCGAGTCTTGAGCGACATCACATAGCGTTCGCGCAAGCTATCGATCGGCGGGTTGGTCACCTGGCTGAAGTTCTGGCGGAAGAACTGGCTGATCAGGCGCGGCTTGTCCGAGATCACCGCGAGCGGCGTATCGTCGCCCATCGAGCCGATCGCTTCCTTGGCCGTCTCGACCATCGGCGACAGGATCAGCTCCATGTCCTCCAGCGTCTGCCCGGCAGCGACCTGGCGGCGGGCGAGTTCGGCGCGATCATAGCGCGGCACGCCGCTGGCGGGCGCGGGCGGCAAATCGTCGATGGTCGCGAAATTGCCGATCATCGCGGCATAGTCCGCCTCGCCAGCGATCTGGTCCTTGATCTCGCGATCGTGGAAGAGCTTGCCCTCGGCGAGATCGACCGCGATCATCTGCCCCGGCCCGAGCCGGCCCTTGGCCACGACGGTGGATTCGGGAACGACGACCATGCCGCTTTCCGAGCCGACAATCAGCAGGCCGTCGGCGGTCTGCGTGTAGCGTAGCGGACGCAGCGCATTGCGGTCCATGCCCGCCACTGCCCAGCGGCCGTCGGTCATGGCGAGCGCGGCCGGGCCGTCCCAAGGCTCCATCACCGAGGCGAGATATTGATACATCGCGGCATGTGCGGGCGGCATGTCGTCGGCGACGTCGCTCTGCCACGCCTCGGGCACCAGCATCAGCTTGGCGGTGGGCGCGTCGCGGCCCGAACGGCAGATCGCCTCGAACGTCGCATCCAGCGCCGCGGTGTCGGACGCGCCGGCCGGGATCACCGGCTTGATGTCCTCCGAATGTTCGCCGAACGCGATGCTGGCCATGCGGATCTCGTGGCTGAGCATCCAGTTCTTGTTGCCGCGGATCGTATTGATCTCGCCGTTATGCGCCAGGCACCGGAACGGCTGCGCCAGCCACCATTGCGGAAAGGTATTGGTGGAATAGCGCTGGTGGAAGATCGCGACGCGGCTTTCGAAGCGCTTATCGGTCAGGTCCGGGTAGAACACCGACAGCGATTCCGCGAGGAACAGCCCCTTGTAGATGATCGAGCGGCAGCTGAGCGAGCAGATGTAGAAGCCCTGGATCTGCGCGGCGATCACGCGCTTCTCGATCCGACGACGGACGAGATAGAGGTTCTTCTCGAACTCGGCGGCGTCCACCTCACCGGGCATCGGCCCGGCGATCATGATCTGCTCGATCTCCGGCCGCGTCGCCTGCGCCTTCATGCCGATGACGGACACGTCGACGGGCACCTGCCGCCAGCCGTAGATCGTATAGCCCGCCTCGATGATCGCGCTTTCCACGATCGTGCGGCAGGTCTCCTGCGCGGCGAGATCGGTGCGCGGCAGGAACACCATGCCCACCGCAAGCCGGTTCGGCAGCACCTTGTGCCCGCTCATCGCGATGGCATCGTCGAAGAAGCGCAGTGGCAGATCGACATGCAGCCCCGCGCCGTCGCCGGTCTTGCCGTCCGCATCCACGGCGCCCCGGTGCCACACCGCCTTCAGCGCATCGATCGCCGACTGCACCACGCGCCGCGAGGGCTTGCCGTCGGTGGCGGCAACCATGCCGACGCCGCACGCATCGCCCTCGAACTCGGGGCGGTACATGCCGTGCGTGGCGAGATATTCGCGCTGGTCCATCATGCGGCCTCCTTCACGGCGCCTGCGATCGCCTTTGCCTTCAGATATTTGTGCATCGTCGACGCGACGTCACGCCCGTCGCGGATCGCCCACACCACCAGGCTGGCGCCGCGCACGATGTCGCCCGCGGCGAAGACGCCGTCCATGTTGGTCATCAGCGTCTTGGGATCGACCAGCACCGTGCCCCACCGCGTCACGCCCAGTTCGGGCGCATCCCACAGGTGCGGCAGCTCCTCCGCATCGAAGCCCAGCGCCTTGATCACCATGTCCGCCGCCATGTCGACCGGCCCGCCCGGGTCGACCTCCGGCGCGCGCCGCCCGCTCGCGTCGGGCGCGCCCAGCCGCATGCGGTTCGCCCGTACCGTCTCCACCTGCTCGCCGACGAACGAATGCGGCGCGGAGAGCCAGACGAATTCGGCGCCCTCCTCCTCGGCATTGGCCACTTCGCGTTGCGAGCCGGGCATGTTGGCGCGGTCGCGCCGGTACAGGCATTTCACGCTCTTGGCGCCTTGGCGGATCGCGGTACGCACGCAATCCATCGCGGTATCGCCGCCGCCGATCACCACGACATTCTTGCCGTTCGCGTCGAGGCTGCCGCCATCGAATGCGGGCACCGCATCGCCGAAGCTCTTGCGGTTAGACGCGGTGAGATAGTCCAGCGCCGCAATCACGCCCTGCGCGTCACTTCCCGGCACCTCGATCGCGCGCGCCTTGTAAACGCCCGTCGCGATCAGCAGCGCGTCGTGGCGCTGGCGCAGTTCGGCAAGCGTCGCATCCTCACCGACGGCAAAGCCTTCGTGGAACACGATGCCCCCGGCCTTCAGCCGCTCGACGCGGCGCATCACCACCGGCTTCTCCAGCTTGAAGCCGGGAATACCATAGGTCAGCAGCCCGCCGGCGCGATCGTGCCGGTCATAGACGTGCACCTCATAACCGTTGGCGCGCAGATACTCCGCCGCGGTGAGCCCGGCCGGTCCGGCCCCGATCACGCCCACCGACTGCCCGCGCGCGGGCCCCGGTACCAGCGGCTCGACCCAGCCTTCCTCCCAGGCGGTGTCGGTGATGAACTTCTCGACCGATCCGATCGTCACCGCGCCGTGACCGGAGAACTCGATCACGCAATTGCCCTCGCACAATCGATCCTGCGGGCAGATGCGACCGCAGATCTCGGGCATCGTCGAGGTGCTGTTCGACAGCTCATAGGCTTCGCGCAGCCGGCCTTCTGCGGTCAGGCGCAACCAGTCGGGGATGTGGTTGTGGAGCGGGCAGTGCACCGTGCAATAAGGCACGCCGCATTGCGAACAGCGCCCGGCCTGCTCCTCCGCGCGCGGCACGGCGTATCGATCCGCGATCTCGCGAAAGTCTTCCGCGCGCGCCTCCGCCTCCCGCTTTGCCGGATACGACTGCGGGGTCACGACGAATCGAAGCATGCTATCTGCGGCCATTATGCCCTCCGCGGATGTGGGTCTCACATCGACATTCAGGCATCAAGTCAGCACCACTTACCTATTTGTCGGTTTATTCGGCCGCAGGCTTAAATCGCCACAACAATCACGAATGAAGAAGGTCCGGCTCGGCCCTATCGAGCTGATAGCATCAGCAAGGCTGCTGCGCCCGCGACGATGCGATACCAGGCGAATGGCGCGAACCCGTGTTTCGTCACCACCGCCATGAATGCCTTCACCACGGCCAGCGCGACGATGAACGACACGAACGCCCCCACCGCGATCAGCTGCAGGTCGCCGCCGGTGATGGCATCACGGTGTTTCACCATCTGCAGCACCGTCGCGCCGGTCAGTGTCGGCAGCGCCAGGAAGAAGGAGAACTCCGCCGCGGTACGCCGATCGATGCCCAGCGCCATGGCGCCCATGATCGTCGCGCCCGAACGGCTGACCCCGGGGATCATCGCAATACATTGGACGAGGCCGATCTTGACCGACTGGCCGATCGTCACATTCGAAATGCCGCCCACCGTCTGCGTCTTGGCCAGCTTCTCGATTACCAAGATGGCGACGCCGCCGACAATCAGCGCCCAGGCGACCACTACCGCATTCTCCAGCAGCGCCTCGATCTGATCGTTGAACGCCAGCCCCAGCACCACGGCCGGCACAAAGGCGATCAGCAGGTTGCGCACGAAGGCGATTGCCCCCTTTTCACCCCGGAACAAGCCGGTCAGCACGGCCAGGAACGTGCGCCAGTACAATGCCACGATCGCCAGGATCGCGCCGGGCTGGATGGCGATGTTGAACACCGCCCAGCGCTGCGGATCATAGCCGAGCAGCTCGGTGGCCAGCACCAGATGCCCGGTCGAGGACACGGGGAGGAACTCGGTAACGCCTTCGACGATACCAAGGATGATCGCGGTCAGCAGATCGGACATGAGGGCCTTTCAGGTCGCCCGCGCCCGTAGGTCGGTACGCAGGAGGTGCGACGTTGGTTAAGCCGCGGTTGGTCGTGCGAAGCGGCCCGCGCGCTGATATCGCACCAGCCACCCCGGCGCGACGGCGGCGAGCGGCGTCGGCGTAATGCCAAACGCCGGAAGCCCGTCCGCATCCGGCGCCACGACCGTGTCATGCTGCAGCAGCTTCCACTGATCCCGCGAGATCGGTGCCCCCGGCAGCGCCGCGATGAGGCCGCCGAGCGCATCCGGAACCGGCACGAAGGCGGGATCGCGTCCGATCGTGCGCGCAATCCACTGCTGCAGCGCCAACATCGTGAGGACGTCCGGGCCGCCGAGTTCATAGGTCCGGCCACCGTGAGCCGAGGGATCCTTCAATGCCGCGACGACCGCGTCGCCGACGTCACCGGCGAATACCGGCTGGAAGCGGGTCGCGGGCTTCAACACTGGAATGACCGGTAGCTTCGCAATCATTCCGGCGAACAGGTTGATGAACTGATCCTCACGGCCAAACACGGTGGACGGCCGCAGGATCGTCGCCGCGGGGAAAGACGCCCTCACCGCTGCCTCGCCCAAACCCTTGGTCTGGGCATAATAGGACGCCGCAGCCGGCTCAGCACCGATCGCGGAAATATGCACCAGCGCTGATACGCCGGCCTCGCGCGCCGCCTCGGCCAGCGCCCGAGCGCCATCGACATGGATGCGCTGCAGATCTCCGCTGAAGCTGCCGACCAGATTGACCACCCCGTCGGCGCCGGCCACGGCCCGTGCCAGGGTTTCGGGCCGGGTAACGTCCGCAGCCACGAACTGCGTCTGCCCGAGGCCGCCAAGTGGCTTCAGGTACCAGGCTTCGCGCGGATCGCGTTGTGCGATGCGGACGCGCGCACCAGCCGCGAGCAACGCCTGCGCGACGTAACGGCCGAGAAAACCGCCACCGCCGATCAGCGTGACCAGTCTATCCTTCATATGTTGCTCCGCGGAAAAACCGCTTTGTCCCTAGCCGCGCGAAGTGCCTGTTGACAAGGTCGCCACCCCCGCCCTAGAGGCGCCGGCCTACCCCGTGCCCAGATGGCGGAATTGGTAGACGCACCAGCTTCAGGTGCTGGCGCTCGCAAGGGCGTGGAGGTTCGAGTCCTCTTCTGGGCACCATCTCTCGTGAAATTGCATCCCATAGCGGACAAAGCTGGGCACCCCAGCGAGATGTTGGGCACGGCGCCAGCCGAACTTCGACTTGACATGTTGGAAAATGTTGCTCAAATGTTCTCGCCGCGCTGATTATGCGAACGGCTATATCGGCCATCGCGGGTCAGTCGTGATCATGGGCGGCGGGGTCTATCCGACCCGCTCGATCTACGACGGATTTGCCCTGGTCTCGACCAGCGGCGTCCCCGGCGTGCCGGTCAAGCTGTTCAACCAGCAGGTCGGCGTCACCAACGACAAGGCCAAGCTGCTGGTCACGGGTTTGCGGGCCTATGAACGCAACAACATCGCCATCGACACTTCTCAACTCGCCGCTGACCTCGTCGCGCCGGATCTTACTCACAACGCCGTGCCGGCGGATCGGGCCGGTTCCGCGGTCGCTTTCGACATCCGGCGCATCCGGGCACTGGTGATGGCCGTGGTCGATTCCGGCGGACGCTTCATCGAACCGGGTTCGAGCGCAAGCTTTGCCGACGGCAGCAGTGCGGACATGGTGATCGGTTACGATGGCCAGCTCTACCTTGAAAACGCCGTCCCAGGCTCGGTGATCGTCGTCCGGAGCGCATCGGGCACCTGCTCGCTCACCGTGCCGCAGCTGATTGCCGGACAGGCCGTAACCAACGCAGGAGAGGTCGTATGCGCCGTCAGGTGAGCAGATTGATGCGCCTGCTAGGCGGCCATCTCATGCTGCGCCTGTTGGCGTGTCTCGTCGTGCTGGTCGCGGCGTCGACGATGGCGCCCGGAAAGGCACAGGCCAACGTCACCTGCGGGGTCACCAGCGCGCAGGCGATGGCGTTCGGCAATTCCAGCACCACCAGCGGCACCATCGAATGGCAATGCACGAACTATGGCGATCCTGCACAACCGATCACGCTCTGCCTCGGCATGGGCACGCCCAGCTATCCGGGCACCGTCAGCCCGTTCCAGCCGATCATGCAAAACGCGACGGGCACAAGCACGCTCAACTATGATTTCTACAAGGATCCCGCATTCAGTGAAAAATGGGATCAATCCAATCCATTCCTGGCGCCCGGCGTCGTCCCACCGGGCAATCCCCAGTTCGTCACAGGGCATTTCGACTTCTACGCACGGGTACCATCCGGGCAGACGCCCGCGTCCGGCGAGTATACGGCAGACATCTTCAACATGGTTCTCGGGTTTCAGGATGATACCGGCCCGTGCATATCGCGAGGGGTCTCGGATTTTTCAGGCGTCGAGTTCACGCTTCACGTGACCAGCGATGTCTAGGCGGCCTGCACCGTGCGCGCGCTGGGCGATGCAGATCTCGGCGCGGTTCCCGCGACGGCTACGAACGTCTCCGGTTCGACGACGATCGAGGTCACCTGCCCGACCGGCACGCCCTATTATGTCGGCCTGCAGCCCTCGCACGGAGACATGGCGGGCGCAGGCGTGCTGACGGGTACGGGTGGAAACAGCGATCAGCCGACCTATCAGTTGGGCTCGCAGACCGGGCCGGACGGCACCATCTGGGGCAACACCGCCACGGCGACCGACGTCGGCAATGGCGTATCGGGAACCGGCACCGGAACGGCGCAAGGCCTCCCCGTCTACGTCACCGTTCCCAGCGCCAATTTCCGTCCGGACGTCTATTCCGACACGGTCACGGTGAACGTGAACTATTAGAGATCCGCGGCACCGCGGCGGCAGGCGTGATGGCTGCCGTCACCGCTTTCCGCCTGAAGGCCGCGTGATGCCCGGTCGCACGCCGGTCGCATGGTCGCCGGCGCGTCGCGCGACGCCTGCGCACCGCCGTCGCTGATCCTATCGGGCCTGCAAACAGGCTGGAGTTCGATCATGGCGAGCACATTCGCGGCTGCCGCCCGACCGCGCGAGGCGGCGGAGCGGCGCTTCTACCGGGGCATGGCGTGGCTGATCGCCGCGCTGATGTTCGTCGGCTTCGCGCCGAGCTGGTTCCTGCGCGGCATCGTGCCCGCGCCGCGCCCGCTGGCCCCGTTCGACGCCGCGGTCGTTGCCCACGGGCTGCTGTGCACCATGTGGATCGCGATCTTCTGGGCGCAGACGCAGCTGGTGTCGGCGGGCCGGCGAGATCTTCATATCCGCCTTGGCGTCGCCGGCCTCATCGTGGCGATGCTGATGGTGCCGTTCATGTACGTCACCATGATCCACCTGCCGCAACGGCTGACCCAGCCGCCCGGTGTCAGCGCTTATGGCTGGATGGCGCTGCCGATGGGGGCGATCCTGTCATACACGCCGCTCGCGGCGCTCGGCTTTGCGCTGCGCCGCGACGGACAGGCGCACAAGCGGCTGATGCTTTCGGCGACGCTGGTGTTCATGGGACCGGCGATGGGCCGGATCCCGCTCGGCCCGCCGTCACCGCTGATGTTCACCGTGAACCAGGCGATCAGCCTGCTGCCCTTCGCCTTGCTGTTCTGGTGGGACTGTCATTCACGTGGCCGGCTGCATTGGGCCAGTGTGCTCGGCGCGGCGCTGGCCACCGCCGGGCTGGCGTTCGGGATCGGGCTGATGGCCTCGCCGGCATGGATCGCCATCGCCCGGCAGCTGCCCGGCGTAACGGCCTGAGCTGGAGATCGCTCTAGACCGCCAGGCCCTGCAGCAGCCGCGGCAACGCGCCGCTCTCGCCGCGCGCCTCCGCCATGAAGCGATCCTTGAGCGGCGGCAGGGCATTGACGGCGGAAATCCCGAACCGTCGCACTGCGCTCGCGGTGCGCCCGGGAATGCCGAACAGCCGTGTCAACGTGTCGGTCGCACCGGCCACCATCAGCGTGTCCAGGCTGCGCCAGCGGCGGTACCGGTCGAGCAATTGCGCGTCGCCCGCGTCCAGCCCGAGCCGCCGCCCTTCCACCAGCACCTCCGCCAGTGCCGCGACGTCCCGAAAGCCGAGGTTGAGGCCCTGGCCCGCGATCGGATGGATGCCATGGGCCGCATCGCCGACCAGCGCCAGCCGCTCGGCAGTGATCTGCGCGGCATGATGGAAGCCAAGCGGGTAGCTCGCGCGCGGGCTCGCCTTTGACAACGCGCCCAGGAAACCGCCCATCCGTTTCTCGGCCTCGGCCAGGAACGCGCGGTCGCTCAGCTTCAGCATCGCAGGGCCCTGCGCCTGCTTGACCGACCAGACGATCGCGCAACGATGCCCGTCCGCGTCGTCCACCAGCGGCAGCAGCGCGAACGGCCCCGACGGATAGAAGATCTCGTACGCCACATTCTCGTGCGAGCGTTCATGGTGGAACGCGCCGATGATCGCGGCATGGTCATAGCGCCAGTGTGCCGTCGCGATGCCCGCCGCGGCGCGCGTCGGCGAATTGCGTCCCTCCGCCGCCACCAGCAGCGAGGCGGCGACGGTGGTGCCGTCGCTCAGCGTGGCACGCACGCCGGTTGGCGCGCGCACGATATCGATCGCGCGCGTCAGTGGCCGGAAATCGACGCCGCTCTCCGCCATTGTGTCGGCCAGCGCACGCCGCAGCGCGCGATTCTCGTACATCGTGCCCAAGGCGCCGTCATCGGCATCGGGGATGAAATCCAGCGCCCCCGGCTCGAGCCCGTCGCTCACCCGGATCTGGCGGATGCCGCACCCTTGGCCCGCCAGCCGCTGCGCCACACCGATCGCCTCCAGCATGCGATGGCTGGCACTGGCGATTGCCGAGGCGCGCCCGTCGAACCCGGCGGCAAGCGTCACCGCCGGATCGGCGGGGTCGACGACGATCGCGGACAGGCCATGCCGATCGAGCGCAATGGCCAGGGTCGCGCCCACCAGCCCGCCGCCAAGGATGAGTACGTCCGCCTGTTGCATGTCTGTCATCCCGAAGCGTTCACACTGTGGCGCACGGCTCTAGCGATTGCGCACCTCCGGCGAAAGCGTGGCTCAGCGCAGCCCGATGATCGCGATCTGGCGGCCATAATCCGGCTCGCCGCGATGCGTCGCGCGACGATAGCTGAAGAAACGCGCTTCGTCGGCATAGGTGTCGAGGCCCATCGCCTCGATCCGCCTGATGCCGCCGAGCGCCAGGCGGCGCGCGACATAGGCTTCCAGGTCGAATTGCGCGTGGCCCTCGCGCGCATCGGCGAAGAAGCGCTCGTTTTCCGGGTCATCGGCCTCGAAGCGCCGGCGGAACGCATCGTCCACCTCATAGCTGGCCCGGGCGATACACGGGCCGATCGCCGCGGCGATCCGCTCGCGCCGCGCGCCCAGCCCTTCCATCGCGGCGATCGTGCTGTCGGTCACCC
>JBELMF010000120.1:0-11154 GCA_042096015.1 Sphingomonas sp.
AGTCGCGTTCCTTGATATGCTCGCGCTTGTCGTGCGCCTTCCTGCCCTTCGCCAACGCCAACTCCACTTTCGCGCGCCCCTGCCCGTTGAAATAGATCATCAACGGGATGAGCGTCATGCCCTCGCGCGCCACCGCGCCGTGCATCTTGTTTATCTCGCGCGCATGAAGCAGCAGTTTACGGGGCCGCTTGGGCTCGTGATTGAAGCGGTTGCCGTGGCTGAATTCGGGAATGTTCGAATTGACCAGCCACACCGCGCCTTCCTTCACCTCGGCATAGCTTTCTGCGATCGATCCCTCGCCGAAACGCAGGCTCTTCACCTCGGTGCCGGTCAAGGCGATCCCCGCCTCATATTTGGTGTCGATCTCGTAATCGAAACGGGCGCGCCGGTTCTCGGCGACGATCTTCTTCTTGTCGAAGGTGGCGGGCTTGGGACGTGGCATGGACCGCGCGATGTAGGGGCTCGCGCGGTTCGTGGAAAGCCGCCGCGTTCAGCGTTTGTTGCCGCCCAGCGGAACGCGCAGCCGGATCATCGCACGATTGATCGGCGCGCCTTGCGCATCGCGCGCTTGCTCCACCTCGGCCGCCACCGTGCCGAGGCCGGCGATCGCGGCCTCAGCCTTGGGCGGCGACCGTTCGGGGGTAAAGCGCTCAGGCATCGGCTTTAGACGATATGCGTCGTCGGGCCGGGCGCACACGATGATCTCCTCGCCCGGCTTGGCGACAGGACATGGCCGATCGGGCGCGCGGCGCGCCGGAAGGGCAGCGGGTGGACCGGCAACCTGCAACGCGAGCAACCACCAACCCGGCACCGGCACCTCCGACGCTGTTTGGCGCAACGTGGCAAAGGATTGCGGCGGGATTGTGGGGGCGCAGCGCGCGCTTCCAATCGTCACCCCGGGCTTGACCCGGAGTGACGGGGCAAGTGTGTCCTACACCAACCCCGCCAGCTTCAGTCCCGCATCCACCGCCGCCCGGCTCGCCTCGCCCGGCCACGTCATCGGCAGGCGCAGCCCATCCGGAAAGCCCGGCCGTACCTTCGTCATCGCGTACTTCACCGGCCCCGGCGAGGCATCGGTAAACAACGCCGTATGCAGCGCGAACAGCCGGTCGTGCAGCGCCAGTGCTTCGGCCCCGCTCCCCGCCGCCTGGAAATCCGCGCAGAGCCGCGGCGCGACATTCGCCGTCACCGAGATGCACCCCACACCGCCGACCGCATTGTACGCCAGCGCCAGATCGTCGTTGCCCGACAATTGGCAGAAGCCGTCGCCCAGCGCCGCGCGATGCTGCGACACGCGCTGCAGCACCCCGGACGCGTCCTTCACTGCCACGAACACGCTCGGGAATGCCTCGACGATACGGATCAGCGTGTCCGGCTGGATATCAGTGACCGTCCGGGCCGGCACATTGTACAGCACGATCGGTAGCGCCGCATCGGGGGCAAGCGCCACGAAATGCTGGAAGATTCCCTCTTGAGAGGGGCGGTTGTAATAAGGCGGCACCATCAGTGCGGCGTCCGCGCCCGCTTCCTTCGCCGCGGCGATGTTGGCCGCCGCCACCCGGGTGTCGTTGGACCCCGCTCCGGCGATCACCGGTACGCGCCCCCTGGCTTGATCGACACACACGCGGACGATGGCGAAATGCTCGTCCTTGGTCAGCGTCGCCGCCTCCCCCGTCGTGCCGCACGGCACCAGGGCGGACGAGCCCTCTGCTATCTGCCACTCGACAAGCTCGCGATACGCACTTTCGACGAACTGGCCGTCGGCGTCGAACGGCGTAACGAGCGCCGGAATCGAACCGGAAAACATTCTTTGCTCCTGAAATGGGCGGAGAGGCGTTGGGTCGTTCAGGACAGATACGGGTTGGTCGGCTATTCTGTCCATAATGGTGACCGGATTGAAGGCAGGGGCATTGATCGCACTGGCAATGGGAATGGGCGCGGCGTTGCTCGTCGCGCAGGATCGGGACGAAGCGGCGCGCACGCGTGCCGCCAACATGGTGGCCAAGGGTACCGCGGTGCGCGCGCCGGCAATGGCCGACAGCGGCAATCTGGCCGCGGCGCTCGCGCAATGGCGGGCGCTGCAACAGACCGATTCCCTGCCCTTCGACAGCTATGCCGGCTTCCTGCTCGCGCACCCCGGCTGGCCCAACGAAGCAGCGAACCGCCGCGCTGCCGAGCGTCAGGCCGGCAACGGCTACGCCTCTGCGTCGAACGTCGCGGCCTTCTTCAGGCGCTATCCCCCGCTCACCGCCGCCGGCGCGGTCGCCTATGCCAAGGCGCTCCAGGCAACCGGGGCGACTGCCCAGGCCTATGAGGCCGCGCGCGATGCCTGGCGTCGCGGCGCGCTTTCGCAGGAGGATGAGTCCGCGCTGCTCGCCGGCTTCGCCGGCGCGCTTCGGCCGGAGGATCACGATGCCCGAATGGACATGCTGCTTTGGCAGGGGTCCACCAGCATCGCCTCGCGCCAGATCGCCTACACTTCCCCGGCCCGCCGCCCGCTCTTCGAGGCCCGCCTCGCCTTCCGAACCGATGCGGAGCGCGCCTCCACCCTGGCCGCCGCCAATGATGCCGCCGGCGCGTCGGACGCGGGCTATATCGCCGACAAGGCAACCTGGCTGCGCAACAATGGCGCCTCGGCCAGTGCCCGCTCATGGCTGGCGCGCAGCCGTCCCGCCGTGATGCGTCGTCCGGGCGACGTGGAGGAATTCTACGAGGTGTTGCTGACCAACGCCCGCGCCGCCTCCTCGGACAACCAGCACCAGCTCGCCTATGACATTGCCCGCCAGGTCGATGATGCGTTTCCGGCCGGCACCGATGTGTCGAAACAGCCTTACGGCGAGCGCGACGATTACACGAGCCTCGTCTGGCTGGCCGGGCAGACTGCGATGAAGCAGCTGGGCCGACCCGCCGATGCAATGACGATGTTCGATCGCTACGGCCGCGGCAGCCAGTCTCCGCAGACCCGCGCCAAGGGCTTCTACTGGGCCGGCCGCGCGGCGGAGGCCGCGGGCCGCACGGCAGATGCCACCGCCTTCTTCACCCGCGCCGCCGGGTACCGGGACCAGTTCTACGGCCAGCTTTCCCTGGAACACATGCGCCGCCCGCTCACCGCCCCGCCCGAAGTTGCACCGCCGCCGATCGATCCCGCAACGCGCCAGGCCTTTTTCCAGCGCGAAACTGTGCGCGCGGCGCAGTTCCTGGGTTCGATCGGGCAATATCAGGACCAGACCGCCTTCGTGAGGGCGATCGCCGCCGATGTGGAGAGCGATGCCGACCACCATCTCGCCGACGAACTGTCCCGCTCGCTCCGCCGGCCTGATCTGGGCGTGCTGGTCGGGCGCAAGGCGATGCAGAACGATCAGACCGAGTACAGCGCGATCGCTTTCCCTACGGTGTCGGTCCCGTCCGGTTATGAAAGCCAGTGGACGATGATCCACGCGATTGCACGGCAGGAAAGCCAGTTCGACCGCGCCGCCGTCTCGCACGCGGGCGCACGCGGGCTGATGCAGCTGATGCCGGGCACCGCGCGGGAGCAGGCCGGAAAGATGGGCCTGCCCTACGATCGGGATCGGCTGACGAGCGACACCAGCTACAACACCCAGCTCGGCTCCAGTTATTTCCAGCGGATCTTCGGCATCTACGGCAGCTATCCCCTGGCGATCGCCGCCTACAATGCGGGGCCGGGCAACGTGAACAAATGGCTGCGCGCCAATGGCGATCCGCGCACCGGGGCGATCGACATGGTCGATTGGATCGAGGCGATTCCCTATATGGAAACGCGTAACTATGTGCAGCGCGTGCTCGAGAACGCCGTGGTGTACGATCTCATGAATCCGCCCCGCGCGAAAAGCCGCGGCCCGGCGAATCTAAGCTGGTACATGGGGCGCAACCGCACGGGCTAATTTGCTGTCTGTTCCCCGGTGAAGGCCGGGGTCCAGTCGCGAAGGTCGCGGTAATCAAGCAGGACGCTTCATCACCAACGTATCATAGGTAGGCCCCAGCCTTCGCCGGGGAACGGAAACCGTTGTAAGGAGCGGCCGATGGACCGCCCCAACTACATCACGCCCACCGGCTACGCGGCGCTGCGTGCCGAATACGACCAGCTTTTCGCCAAGGAACGCCCTGCCCTGGTCGAAACGATCGCCTGGGCCGCCGGCAACGGCGATCGTTCGGAGAACGGCGACTATATCTACGGTCGCAAGCGCCTGCGCGAGATAGACCGCCGTCTCGGTTTCCTGTCGAAGCGCATGAAGGCCGCCAAGGTAGTGGATCCGGCGCAGGCGCCTGATCGCACCCGTGTCTATTTCGGCGCCACCGTGACGATCGCCGACGAGGATGACAACCAACGCACCCTCACCGTGGTCGGCGACGACGAAGCGGATGCTGCAAACGGCAAGGTCGGCTGGAACGCTCCGCTCGCCCGGGCACTGCGCGGCGCCACCGTCGGCGATTTGCGCCGCGTCGCGCTGCCCGCCGGCGAGAAGGAATATGAGGTCACGTCCATCACTTATCCCACCGCCTGACGAAACCGCTCGCACCGCCGATCCGTTCTTGTCGCGTACAAGGAGAATGGAAATGGCCGAGACCCCCCGTACCATCACCGCGCGCGATCATGACGATAAGGACGTGATCGAGGGCATGATCCCCGCCGGCGACGCACAGCAGGGCACCAGCGGCGGCGCGCTGGCCCGCGATGTCGGGTCCCAGGCGGACCTGCGCCAGATCGACGATCCCGATGGCACCACCCGCGCCACCAAGCAGGACGACATCGATGCCGGGGTCGCGCTGCCCAGCGACCGGCGCGGCAGCAACGGCTGATTGACGTGAGCCACCCCAGCGCCGATGGCGCTGGGACATGGCGAGCGACGACACCCCAACCCGCAACATCGCGCTGCTCATCGACGCGGACAATGCCAGCTGGCACGCGATCGATCCGGTGCTCACCGTTCTGGCCGAACTCGGCACGGTCAACATCCGCCGCGTCTACGGCAATTGGTCCAAGCCCGCGCTCAGCGGCTGGCGCGAGATGACGGTCAAACACGGCATCGAACCGCAGCAGCAGTTCGACATCACCAAGGGCAAGAACGCCACGGACATGAAGATGACCATCGATGCGATGGACCTTCTGTTCCGCGGACGCGTCGAGGGCTTCGGCATCATGTCCTCGGACTCGGACTTCATGCCGCTGGCGACGCGGCTGCGGCAGGATGGCCTGCCGGTCTACGGCTTCGGCCAGGGCAAGACGCCGGAGGGCTTCAAGCGCGCCTGCACCCGCTTCATCGACGTCGACCAGCTGCTGGCCGCCGAAGAAAAAGGCGCCGGGCCGGAGCCTGCCCCGACACCGCCGGCCCCAGCCGCCGAGCCGCCGGCGACCGCCCCCGCCGAGCCCGCGACCGCCAAGAAGCCGGGCGCGATCGACGATGAACTCGTGAAGCTCCTGATCGACGCCTATTCCGCCGTGAAGCGTGATGAGCGCGGCTACGTCAGCCTCTCCGCCATGGGTCAGCTCGCCGCCAACCGCTCCAGCTTCGATGTGCGCAATTATGGCTACAAGCGTCTGTCGGACCTGATCGCCGCCGTGCCGAATTTCCAAACCGAACGCCGCGACGATGGCCGCATGTTCGTACGCAGGACTCGCTGATGAAAAAGATCGCCGCCGTTGCCGCTTTTCTCTCCATTGCTGCCGCCGAACCGCCCGAAACGGATCCGGCGCGACTGTCTGAAATGGTCAAGGAACTCGCCTCGGATCCGTTCGGCGGCCGCGCCCCGGGCACTGCCGGGGAGACGAAAACGATCGAATGGGCCATCGCACGCTTCAAGGCGCTTGGTCTTGAGCCCGGCGGACCCGACGGCAGCTGGACGCAGAAGGTACCGCTGATTCACACCCGTCTCGGCGACGGTCCGGTCAGCTTCGGCGCCACGCCGCTGAAGCAAGGCACCGATGTCGCACTCACCACGGTACGCCCCGATGCTGCGGTAGCGATCACGGACGCCCCGCTTGTCTTCGTCGGCTATGGCGTCAGCGCGCCCGAGGCTAAGTGGGACGATTACAAGGGCGTCGACCTGAAGGGCAAGGTCGCCGTCTTCCTGGTCAACGATCCCGACTTCGAGGCACCTGAGGGGGTTGATGCCAAGGGTCGCTTCGGCGATAAGCGCATGACCTATTACGGCCGCTGGACCTACAAGTACGAGGAAGCCGCCCGCCGCGGCGCGATCGGTGCGCTGATCGTCCATGACACGGCCGGCGCCGGCTATCCCTGGTCCACCGCCAACGCCTCCAATGGCGAGAATTACGACATCTTCCGCGGCCCCGAGGACCAGCGCATCGCGCTCCAGGGCTGGTTGTCGGGCGAGGCGGCAAACCGCGTCTTCGCTGCCGAGGGCCTCGATCTCGCGACGCTGCGCAAACAGGCCCGCTCCGCCGCCTTCCGCCCGATCACGATGAAGGCGCGCTTCACCGCGAAGCTGCCCGTCACTGTCGAGCGGATCGAAAGCGCCAACGTCATCGCCAAGATACCGGGCAAGGTGAAGCCGGACGAGACGGTCCAGTTCGCCGCCCACTGGGACGCCTATGGCGAAGGACCGCCGGACGCGCAGGGGCGCACCATCCGACCAGGCGCGAACGACGATGCGCTCGGCGTCGCAGGCGTGATGGAGCTCGCGCGGCTGTTCAAGGCCGGCCCCGCCCCCGACCGCACGCTCGTCTTCGCTTTGTGGACGGCCGAGGAACGCGGCCTGCTCGGCTCCGAATGGTATGCCACCCGCCCCACCGCGCCGCTGGAAAAGACTGTCGCGAACCTGACGCTCGACATCCTCCAGACGGCTGGCGAGGCGAAGGACGTGATCCTGGTCGGCGCCGGCCAATCCTCTCTGGAAGACCTGCTGACCGAAGCGGCGCGCGCGCAGAACCGCGTTGTCACGCCGGAGACTGCCAGTGAGCGCGGCCTGTTCTACCGCGCGGACCACTTTTCGGTCGTGCGCCGAGGCGTGCCCGCACTGCAACTGATGGCACTCGGCGGCGCGAGCGACATGCGCGTCGGCGGACGCGACGCGGGGCAGAAGTGGCTCGACGCCTATATGGCCTGCTATCACAAGACGTGCGACGCCTGGGCGCCGGACTGGAACTTCACCGGCGCGGCGCAGGACGTGGACCTGTTCTACACCATGGGCCAGCGGCTCTCGAAGGCGGGCGTGTGGCCCGAGTGGCGTCCTGCGTCCGAATTCCGCGCGATCCGCGCCAAGAGCGCCGATCAGCGCCGGTAACCAACGCACCTAATGCGAAGGCCCGCCGCTGCATCAGCCGGGCGGGTCTTTTCCTTGGTCCACCGTCACCCCGGTCAAGAGCCAGGGTGACGATCAGACCGGATCAGCGCGTCAGCTTCTTGTAGGCGAGCCGCGTCGGACGATCCGCCGCGTCGCCCATGCGGCGCCGCTTATCCTCTTCGTACGCCTCGAAATTGCCCTCGAACCATTCGACATGGCTGTTGCCCTCGAACGCCAGGATGTGCGTGCAAAGGCGATCGAGGAAGAAGCGGTCGTGGCTGATCACGACGGCGCAGCCCGCGAAGCTTTCCAGCGCCTCTTCCAGCGCGCGCAGCGTCTCCACGTCGAGGTCGTTGGTCGGCTCGTCGAGCAGCAGGACATTGCCGCCCTCCTTCAGCATCTTGGCGATGTGGACGCGGTTGCGCTCACCGCCCGACAGCTGGCCAACCTTCTTCTGCTGGTCCTGCCCCTTGAAGTTGAACGCGCCGACGTAGGCGCGCGTACCAAGCTCCTGCTTGCCGAAGCGGAAGATATCGAGGCCGTCGGAGATTTCCTCCCAGACGTTCTTGTTCGGATCCAGTGCGTCGCGGCTCTGGTCGACATAGCCGAGCTTCACCGTCTGGCCGACCTCGATCGTGCCGCCGTCCGGCTGCTCCTGCCCGGTGATCAGCTTGAACAGCGTCGACTTGCCGGCGCCGTTCGGCCCGATCACGCCGACGATGCCGCCCGGCGGCAGCATGAAGTCGAGGTTCTCGAACAGCAATTTGTCGCCATAGGCCTTGGTCAGCCCCTTGGCCTCGATCACCTTGCCGCCCAGGCGCTCGGGAATCTGGATCAGGATCTGCGCCTTGCCGATCGCGCGGTTTTCCTGCTTCTCGACCAGTTCGTCGAATGCACGGATACGCGCCTTGCTCTTCGTCTGGCGCGCCTTGGGCGTCTGGCGCATCCAGGCGAGCTCGTCGGCGATCGCCTTCTGGCGTCCGGCCTCCTCGCGCTCTTCCTGCTCCAGCCGCTTGGCCTTCTTCTCCAGATAGCCGGAGTAGTTCGATTCGTAGGTGTAATAACGTCCGCGATCGAGCTCGAGCACCCAGTTCACGACATTGTCGAGGAAGTAACGGTCGTGCGTCACCAGGATGACGTTGCCGGTATATTCCTTCAGGAAATTCTCCAGCCAGCTAACGCTTTCGGCGTCGAGATGGTTGGTCGGCTCGTCGAGCAGCAGGATGTCCGGCTTTTCCAGCAGCAGGCGGACGAGCGCCACGCGGCGCTTCTCGCCGCCCGACAGGTTGGTCACCGGGCTGTCCGACGGCGGGCAGCGCATCGCCTCCATCGCCTGCTCGAGCTGCGAATCGAGGCTCCAGCCGTCGGCCGCGTCAATCTTCGCCTGGAGATCGCCCATCTCCTCCATCAGTGCATCGAAATCGGTGTCGTCCTTCGGATCGCCCATCTCGGCAGAGATCGCGTTGAACCGCTCGATCATGCCGACGACCGGTCCGGCACCCATGCGCACGTTCTCGATCACCGTCTTGTCCGGGTCGAGATGCGGTTCCTGCGGCAGATAGCCGACCTTCACGCCCTCGGCGGCCCAGGCCTCGCCCTGATAGTCCTGGTCGATCCCGCCCATGATCTTCATCAGCGTCGACTTGCCCGAACCGTTCGGGCCGATGATCGCGATCTTCGCGCCGGGCAGAAACTGCAGGTGGATGTTGTTGAGCACCGGCTTGTTGGCGCCCGGGAAGGTCTTGGTCAGACCCTTCATGACGTAGGTATACTGGACGGCCATGGGTCGCCTGTCGCTCCGTGACTGGAATGGCTGGAAATTGATGCCGCGCATGTAATGCTGCACTGGCCCGTTGGCAAACTGCGCGCGCCGACTTACGCCGGCGCCATGATGAAGCGCTTCACCTTTGCCGCCCTGCTCCTGGCCACTGCTGCCCCGACTTTCGCGCAGCGTACTGCTCCCCCCGCCCCGGCTCCGGTCGATCCGCAGGTCGCCAAGCTGCGCGAGGCGGCACTGAAGGACGACGTCGCCTATGACATCATCGAGGGCATGACCACCGAGGTCGGCCAGCGGCTCGCCGGCACCGAAGCGGAGGCGCGCGCGCGTACCTGGAGCGTCGCCAAACTGAAGGCGCTCGGCTTCAAGAACGTCCGCATCGAGACGTATCGCATGCCCGTCTGGGTCCGCGGCGAGGAACGCGCGGAGATCGTCGCACCCTTCCCGCAAAAGCTTCACCTCGCCGCGCTCGGCAACTCCGGCGCCACGCCCGCCACCGGCCTCGAAGCCGAGGTGGTGATCTTCCCGAGCTACGGCGATCTCGCGGCCGCGCCTGACGGCAGCCTCGCCGGCAAGATCGCCTATGTCGGCAATGCCATGGCCAAGACCCAGGACGGCTCCAGCTACGGCCAGGAAGGCGTCGCGCGTCGCGCCGGCCCGGCGCTAGCCGCGGCAAAGGGCGCGGCGGGGATCGTGATCCGCTCGATCGGCACCGACGATCACCGCCTGCCACACACTGGCGTCACCAACTGGCCCGCCGGCATCACCCCGATCCCGGCCGCCGCCCTTTCGGTGCCCGATGCAAAGCTGGTCGAGGCCATGGCGAAGCGCGGCCGGCCGATCCGGATGAGGCTGCTCCTCACCCCGCGGCAGGTTGGCGAGCAGGAATCCGGCAATGTCATCGCCGAGGTGCCCGGCACCGATCCCGCCGCGGGCATCGTCCTGATCGGCGGCCATCTCGATAGCTGGGATCTCGCCACCGGCGCGATCGACGATGCCAGCGGCGTCGCGATCACTGCCGCCGCCGCCAAGCGCATCATGGACAGCGGCAAGCGCCCGCGCCGCACCATCCGCGTCGTCTGGTTCGGCGCTGAGGAAGTCGGCGGCTTCGGCGGGCGCGACTATGCCGCGAAGCACGGCAAGGAGCGCCATGTCGTTGCGGCGGAAAGCGATTTCGGCGCCGACAAGGTGTGGCGGTTCGAAACCGCGCTGCCCGACACGGCCAAGGCGATCGGCGATCGCCTCGCTTCCGCGCTGGCTCCCTTGGGCATCGTGCGCGGCAACGGCACTGCGGGTGACGGCGCCGATATTGGCCCCATCGTGGCGCAGGGCGTCGCGGGTGTGGACCTCAACCAGTCGGGCCTCGATTATTTCGACGTCCACCACACGCCCGACGACACGCTCGATCGGATCGACCCGGAGAAGCTGCGTCAGAACGTTGCCGCATGGACGGCAATGCTTGCGATCGTGGCTGATGCGCCGGAGGAAATCGGCCCGGTCGTGCGCCCGGCGCGCTAGTTCGGTTCGTCGCGAACCTTGCTGGCAGATGAATTTCATCATTGACCGATCATTCTGCTGCGGTATTTGCCGTGGCTCGCGACGGCAAACGGGTCGGCCGCGAAATGAATATATGCTTGGGAGCATTCGAATGAAGAAGATCGTTCTGATCGCTGCCGCCGCCGGCCTGATGTCCGTGGCTGCTTGCTCGAAGTCGCCGGAGGCCGCCGCGGTCGAGAACAACGCCGACATGATGGCCGACAACATGGACATGATGGCGGACAACTTCGAGGACATGGCTGATAACGCGACCAACATGGTTGCTGCCGAGGGTCTCGAGAACGCAGCCGACAACCTGGAAGACGCTGCGGACAACGTCCGTGATGCCGGCGAAGATGCTGCCGACAACGTTCAGTAAGACGGACGCGGACTGAAAGGTCCGCTTCTATCCTGATAGAAAGGGCGCTCCTGCTTGGCAGGGGCGCCCTTTTCTAATGTCACGCGGCAATCAACACAGCCATTGCCGACGTTGCTTCAAGCCTCTAGTCACGCGCGACGCGGAGGGCCTGTAGCTCAACGGTTAGAGCTGGCCGCTCATAACGGCTAGGTTGCGGGTT
>JBELMF010000121.1:0-11134 GCA_042096015.1 Sphingomonas sp.
GGCCGGTTCGAAGCCAGCAAATCGGTGCAGGTGCGCCCGCGCGTATCGGGTGCGGTGACCGCGGTTCACTTCACTGACGGCGCAATCGTGAGCAAGGGGCAATTGCTCTTCACCATCGATCCGCGTCCCTTCACCGCGGCGCTGGCCGAGGCGCGCGCAGGGCTCGCCAGTGCACGCAGCGACGTGGCGCTGGCGCGCGCGAACCTCGATCGCGCAAACCGGCTGGTCGCCGACGAAGCGGTGTCGAAAAGCGATATCGACCAGCTGAACGCCCGGATGCGCGCCGCCAACGCCGCGCTCGCCGCAGCCGAAGCACGGGTGCGGGCGCGGTCGCTGGACGTGGAGTTCACCCAGGTGCGCGCGCCGATCGGCGGGCGCGTGTCGGATCGGCGGATTGATCCCGGCAACCTCGTCGCCGGCGGAGACACCAGCGGCACGTTGCTGACCACGATCAACGCGCTCGATCCGATCTACTTCACCTTCGACGGGTCCGAGGCTTTGTTCCTCAAGACCAAGCGCGCGCAGGCGGCAGGAGAGGCCGCGTCGCCGGTCGAGATCAAGCTGCAGGACGAGGCGGAATATCGGTGGGACGGTCGGCTCGATTTCACCGACAATGCGCTCGATCCGCGCTCGGGCACGATCCGCGGGCGGGCGGTGCTGCGCAACGCCGGTATGTTCCTGACGCCCGGCATGTTCGGCAACATGCGCCTGTCGAGCGGCGGCGCCAGGCCGGCGCTGCTGGTGCCCGATGCGGCGGTGCAGACCGATCAGGCGCGCAAGACGCTGTTGACGGTGGGCCGCGACGGCACGGTGGCGGCCAAGGCGGTGCAGCTCGGGCCGGTCGTCGACGGGCTGCGCGTGGTGCGCAGCGGGCTGGCGGCGAATGACCGCGTGGTCATCAGCGGCACGCAGATGGCGATGCCGGGCACCAAGGTGCAGGTGCGCGCCGGGCGGATCGCGCCGGTGCACGAGGCGACGCCGCCGGGTGCGGGCGCAGTCGCGGTGGCCGGCCAGGCGACGCTCGCGCCAAGTTAAGGCGCGTCGCCCTCACCCTCCGGCGGCTTCGCCGCCTCCCTCCCTCTCCCGCCGGGAGAGGGAAGGGGCCCGCGCCCCGTAGGGGCGTGGGAAGGGTGAGGGCGACCAACCATATCGGCCCAAGCGGCCATCCCTTCCATCCTCGCACTCGGGGAGCCTGCCATGCGCCTGTCGCGCTTCTTCATCACCCGCCCGATCTTCGCCGGCGTCATCGCGGTGATCATCACCATCGTCGGCGCGATCGCTTATTGGTCGCTGCCGGTCGCTCAATATCCGGACATCGTGCCGCCGACCGTCACCGTCACCGCCACTTATCCCGGCGCGTCGGCCGAGACCGTCGCGGAGACGGTCGCCGCGCCGATCGAGCAGGAGATCAACGGCGTCGACAATATGCTGTACCAGAGCTCGCAGTCGACCGGCGACGGCGTGGTGACCATCACCGTCACCTTCAAGATCGGCACCGACCTCGACGCCGCGCAGGTGCTGGTGCAGAACCGCGTCGCGGTCGCCGTGCCGCGGCTGCCCACCGAGGTGCAGCGGCTGGGCGTCGTCACGCGCAAGACCAGCCCCGACTTCCTGATGGTCGTCAACCTGATCTCGCCCGACAACTCGCTCGATCGCGGCTATATCTCCAACTACGCGCTGACGCAGGTCCGCGACCGATTGGCGCGCATCGACGGCGTCGGCGACGTGCGGCTGTTCGGCAGCCGCGATTACGCGATGCGCGTGTGGATCGACCCCGGCCGCGCCGCCGCGCTGAACCTGACCGCAGGCGATATCGTCGCGGCCCTGCGCGCCCAGAACGTGCAGGTCGCCGCAGGCACGCTCGGCCAGCCGCCGTACAGCCAGGGCAACGCCTTCCAGCTCAACGTCGAGACGCAGGGGCGCCTGGTCGATCCCAAGCAGTTCGGCGACGTGATCGTGCGTACCGATGCGGACGGTCGCCAGGTGCGCGTGCGCGATGTCGCGCGGGTCGAGCTCGGCGCGCAGGATTATAATTCGAACACGTATCTCTCCGGCCAGCCGACAGTCATTGCGGCGGTGTTCCAGCGCCCCGGCACCAACGCGCTCGCCGCCGCGGAGAAGGTGACGGCCGAAATGGAGGCGATGTCCAAGTCCTTTCCCAAGGGCCTCGAATATCGCGTCATCTACAACCCCACCGAGTTCATCGCGCAATCGGTGGATGCGGTGATCCATACCTTGTTCGAGGCGATGGTGCTCGTCGTGCTCGTCATCCTGGTGTTCCTCCAGAAATGGCGCGCGGCGATCATCCCGATCGTGGCGATCCCGGTGTCGCTGGTCGGCACGTTCGCGGTGCTGGCGGCGTTCGGCTACTCGCTCAACACCCTGTCGCTGTTCGGGCTGGTGCTGGCGATCGGCATCGTCGTCGACGACGCGATCGTCGTGGTCGAGAATGTCGAGCGCAATCTCGCCAACGGCCTCTCGCCGCTGGAGGCGGCGCGCACCTCGATGGACGAGGTGTCGGGTGCGCTGGTCGCGATCGTGCTGGTGCTGTGCGCGGTGTTCGTGCCGACCTTGTTCCTCACCGGCATGTCTGGCGCCTTCTACCAGCAGTTCGCGGTCACCATCGCGACCGCGACGATCATCTCGCTGATCGTGTCGCTGACGCTGTCGCCGGCGCTCGCCGCGATCCTGCTCAAGGGGCATGAGGCGGAGGGCCATGGCAATCGCGTGACGCAGGCGATCGCGCGCGCGGGCGACTGGTTCAACCGCAGCTTCGAGCGGATGAGCGACCGCTATGCGCGGCTCACCGACAAGCTCGTGCGCCGGCCGAAGAGCATGATGCTCACCTATGCCGGGCTGATCGCCGCGACGGGCGCGGTGTTCTGGGCGACCCCCACCGGATTCATCCCGGCGCAGGATCAGGGCTATTTCCTGACGGTGGTGCAGCTGCCTGCGGGCGCCTCGGTCGAGCGCACCGATGCGGTGGTGCAGAAGGTCGCCAAGCGCATCCTGCCGCTCGACGGGGTCAAGGGCGTCGTGATGCTGGCCGGCTTCGACGGCCCGTCGCAGACGCTCGCGCCGAACACCGCCGCCGCCTATGTTCCGCTCAAGTCGTTCGAGGAGCGCGCCGAACTCGGCGTTACCTTCGCCGGCATCATGGACAAGGTGCGCGCCGCCACCGCCGACATCGACGAGGCGCGCATCCTCGTCATCCCGCCGCCGCTCATCCAGGGCATCGGCTCGGCCGGCGGCTATCGCATGATCGTGCAGGATCGCGAGGGCGGCGATTATCGCAAGCTCGGCGAGGAGACGCAGAAGCTGCTCGCCAAGGCCAACCAGACGGAGGGGCTGACGCAGGTCTTCACCTTCTTCGACACCGCCACGCCGCGCATCTTCGCCGATATCGACCGCGCCAAGGCCGACATGCTGGGCGTGCCGCCGGAGCGCGTGTTCGAGGCGCTGCAGGTCTATCTGGGCAGCGCGTTCGTGAACGACTTCAACCTGCTCGGGCGGACCTATCGCGTGACCGCGCAGGCCGATGCGGCGCACCGTTCGACGCCCGCAGACATCGCCAACCTCAAGACGCGATCGAACAGCGGCGCAATGGTGCCGATCGGATCGGTCAGCACATTCGAGGACAAGACCGGGCCGTATCGCGTCACGCGCTACAACCTCTTCCCCGCGGTCGAGGTGGATGGCGAGACGGCGCCGGGCTATTCCTCGGGCGCGTCGCTGGTGGCGATGGAGAAGGTCGCCGCCGAGACATTGCCCAAGGGCTATGGCACCGAATGGACCGGAATCGCCTTCCAGCAGAAGGCGGCGGGGAGCACGGCGGGGATCGTCTTCGCGCTGGCGGTGGTGTTCGTCTTCCTGGTGCTCGCAGCGCAGTACGAAAGCCTGTTCCTGCCGCTGTCGATCATCCTGATCGTGCCGATGTGCCTGCTCGCGGCGATGATCGGCGTGAACCTGCGGGGCATGGACAATAACGTGCTGACGCAGATCGGGCTGGTGGTGCTGATCGCGCTCGCCGCGAAGAACGCGATCCTGGTGGTCGAATTCGCCAAGCAGGCGGAGGAGCAGGACGGCTTGTCGCCGATCGAGGCGGCGGTGCGCGCGGCGCAGGACCGGCTCCGCCCGATCCTAATGACCAGCTTTGCCTTTATCCTGGGCGCGGTGCCGCTGCTGATCGCGAGCGGCGCGGGCGCGGAGCTGCGCCAGGCGCTGGGCACCGCGGTGTTCTTCGGGATGATCGGCGTCACCGGCTTCGGGCTGATCTTCACGCCGACTTTCTATGTCGTCTGCCGCGGGCTGGCGGAGCGGATCGACCGGGGGCGTTCGCGCCGCGCCGCCGACCCCGCGTTGCAGCCCGCTGAGTAAGGAGCATCCCCATGTTCACCACTATTCTGTTCCCCGGCGAAGGCCGGGGCCCAGTTGGGAAACAGCAGCAAGAGACGCTGCACCCCGTTACTGCGACCTCCGCAACTGGGCCCCGGCCTTCGCCGGGGAACAGCTGGCTGGCAAGGCTGGCGACCGCGGCCTCCGCGCTGACGCTCGCCGCCTGCGCAGCCGGCCCCGACTATGCTCAACCCGCCACACCAAGCTCCGCCGCGGCGCCATTCGTCTCGACCAGCGCCGCCGTTACTGCCGCTTCGCCGGACGACGATTGGTGGCAACTCTACCAGGATCCCGTCCTCGACAGCCTGATCGCCGACGCGCTCGCCGCCAATACCGACATTCGCGTCGCCGTCGCGCGTCTCGAACGCGCCCGGGCGTCGCTGGGCGAGGTGCGCAACGATCGCATGCCGCAGGCGACGCTCGGCGCCAGTGCCACCTACAATCGCTTCTCGCAGGTCCAGCGCGTGCCCGGCGTCGACAGCGAAAGCTGGCTGGTCGACGGCGGGCTCGACGTCTCCTACGAGGTCGACCTGTTCGGGCGGATCAGCCGCACCATCGAGGCCGCACGCGGGGATGTCGGCGCGGCGGCGGCGGATGCCGATGTCGTGCGCGTGTCGGTGGTGGCGGAAACCACGCGCGCCTATGCCGATGCCGCCGCCGCCGCCGCGCGCCTCGCCGTCGCCGAGCGGATCGTCGCGCTGCTCGATCAGTCGCTGCGTGTCACCGAACGGCGGGTGGAGGTCGGCATGACCACACCGCTCGATGCCCTGCGCATCGCCGCGTTGCGCGATCAGCGCCGCGCCGATGTGCCGCTTCTCCTCGCCGATCGGCAGGCCGCGCTGTTCCGCCTCGCCACGCTGACCGGGCGCACCCCGCAGGATCTGCCGCCGATCGCCGCGCAGCGCGCCACGATGCTCCGCCTCGATCAGCCGATCCCGGTCGGCGACGGCGCGGCGCTGCTCGCGCGTCGCCCCGACGTACGCGCCGCCGAACGCCGCCTGGCCGCCGCCACCGCGCGCATCGGCGTCGCCACCGCAGACTTGTACCCGCGCATCTCGCTGGGCGGATCGATCGGCCAGACCAGCACCGGCCTCGGCAATCTCTTCGGCGCGGGGCCGCTCAACTGGCTGCTCGGGCCGCTGCTCAGCTGGAACGTCAATCAGGGGGCGGCGCGCGCGCGCATCGCCGGTGCGGAGGCGGATACGCAGACCGCGCTCGCGACATTCGACGGCACCGTGCTGACCGCGCTGGAGGAGACCGAGACCGCGCTGTCGAACTACAAGCAGGCGATCGACCGTCGTGCGGCGCTTGCCCAGGCGCGTGAAGCGGCCGAGCGCGCGGCGCGCATCACCCGGGCGCAGCGTCGCGAAGGACAGATCGACAGCCTGTCGCAATTGGATGCGGAACGCACCTTTGCCGATGCCGAAGCGGCGCTGGCGCTTGCCGATGCGCGGATCTCGCGTGCGCAGGTCGATCTGTTCCGCGCCCTGGGCGGCGGCTGGAGGCCGGCTGCGGCGGCGCCGTCGGGGGAATTGCCGGGCGCATCGTGACGGTCATCCGGCCGGGTTGCGCACCAGCGCCCGCGCCCGCATATCGCTGCCATTCGCACGAAAGCCCCGCCGGCTGATCGGCAGGGTGAACGGTCACGGCGGGCCTCCCGCGGGTCCGCCCGACCACGTCACGAACGGGAGCAGCGCCATGAAGCCTTATCCTCTGCTCGTCGCCGCCTTGCTGTCGGCCTGTGGAGCGCCGACGCCGGACAATGCGGCGACGCCCGCGACTGCCGCCGAGGCGGGGTCCACGGCCAACTATGCGCAGGAAGTGCTGGCGCTGTCCGACAAGGAGCGCGACGCGGTGCTGTTCCGCGCGATCCGGGATGCCGGGATCGGTTGCCAGGGGGTCACCGGTTCCGAACGGGCGGCCGGCGATGCGGCGCATCCGCAATGGCGCGCGCAATGCACCGACGGCAGCTATCACCTCGTATCGATCGATCCGGCCGGTACGGCTTTGGTGGTCAGCCAGGCCGACCGGTGATCCGACGCACCGCTGTCGCACCCGTCGCCTGATCCGTTGCGGCGATCGTCGCGCTGAAACGCGCGCGTCACACAGCCACCCTAATCGGCGCGCAGCCGAAGAGGGGGTGACCGGTGACAAGCTTGATCCGCGACATCGATCGCTGGTTCGCCGAGCAGGTCTATGTGCATCATCAGCAACATCGCAGGGTGGCGTTGCGGCTGACGGGAAATCATGAGGATGCCGAGGAGATCGTGCAGGATGCCTATGCGCGGCTGTTCGCCTATGAACAGTGGCAGCGGCTCGGCAATCCGAACGGCTTCACGCTGCGCATCATCCGCAATCTCGCCATCGATCGCTTCCGCCAGGCCGATGTGGTGCGGATCGATCGCAATCCCGCCGTACCGTTGGCCGAACTGGCTGACGATGCGCCGCTCCCGGATGCCGCGGCCGCGCACCGGGATGAACTGCGCGCGGTGCAGGCGGCCGTCGCCACGCTTCCGGATCGATGCCGTCAGGCCGTGACGTTGCGGCGTATCGAAGGACTTTCGCCGCCCGAAGTGGCGGAAGCGATGGGCATTTCCGTTTCCACTCTGGAGAAGCATCTGGTTAAGGGGCTTCGCCTCTTGATGGCGAAAGTCCGGGCGCCCGGACGAGCGGAGTTGGAACGAAGCACCGAATGCGATCAGGCGGTGAACACGATGCGTTGATCGATCAGGCGTCGGCCTGGCTCATCGGGCTCGATACGGGCCGGGTGGATCAGGCGGCGTTCGAGCGCTGGCGTTCGCAAAGCCCCCGCCATGCCGCCGCCTTCGCCCAGGTCGCGGCGACATGGAAGCAGACCGCCGATCTGCGGGCCTTCGCGGACGCCGCGGTTCCGGAGCCGGAGGCCGAGGTGTCGACACCGGCGGCGCTCAACCGCCGGTCCTTCGTCGCTGCGGGCGCAGCCGTGATCGCGGGCGTGGTGGGCGGCGGGCTGTGGCTGCGCCATGATGATCGTCAGGCGGTGGAAACCGCCTTTCGCGAACGGCGCAGCCTGCCGCTTCCCGACGGCAGCACCGTTGCACTGAACAGCGACACCTTGCTGCACTGGCGGGTCGATGACCGGCGCGCCTTGTGGATCGATCGCGGTGAGTGCGCGATGGACATAGCGCGCGATGCCGTCCGGCCGTTCCTGCTGCATGGTGCATCGTTCCGGGCCGGTCTGGCGGCCGGGCGATACAATCTGCGCCTGCTGCCCGACGGCGCGACGCTGGCCGTGCTGGCCGGCGCTGCGCAGGTCGTGTTGGGCGCCGGGCCGCCGCGCACGATTGCGGCCGGCCGGTTGTTGTCCTGGCGCGGCAGGGCGGTGACGGATAAGCCGCTTACCAATGGCGATGCGGCACGGATCGAGGCGTGGCGGCGCGGCGAGATCCTGTTCGACGGCATGACGCTCGCGCAGGCGGTGGCGGAGTTCAATCGCTATCTGCCGCAAAAGCTGGTGGTGACGGACCGCGAGACCGCCGCGGTGCGGCTGGGCGGCCGGTTCATGATCGACGATCCCGAATCCTTCCTGCGCGCCTTGCGTGACGGGTTCGGCATCGCCAGCCGCGCCGACGGGCAGGTGATCCGCCTGACGCGCTGAGCGCTGCGAAAAAAAATCTGCTGTCCGGATGGCGGCGGGCCGCGCCTCGCCCGTCTAGCAGGCAGAGGGGCAGCGCCCATAGCAGAACGACGACACGGCCCGCCGGGCCACGCCACGCATGCGGCGACGAACCGCGTGTGGGCGTCGGCGTGCGTCCGCGTGCCGGCGTCCCTCGCCATGACGAACCATATCGGGGGAATGAATGATGCGAAGCCTTCTGCTTGCCGGATCGGCGATGATGCTGGCGATTGCCGCGGCCGCACCGGCTGCGGCCCAGACGGCGGAGCCGCAGACGCCCGCCACCGATCAGCAGCTGCCGGGCGACGGCACGCGCAGCGGCGATCTCGACGACATCGTCGTCACCGGCCGCGCCGGCGGATCGGAACTGCGCAAGGCGGAAGCCAGCTTCGCCATCACCACGCTGAACGACGCGGCCCTGCGCCTCACCAATCCCGTATCCGCCGCCGAGACGTTCAAGCAGGTGCCCGGCTTCTGGGTCGAGGCATCGGGCGGCGAGGGGTCGAACAACGTGCGCGCGCGCGGCATCCCGACCGACGGCTATTCCTCGGTCGCGCTGCAGGAAAACAGCCTGTCGGTGCAATATGACGGCGGGCTCGGCTATCTCAATCCGGACCAGTCGTTCCGCTTTGACGAAACGATCGCCCGTGTGGAGGCCGTGCGTGGCGGGCCGGCGTCGATCTTCGCGCCCAATGCGCCCGGCGGGGTCGTCAACTTCATCACGCGCAAGGGCACCGAAAATCCCGGTGGCCGGGTGAAATACACCTGGGGCGATTATGATCTGCACCGCGTCGATGCCTATTACGGCACTCGCGTCGGCGAGAATTGGGGCGTGCTGGTCGGCGGCTTCTATCGCGTCAGCGACGGCATGCGCGACATGGGCTTCCGCGCCGAAGAGGGCGGGCAGATCCGCGGCACGATCGATTACGACGACGGGCGCAATCGCGTGATGCTCGACGTGAAGCATCTCGACGACAAGGTGCCTTTCTACCTGCCCGTCCCGCTGACCTTCGACGAGGACCGCAACATCATCGACGTGCCCGGGTTCGATTCGCGTTCGGACACGTTCGCCGGGCCCGATCTGAACGGCGTGCCGATCAAGAACGTCGGCCAGCCCTATCTATTTGACCTGAGCGAAGGCTCGCACACCACGCTGACCCAGGTCTCGCTCGAAGCCGAGCTGGCGCTGTCCGATACGATCGGCCTGGAAACGCGGCTTCGGTGGAAGGATGCCGACATCCTGCGCAATGCCGTCTTCCCGACCGGAAATGTCACCGAACTCGGCACGTTCCTGGGCAGCCTCGGCAGCACGCTGGCGCGCATCCCCGGCGCGACCCGCCTTGAGGCGCGCTATACCGACGGCAGCGGCGCGCTGACCAGCAGCACCAACGGCAACGGCCTGGTGGTCGGCGGCAACCTGCTGTCGGTCAGCGTTCCGATTACCGAGATGATCGCCGACAATCGCCTGACGGCGGAGGTAGAGGCGGGCGGCAAGCATGATCTGGCGATCGGCGTCACCTATGGCGGGACCAGCTATCGCTTCGATCGCTACATGGGCACCACGTTGCTCGACGTCACCGGCAATGCCCGCCGCGTCGATGTCGTGGCGCTGGACGCGGCCGGTGCGGTAGTCGGCCGGCTGACCGACAACGGCTTCCAGCGCTATGGCTCGATCTATGACAATGTCGGCGCGGACGTGGACAATGTCGCGATCTATGGCGGGGACGAATGGCAGATCACCCCGGCGCTGCGGCTCGATTTCGCGGCCCGCTGGGAACAGACGCGGATGCGCCTGCAGGTCGCCAACAAGACGACGGTCAACCTCGGCGATCCCACCACGCTGGCCGATGATTCGGTGCTGACCGGCAACGGCACGTTCACGCGCGTCGACAAATCCTTCGACGATTGGGGCTGGACGCTGGGCGCCAATTACCAGTTCGGGGATCGCCTGGGCGTGTTCGGGCGCTACACCGATACGTTCCGCCTGCCGAGTGCGGGTGAATATAACGGCAGCCCGACGCGCACCGATCAGCGGTCCGTGCCGATCAAGATGGCCGAGCTCGGCGTCAAATACGGCAGCCGCGTCTTCAGCCTGTTCGCGACCGGCTTCTTCTCGAAGTTCGAAGGCGTCAGCTTCACCAACTATCGCTTCAACCAGGCAACCAACCAGTATGACGATGCCGAGATCGTCGTTGCCGATACCGAGACCTTGGGTGTCGAGGTCGAGGCACTGGTGCGCCCGGTCGACTTCTTTGACCTGTCGGTGCAGGCGACGTGGCAGGATCCGCGCTACAAGGGCTTCACCTATACCGATCAGTCGGGGACGGTGCAGGATTATGACGGCAACCAGCTGATCCGCGTGCCGCAGCTTGCGATCCGCGCGGTGCCCGGAATCAACCTCTTCGGAGGCCGGGTCCGCGCCGAGCTGGAGGTGGAGCATTATACGAAGCGCTTCCCCGATATCGCCAATTCGCAGGAACTGCCGGCCTATACGCTGCTCAATCTCAACGCGCGGGCGCAGGTCACCGATTACCTCGACCTCGGCATCAACGTGATGAACCTGACCGACGAGTTGGGCCTGACGGAGGGCAATCCGCGCGCCGGCTCGTTCAGCACCGGCGATCCCACCGCGCGCTACTTCCTCGCCCGCCCGGTGTTCGGGCGTACCGTGCGGGTCACCGCCGGGGTCCGCTTCTGATGCTTCGCGCGTCGGTTCTGCCGTCGGTCCTCGGGCCGGCGGCGGCACTGCTGCTTTGGTTGGTCGCCGCGGCGGCGGCCGCCCAGACGCCGGCGCGGGCACCCGATCGCGTGCTCCACGGCGAGATCACCCGCACCGATCACCAGCATTATGTCCGCGCCCCCTTCGATCTGCCCGCGGGTGTCGACCGGCTGGTCGTCGCCTTTGACCATGACGGGCGCGCGGCACGCACCGTGATCGATCTGGGGCTGGAGGACAGCCGCGGCTTCCGCGGCGCCAGCGGGGGTAACAAGGCGACCTTCACCGTCGCACGCAGCGACGCGACGCCGTCCTATCTGCCGGGCCCGCTCGATCCCGGCCGCTGGGCACTGGCGCTGGCGGTGCCC
>JBELMF010000122.1:0-11126 GCA_042096015.1 Sphingomonas sp.
CCGAGTGGATGATGCCGGCCTTCTCGACGCGGTACTCGACCTGGCCGCCCTTGGCGGCCTTGACCGCTTCGGCGACGTTCATCGTCACGGTGCCGAGCTTCGGGTTCGGCATCAGGCCCTTGGGGCCGAGCACCTTACCGAGACGGCCGACGATGCCCATCATGTCCGGGGTCGCAATGCAGCGATCGAAATCGATCGTGCCGCCCTGGATAGTCTCCATCAGGTCTTCCGCACCGACCACGTCGGCGCCGGCCTCGCGGGCCTCGTCAGCCTTTGCGCCCTTGGCGAACACGCCGACGCGCACCGTCTTGCCGGTGCCCTTAGGCAGCGTGACGACGCCGCGGACCATCTGGTCGGCGTGACGCGGATCGACGCCGAGGTTCAGCGCGACTTCGATCGTCTCGTCGAACTTCGACGTGGCGCCAGCGCGCGCGAGGCTGATCGCCTCGTCAACGCCGTGCAGCTTCTCGCGGTCGATCGTAATCGCCTTCTGCTTCTTCGTGAGCTTCGCCATGGGATTAGCCCTCCACAACCTGGAGGCCCATCGCGCGAGCGGAGCCTTCAATGATCTTCGTTGCTGCGTCAATGTCGTTCGCGTTCAGATCCTTCATCTTGACCTGCGCGATCTCCGACAGCTGCGAGCGCTTGATGCTACCCGCGCTGGTCTTGCCCGGCTCCTTCGAGCCCGACTTCAGGTTCAGCGCCTTCTTGATGAGGAAGGTCGCCGGGGGCGTCTTCGTCTCGAAGCTGAACGAGCGGTCGGCATAGACGGTGATGACGGTGGGGAGGGGCGAGCCCTTCTCCATGTCAGCGGTCTGCGCGTTGAACGCCTTGCAGAATTCCATGATGTTGACGCCGCGCTGACCCAGCGCCGGGCCGATCGGCGGCGACGGGTTTGCGGCGCCGGCTGGCACCTGCAGCTTGATATAGCCTGTGATCTTCTTCGCCATGTCACTCTCTTTAAGTTTAGCGGTTCTGGCGGGCGCGTTGCCGCACCCTCCCGCAAGCGTTCCAGCAATGTGGTCTGGAAGCGGGCGCGCTTAGCGGATGTGGGGCGGGAATGCTAGGGGTTTAGTCGAGTATAGCGCGAGGCGAGTTATGCGCGTCGGTCATCCGGATGCGTTCCCCGGCGAAGGCCGGGGTCCAGGTGGGAGGCGGCTGTAACTGGGCGCTGAGTGTCGTCACAACGTCTTTCCCATCTGGGCCCTGGCCTCCGCCGGGGAGAAGGGAAGGATCAGGTCATCGCCATGAGGCTGGCGTTGCCGCCGGCGGCGGTGGTGTTGATCGACGTGGAGACTTCCTCGACCAGCCATTCAGTGCGGTAATCGTTCGCTTGGGTGAGGACGATCGGGCCGTCGAGCGCGGCGACTTGTTGTTGCAGGTCGCGGACGCGGGCCGGGTCGCCCTCGATCAGCGCGCCGGCGTAGGGGCCTTCGCTGGTCCAGTCCCTCGTCCAGCGAACGCGCGCGGCGACGGCGGCGGGGAGGTCGATGCGCAGCGCGGCATCAACCACCAGGTCGTTGCCGGTGGCGAGACCGGCGGCGAGCTGTGCCGTGAGCCCCTGCGGTGTTTCGGGCAGCAGCAGGATGCGGCCGCGCGGGTGGAGGGCGTAGAGGTTGCGCTCGCCGACCGGCCCGTCGAGTTCCGTCTCGGCGCCGAGCAGCGCGGCCGCCGCGACGTCGCGCACTAGGCCTGCACCAGCCGCGTCGCCCCGCGCGTCGAGCCATAGGGCGAGTTCGCGCGCGGCGGGGTCCGCGACGGTGGAGCTGATCGCGGGCGCCGTCACCGGATCGTGCACCAGCCGGCCGAGATATAGCGGGCCGCCTGCCTTTGGGCCGGTGCCGGAAAGGCCGCGGCCGCCGAACGGCTGGACGCCGACCACCGCGCCGATGACGTTGCGGTTGATATACAGGTTGCCCGCATTCACCCGTGCGGTGACGTGCGCGATCGTTTCGTCGAGGCGAGTGTGGAGGCCGAAGGTGAGGCCGTAGCCGGTGGCGTTGATGCGGTCGATCAGTGCGTCGAGGCCGCTGCCCTTGAAGCGGATGACGTGGAGGACGGGGCCGAACACCTCGCGCTTCAGGTCGGCCAAGTCCTTCAGCTCGATGATCGTCGGAGCGACGAACGTGCCGTGTGAGGTTTCTTCGCCGAGGGGGAGCGATTCGATCCTGGCGCCGCGGCCGCGCATGGCGGCGATATGGTGCTCGATGTTCGCCTGCGCCTCGGCGGCGATGACCGGGCCTATGTCGACCGCGAGGCGATCGGTGCGACCAACGCGAAGTTCGTGCAGCGCGCCGCGGAGCATCGTCAGGATGCGGTCGGCGACTTCCTCCTGGAGGCAGAGGATGCGCAGCGCCGAGCAGCGCTGGCCGGCGCTGTCGAAGGCGGAGGCGATGACGTCGGCCACCACCTGCTCGGCGAGTGCGGACGAGTCGACGATCATCGCATTTTGGCCACCGGTCTCGGCGATGAGCGGGATCGGCGCGCCTTCGGGCGAGACGCGGGTGGCGAGTTCATGCTGGATGAGGCGGGCGACTTCGGTGGAGCCCGTGAACATCACCGCAGCGGTCTCGGGCGCGGCGACCAGTGCGGCGCCGATCGCGCCGTCGCCGGGGACCAGTTGGAGCGCATCGGCGGGGACGCCGGCCTCGTGGAGGATCGCGACGCCCTGCGCTGCGGTCAGCGGGGTTTCCTCGGCGGGCTTGGCGAGAACGGTGTTGCCGGCGACGAGCGCGGCGGCGACCTGGCCGGTGAAGATCGCGAGCGGGAAGTTCCACGGGCTGATGCAGGTGACGGCCCCGAGCGGACGATGCGCGGGGCCGAAGCTGCGGCGGGCCTGGTCGGCGTAATAGCGCAGGAAGTCGATCGCCTCGCGCACCTCGCCGATGGCGTTGGGGATCGACTTGCCGGCCTCGCGGACGATGAGGCCGATCAGCTCGGGCATGCGCGCCTGCATCGTGTCGGCGGCGCGATCGAGGATCGCGGCGCGCTCCGCCGGCGGGACGGCGGCCCAGGCGAGGGCGGCGGTTGCGGCGGTGCGGGCGGCGGCGGTGGCCTGGTCGGGCGTTACCTCCACCACCGTTCCGACGGTGTCGCGGTGGTCGGCGGGGTTGAGGACGAGGCGGGCGGTGCCTTCGCCGCTGGCGGGCGCCGCGAGCCACTGCGCGTGGGCGCCGGCCTGCATCGTCTCTGCGAGCGCGGCGAGGACGCGTTCGTCGGCGAGGTCCAGCCCTTCCGAGTTGCGGCGGCGGGGGTAGAGATCGGCGGGGAGGGCGATCGAGGCGTGCTTCTGGCCGGGGATGTCGGCGACGCGGACCACCGCCACCGGATCAGCGACGAGATCGGCAATTGACACCTCGGGATCGGCGATGCGGTTGACGAAGGAGGAATTGGCGCCGTTCTCGAGCAGGCGGCGGACGAGATAGGCGAGCAGCGTCTCGTGCGTGCCGACCGGGGCGTAGATGCGGCAGGGGCGGTTCAGCTTGTCGGCGCCGACGACCTCGTCATAGAGCGGCTCGCCCATGCCGTGGAGGCATTGAAATTCATAGTCGCCAAGCGTGAACTCGGGGCCGGCGAGGGCGTAGATCGTCGCCAGCGTCTGCGCATTGTGGGTGGCGAACTGGGGGAACACGGCGTCGCGGTTCGCCAGCAGGCGGCGGGCGCAGGCGAGATACGATACGTCGGTGTGGATCTTGCGGGTATAGACCGGGAAATCGGCCTGTCCATCGACCTGCGCGCGCTTGATCTCGGCATCCCAATAGGCGCCCTTGACGAGGCGGACCATGATGCGGCGGTTCGAGCGACGGGCGAGATCGACGATCCAGTCGATGACGAACGGGCAGCGCTTGCCATAGGCCTGCACCACGAAGCCGAGGCCGTCCCAGCCGGCGAGTTCGGGGTCGAGCGCCAGGCTTTCGAGCAGATCCAGCGACAGTTCGAGGCGGTCGGCTTCCTCCGCATCGATGTTGAAACCGATGTCGTAGGCCCTGGCGATCAGTGCAAGATCGCGGACCCTGGGGAGCAATTCCGTCATCACCCTGTCCGCCTGCGCGCGGGCATAGCGGGGGTGGAGGGCGGACAATTTGATCGAGATGCCGGGGCCGGCATAGACGCCGCGGCCGGCCGATGCCTTGCCGATCGCATGCACCGCGGTTTCATAATCGCGGTAATAGCGATCCGCATCCGCCGCCGTCGTCGCCGCTTCGCCCAGCATGTCGTAGCTGTAGCCGAACCCGCGCGCCTCCAGCGGCTTCGCCCGCTTCAAGGCCTCGCCGATCGTCTCGCCGGTGACGAACTGCTCCCCCATCATCCGCATCGCCATGTCGACACCGCGGCGGATCACCGGCTCGCCGGCCCTGGCGATCAGCCGCGTCAGCGCCGCCGCCAACCCACGATCGTTGACGCTGCTGGTCAGCTTTCCCGTCACCACCAGCCCCCAGGTGGCGGCGTTGACGAACAGCGAGCGGCCGTCCCCCATGTGCGACCGCCAGTTCCCACCGGCGATCTTGTCGCGGATCAGCGCATCGCGGGTGTCGGCATCGGGGATGCGCAGCAGCGCCTCCGCCAGACACATCAGCGCCACGCCCTCCTGGCTGGACAGGGCATATTCCTGCACCAGCCCCTCGACCCCGCCGCCCCTGTGCTTCGCGCGCAGCGCGGTGATCAGCCGCGTGGCGACCTGCAGCGCCTCACCCTTCACCGCCTCCGGCAGCGTCGCCTCATCGAGCAGCGGGGCGAGCGCCTCCGGCTCGGCCCGGCGCGCGGCCGCGGTGATCGCCGCGCGCAGCGGCGTGGCAGGACGGATCGGCGGCGCGAACTCGGCGAAAAGCGGCGGGAGGGGGGACATCTGATTCGGTTCCGGGAGGAGAATCGGCCGCCCTTAGCGCAGCATTTCCCCCCGCGCATCGCCGATCTCGCAACGCTGCGGCGGATCGTGGAGCGACAGCCCCGCGGCCCCCGCCACTTCATCCGGCGCCACTCCATCCGGCGCCGCGGCGTCGGGCGGCGCGGGCGCGGGCCCTTCCGCGGCGTCGTCGTGCGTCTCGCCGGGATCATCCGCCGCGCCGGGATCGTCCCAGTCTTCGGTCCAGTCGGCGCCACGCCCGGCGGCGACATGGGCGAAATAGGCGCTGCGCCCCTCGGCCAGCGGGGCCAATGTGGCGGGCGCGAGATAATCGGGGCCCGGCCCCATCGCCGCGGCCTCCGCCGCCGTAAGCCCGCGTTCGTAATCGATGTGATCGGGCGGACAGTCGGACCAGTCCTCGAAGCCGGGCGGGGGCGGAAAGCGGGTGCGCCATTCGTCATGCTGCTCGCACCACCATACGAGGGTGTCGCCATGTCCCTTGTCGAGCCACGGGGCATGCGCGGGCGCGCCGAACACCGCCTCGGCCGGCGAAAGTTGAGGAAGTTGAGGCGCCGGTGCGGTTGAGGGCGCGGTGTCGGCGGGGGCGTCGGTGGGGGCGTCGGCCGCAGTGTCTGGCTCGGGCGCCGGTTCGGCGGGAAGGGCGAGGCGGAGCAGGCCGGCGGCCTCGGCACGCTGCCATTGCTCGGCCGTCCACGTCTCGCGGGCGTGCGGATCGAGATCGGCGACCGGCACCTCGCCGGCGCTGGCATGGCCGGTGCGGGACAGGCGATCGGCGGCGGCGAGCGCGAAGATCGGGGCGAGATCGGCGACGGCGCCCGTGGTGTCGGCCGCCCAGCCATCCGCGTCCTCGCCGGTCAGCAGCGTGCCGCCCAGCAACCCGCCGGCACGCCGGGCGAGGAACAGGCCGGCGCGCGCGGGGCCCTCGTCCCGCGTGACGAGATCGAGATAGGCGTCGAACTCCTGCGCGACGAGGCGGGCGGCCTTCACGTCGGCATCGGGCGCCGCCTCGACCTGGCGATCGAGCCGGGCGAGCAGGCTCATGGCGAGGCGATTGTCGTGGCGGTGGCGCGTGACGCTGGTGCCGTCGGCGCGGACATAGGTGTCGACCTGGCCCTCGAGGGCGCGGACCAGCAGCGTCTCGGCGATCGCCTCGCGCGCGACCAGCGAGGCGGCGCGCCAGCCGAGCGCGAAGGCGGCGCCGCGCGCGGTGCGGCGGAAGGCATAGGCCGAGGCGGTGGACAGGCCGACGCAGCGGCAGGCGGCCTCGACGCCGTGCCCTTCGGCGATCGCCTCGAGGAAGCGGCGCTGGTTGGCGGCGGACCAGCCGTCCTGGCGGCGGGAAACGTGCGGGGCGCCTTCGTCCGGATCGGGGAGGAAGGTTTCGTGCGGGATGGCGGGTGCGGGCGGGGTGGGCGGGGTCGCGTCGAAGAGGGTCGCTCGGGGGATCATCGGTGGGCTCTCCCTGTGTTACGTTCTTCTGCTGTTCCCCGGCGTAGGCCGGGGCCCAGTTACGAGACGTTGCCTTGGCGGACGCTACGCTCCGTTACCTCGGCCTTCCCAACTGGGCCCCGGCCTTGGGGCCCATCGAAGTACTACTTCGATGGGGTCCCGCCGCCGGGGTGCGGGCGAGCGTCAGGCGAGCGCCGCCCATTCCCGCCGCCGGCGATCGTGCGCGATGGTGCGGAACAGCGCGTCGGTGGGGGCGCGGTTGGCGGCGACGGCGGGCGGGGTTTCGGGGCGGCTGCCGAGGAGGCGGGCGTCGAGCAAGGCCTGCCAGTGGCGGATGGCATCAGCCTGTGTGTCGCTGATCGGCGCGCCTGTGAGGGCGGGGGTGATGGCGTGAAGCATGGGTTCGTCCTGCCTGACTGAGCGGGACGGATATTTATCGCAAGGCGGGGGCTGTAGGACAGTCCGAGCGGGCGCGGGCCGACGTTAGGCCCGGTGTTCGGACGGTGCGCGCGCGTGGCTCAGGTCGCCAGCAGCCCCTCGCGCACCGGGAAGGTCTTGCCGGTCTGCTGATCGAGCCCGCGCGCGACCCAGAGATCGAGCGCCAGCGCGCCGACGACAAAGGCGAGCGTGCCCCAGGCGGCGCGGTTGCCCGGGCTGTTGCGGACCGCGGCACCGGCGGCGGCGATGTCCATCACGTCGCCGGCGGCGCGATTCCACACGTTGGTGGCGACGGCGGGGGCGGCGAGCAGATTGGCGCCGGCGAGCAATTCGCGCGCGCCGAACGCTTTGACGAGCGTCTCATGCCCCTCCGCATCGAGCGTGCGGGTGATGCGCCGCGCGGCGACCAGCTCCGCCACGCCGAGCGCGATCGAGAAAATGCCGAGGCCCAGGCCGAACTTCTTGTAATCCATGTTAAAACTCCCGCGATCGAGGGTGCTTGTCGAGGGCAACGGGAGTGCGGGCGGAGGGTTCCGGTTTGGGGGCGAGGCACGTTGCCTTGCGGCGCTGTCCCCATGGCGAACCGATCTGCACCGGAATGGCGCTTGCGCATTGCTTGGCTGTAATTGGTAGTTACATAATGTCAGGGTGGAGATCAGCTTCGACCCGGACAAGCGTGCCAGGACGCTGCGTGAACGTGGGCTGGATTTCGCCGAGGCGCCGCAGGTGTTTGCGGGACCGGAATACACGCAGGCGGACGAGCGGTTCGATTATCCGGAGCCGCGGTTCGTCACCTTCGGGCTGCTGAAGGAATGCATGGTCGTGATCGTGTGGACCGCCACCCGTACCGGACGACGCATCATTTCGATGAGGAAAGCCAATGACCGCGAGCAAGCCCGATACCGGGACCGACTGGATTGATCCCGATGATGCCCCGGAGTGGACCGACGACATGTTCGAGACGGCCCAATTCTCGATCGGCGGGAAGGTCGTGCGGCCGGCGACGGGCTATCTCGGCCCGAACGGCGTAGTGCGCGGCCGCCCGCCGCTGCGCGATGCGGCGAAGCGGCAGGTGACGCTGCGGCTCGATCCCGACGTGATCGAGAAGTTTCGCGAGGGCGGGCCGGGGTGGCAGGCGCGGATGAACGAGGCGCTGCGGAAGGCGGTGGGGTTGTAGGCGAAACTTCAATTGCTTGCGATCGAAGATCCTTGCCTCCAGACGGATGAAGCGGCAGTCTTCCCTTAAGGGGGAGCAGAATGACCGAAGAAGAACGCTATAATCAGCTTGGCGGCGACCGGATTACGTCGCGGCAGATAGATGAACTGGTCGGATTGGCCCGAGGGGTTGCGGCTGACGGCGCGATTAATCAGGGCGAAGTCGAATTTCTGCAGAAATGGCTCGCAGCGAATATGGCCATCAGCGACCAGCCGCTGGTGCGAAATCTGTACGCTCGAATCAATTCGGTGATGGCGGACGGGATCGCTGATGAGGACGAATGTCGCGATCTTCTGGATACCCTAAACAGCTTTTCTAACCGAGACTTCGAGCTGGGCGAGGTCATGAAGCCGAGCACGTTGCCCCTGTGCGATCCGGCGCCGACGCTGATCTTCTCGGGCAGAAGATATTGCTTCACGGGCACATTCGGTTTCGGCGGTCGGCGTGAATGCGAGTCCGCGATCGTGGAGCGCGGCGGCGAATGCGGCAGCCTGACCAAGCGTACGAACGTGCTGGTGATCGGCGATTATGCCACGGAAAGCTGGAAGCACTCATCCTTCGGTACCAAGATCATCAAGGCCGTGGATATGCGAGAAGATGGTGTGCCGATCACCATTGTTTCCGAAGCCCATTGGAAAGCGCACCTGTAGATCGCGCTTGCCGATAAGCTGACCTCACCAGCGTTCGCGGGTATCCTCGATCGCCTTCAGCAGCGCGCGCTTGCTTTCGGTGCGGCGCGCGCCATCATTGCGCGGCATTTGAGGTTGGCCCGCAGCGCGGCGTCGCTCCTCGAGCTTCGCCGCGAATGCCGCATGATCGATCCGCGGGCCGGGCCAGTCAGCAGGAGGCTTCGATGGAGAGATATCCAACGAGCTGCCAACCTACCAGGAAGCGCCTATTTCTTCCAATGCAGCAAGCATCGCGCGCTTGCTTTTCGTGCGCCTATTGCCGGCATTGCGCGGCATTTCAGGATAGCCAGCGGCTGCGACACGCCGGGCCACATCCTGCCCGAACGCGGCGAGCGAGATCGATTGTCTGTTATCGCTGGACGTCTGCAAGGCCATAGTCGCCTGAGGTCTCTTCTCGAATCCTGCGCTCTAGATACCTGACATCGGCGTCTTGATAAAGACTGAACAGCGTTCGCGCCTGTTCGAGCATGTCCGCCGCCGTACCCGACGCATATTGGCCCATGCGGTCAGCAATCAAGTCCTCGATCGCTATCACAGCGAACTGGTCCTCTGCAGAGGCATCGATCAATAGGACGCGATCACCCTCTGCATTTCCATCGAGGAGCGACGAACCCACGACCTCAAATCCGAGTTTAAGGTCGGGATGGATCCAACCCATCGGCAAATGACCAGGCCCGGCAACACGAGTGAAGCCATGATCTCTCAGGGCATCTTCAAACACGTCCTGACGCCCGGTAACGACGTCGAAATCCCCGGTTGCGATCGTGCTTCGTGAGTAAAGCTCCGCCGCGGCGCCGCCAACCAAGATAGGCTTCGCGAAACCCCGCGCGGCAACCGCCTCACTGACGCGAGCGAAGACCAGGAGAGCAGCTTCGAACTCGGGCCGGAAGATGCTCACTCCGCCGCCACCGCCTCCCGCTTCCCCAACAACGGCGCCAGATACTTCCCCGTGAAGCTCCGCGGTTCCTGCGCCACAACCTCCGGCGTGCCTTCGGCGACGATCTCGCCGCCCTTGACGCCGCCTTCGGGCCCGAGGTCCAGCACCCAGTCGGCGGTCTTGATGACGTCCAGGTTATGCTCGATCACCACCACCGTGTTGCCCTGCTCGACGAGCGCGTGGAGCACTTCGAGCAATTTGCGGACGTCCTCGAAATGGAGGCCGGTGGTCGGTTCGTCGAGGATGTAGAGCGTGTTGCCGGTGGCGCGGCGGGCGAGTTCCTTGGCGAGCTTGACGCGCTGCGCCTCGCCGCCCGAGAGCGTCGTCGCCTGCTGGCCGACCTTGACGTAGCCCAGGCCCACCTCGACCAGCATCGCCATCTTGTCGCGGATCGGCGGCACCGCCTTGAAGAACTCCGCGGCGTCCTCGACCGTCATGTCGAGCACGTCGGCGATGCTGTGGCCCTTGAACTTCACCTCCAGCGTCTCGCGATTGTAGCGCGCGCCGTGGCACACGTCGCAGGTGACGTAGACGTCGGGGAGGAAGTGCATCTCGATCTTGAGCAGGCCGTCGCCCTGGCACGCCTCGCAGCGGCCGCCCTTGACGTTGAACGAGAAGCGGCCGGGCTTGTAGCCGCGCGCCTGCGCCTCGGGCAGGCCGGCGAACCAGTCGCGGATCTGGGTGAAGGCGCCGGTGTAGGTCGCCGGGTTCGAGCGCGGGGTGCGGCCGATCGGCGACTGGTCGATGTCGATCACCTTGTCGAGATGCTGCAGCCCGGTGACCTTGTCGTGCTTGCCGGCGAGGATGCGCGCGCCGTTGAGCGCGCGGGCGGCGGCGGCGTAGAGCGTGTCGATCGTGAAGCTGGACTTGCCCGAGCCCGAGACGCCGGTGATGCAGGTGAAGGTGCCGAGCGGGATCGACGCGGTGACGCCCGTCAGATTGTTGGCGGTGGCGTTGTGGACGGTGAGCTTCTTGCCCGAGCCCTTGCGGCGCTTGGCGGGCACGGGGACTTCGCGGGTGCCGTTGAGGTAATCGGCGGTGATGCTGGTCTTGGACTTGAGCAGCTGCTTGAGATTGCCCTGCGCCACGATCTGGCCGCCGTGGACGCCGGCGCCGGGGCCCATGTCGATGACGTAATCGGCGGTGCGGATCGCATCCTCGTCATGCTCGACGACGAGCACGGTGTTGCCGAGATCGCGCAGGCGGCGCAGCGTGGCGAGCAGCATGTCGTTGTCGCGCTGATGCAGGCCGATCGAGGGCTCGTCGAGGACGTAGAGGACGCCGGAGAGGCCGCTGCCGATCTGCGAGGCGAGGCGGATGCGCTGGCTCTCGCCGCCCGACAGGGTGCCGGAGGTGCGGTCTAGGTTGAGGTAATCGAGGCCGACGTTGTTGAGGAAGCCGAGGCGCTCGACGATCTCCTTCAGGATCCGCTCGGCGATGGCGCGCTGCTGCGGATTGAGGTGTTCGGGGAGGTCGGTGAAGAAGGCGAGCGCGTCGACCACCGAGAGATGGGTGGCGTGGCTGATGTCCTGC